>VGDO01000019.1 GCA_016869645.1 Alphaproteobacteria bacterium
CGGCACAACCAGCCTGTCGAGCCCCTCAAACAAATTCCATGACTACCGTCAAAGCCAAAATCCCCGCACTTTCAATTGCTTAGCTCGAAAATGGGGCAAAGTTCAGGCTAGTGCCGGACCACGCGTTCGGCCGGGAACCTGACGATCGCGGTCGTGCCGACTCCGACCTCGCTCTCCAGCTCGATCGTTCCACCGTGCAGCACGACCAGGCTGCGCGGAATCGCAAGCCCCAGCCCGCTGCCGCCACTGCGCCGACGCATCGCATCGTCGACCTGGTGGAACGGCTCGAAGACCCGCTCGATGTGATCGACGGGAATGCCGACCCCCGTGTCGGCAACTCGAAGCTCCAGCGCACCATCGGCGGCGAGATTGCCCGATACGGTGACAGTACCGCCCGACTCGGTGAACTTGACGGCATTGGACAGCAGGTTGAGCGCCACTTGCTTGATCGAGCGCGAATCGCAGCGCAGCGGCGGCAAGTCGTCCTCGAGTCGGCTGCGCAGCTGGATCCTGCTGTCGCCCGCCCGGGGTGCGACCATGGCGATCGAGGAATCGATCAGCGCGTGCAGGTCGACATGCTCCTCGACCAGCTCGTAGCGCCCGGCTTCAATTCTGGACATGTCGAGCACGTCGTTGACCAGAGCCAGCAGGTGCCGACCGCTGTCGTAGATGTCGCCGGCGTATTCGATGTACTTGGCGCTTCCGGTCTTGCCGAAATGCTGATCGCGGATGATCTCGCTGAAGCCGAGCACGGCGTTGAGCGGCGTGCGCAATTCATGGCTCATATGGGCGAGGAAGGCCGATTTGCTGCGATTGGCGGCCTCGGCCACCTCCATCGTGTCGAGAAGGTCGAACTCGCGCTTGCGCTCCTCGGTCACGTCGCGCCCGATGCCGCGGTACCCGGCAAAGCGTCCGGCGTCGTCGAACACTGGCACGCCGCTGGTCATGAGATAGCGCAATTCGCCTTCGGCGGTCCTGACCGGCAGCTCGAGCCCCCGGAACGGCTCGCGAGCAGCCAGCGTTTTCAGGTGGCGGTCCCAGACTTCGGCTGTCAGCAGGCTGCGATGCGGCCGGCCGAACACCTCGTGCCGCGTGCGGCCCAGTATGTCTTTCGGGTCGGTGCCGGTGACTTGGAAGTAGCGTGGCGACACATAGGTGAAGCGCAGATCGGCGTCCTGCTCCCAATACCAATCCGAACCCAAGGTGGCGTAGTCGCGGAAACGCGCTTCGCTGTGGCGCACCGCGGCCAGCCAGCGCGTCGCAGCGAACAGCAGGATTGAAATCACGATGCCGGCGCCCAACACGATGTACGGCACATGCCAGTCGATCAGCTCGGCGAATTCCGGCATGGCGACGGCCGCGAGGGTCCAGGTTCGGCCAGCCACCTCGAGCGTGCGGGTCTCCGCGAACAACGGATCGCCTCCGGACGGGCGCCCGCCGACGGTGGTTGCGCTGTCATAGACGAGCGCGTCGGATTCGGCCGTCGGTCCGTCATAGACCCTGATATGGACAAAGCGCTCTTGGCTGCTGACCACGCCCGACATCAGCTCGTGCATGCGGAATGGGCTGAAGATGTAGCCGCGGATCGACTGGCGCCGCTGCTGCACCGCGGTCTTGGGCATGTCGGTGCGGTAGATCGGCACATAGAAGACAAAGCCCGCCGGCCGGTCCTGCTGCGCCTCGCCGGCGAGCACCACCTTGCCGGACAGCGCCGGCGCGCCGCCGTCGCGCGCGCGCTCCATTGCTGCGCGCCGCGTCGGCTCCGCGAACATGTCGAAGCCGACGAC
The DNA here is from genome assembly GCA_016869645.1 of Alphaproteobacteria bacterium. Classification (GTDB taxonomy): domain Bacteria; phylum Pseudomonadota; class Alphaproteobacteria; order SHVW01; family SHVW01; genus SHVW01. The sequence continues at coordinate 1,788 of VGDO01000019.1, forward strand.
GTTGCGGTTCCTGCCAACATAGGGCTCGTTGTAGGTGATGACCACGTATTCCGGCCGCTCGCCTGGAGGCCTGATGTCATAGGCGGGGTTTGCGTCCTCGCGCCGAACGCGCTCGACATGCTGGGCGCGCTCGGACTGAACGATGCGCTGGGCAAAACCGATGGCCTGGACACCCGGCAGCTGATCGTTGATGCGGATCTCCGTGACGTAGCTCGCCCACTCCTCGCGGCTCACGACATTCGAGGCATGGAACAGCGCGGCGCCGCCCATGAGAATCTGCTGGTAGGTCGCGACCCGGTTGTTGATTGCCAGGGCGATGTAAGCGACCTGGCTCTTGAACTGCTCGCGCCCGTCATTGAGCACGAAATTGCGCGCCACATAGACGCCAGCCAACGTCGTCAGCAGGCCGAGCGCGAGAATGACCCCTGGATGCAGGAGAACATAAAGCAGACGCCGGCCCCGTCCGGGCTGGCGCCATCTCGCCCCCGCTGAATCATGTCGACCGGTCATGCCGCGATCCGTCACGGCTCTCCGCATTCGCCCCGTCTTCGCGGGGTGACTCGCCTGCTGCCGGCCTATGTGCTGCGAGCCTTACTGCCGCCGGCTGCCACCCTCGGTTGCCCCTCGCTATCACAACTTCGCAGACCGACCCAACGACATTTTGTCCAAAAGAAATACGCCGCCTCCGGATGCGTCCGGGCTGCGGCGGCGCCTCAAATCCTGGTGCTGGCGAGGCGCTCCTCGTCGAGCTCGACGCCCAGCCCCGGTCGGTCCGAGAGCTCGAGCCAACCCTCCGCGGCGGCCAGGAACGGCCGGGCCAGGATGAAGTCCCGGCGCTCCAGGCTCCATTCCGGCGGATCGAAGGGGAACTCGACATAGGCGGACCCGCCGACCCCGGCCGCGAGATGGACATTGGCGACCACGGCAAGGCCGTCACCCCAGGTGTGTGGCGTGAAGGCGATCGAGTGGTCGCGCGCCATGCGGGCGACACGGGCGAGCCCGGTCAGGCCGCCCGAGCAGGCAGCATCGGGCTGAAGCACGTCGAGGCAGCCGCGCTCGATGAGCGTGCGGAACTCGAACAGCTCGCGATTTAGCTCGCCGCCCGCAATCCGCACCGCCGTCGATTTCCGGAGTGCCGCCATGCCGTCGTAGTCGGCGCGATGCAGCGGCTCCTCCATCCAGTAGATGTCGAGCTCCTCCAGCCGGCGTGCGACCGCGAGCGCGTCCTTGAGCGTCCAGGACGGCGCAGGATCCCACGGCATGCGCCAGCCCTGATTGCAATCGACCATCAGCACGAGCTTGTTGCCGACTGCCTTGCGGATCGCGGCCACGGCGGCCACGTCGTCGCGCCAGTCGGGCCGGTGAAAGCGCACTTTCATCGCCGGAAATCCCAGCTCGATGTAACGCTGCGCCGTGGCCGCCATGGCCTGCGGATCGCGCAGCGTGCCCGAGGACGCGTAGGCGCGCACGCGGCTTGCCAATCCGCCCAGCAGCTTCCAGCACGGCTGACCCAGGATCTTGCCGGCGAGATCCCACAGCGCCACGTCGATCGGCCAGCATCGTCCGTAGTGAAACGACAGATTGTCGACGATGCGGTGATGGCGTTCGAGATCGAGCGGGTCGTGGCCGACGAAGAGGTGCTCGTGGCCGGCGAAGCCGGGCATGCTGTCGCCCGAGCCGATGCCGGTGATGCCCTCGTCGGTCGCAATGCGCACGATCGTCGCCTGGAAGCGCGTGCGCGGCACCGGATCCCAGCTCGCATGAAACGGCGGGTCGAGCGGCAGTCGATGATGGCTGACGGTGATGCCGGTGATCTTCATACATTCCTCGTCCTGAGCCCTGAGCTTGCCGACGGGGCGAGGGACGAGGACGTTGCGGCACCCTCTGCCCCCGACAATTGGCCTCACTGTTGCCCCAGCGCCTCACCCGTCGCACCCGATGAAACGGCGTTTCACCGAGGCCCAGGGCGAGGAAAATCGCCAATCACGCCGCTGCGGCCGCCTCTTTGCGTTTCGCGATATATGCCTTGAGCGCCTCGTCGATCGCCGGGTCGAGCGGCGGCGGCTGGTATTCGGCCAGGATCTTCTTGTAAAGCGCATTGGCGCGCTGGAGCGCGGTCTGGCTGCCGGCCTCCTGCCAGCTCTCGAAGTTGCGCCAGTCCGACAGGATCGGCTGATAGAACGCGGTCTCATAGCGGTCGAGCGTGTGCGCGGCGCCGAAGAAATGACCGCCCGGGCCGACCTCGCGCATCGCCTCGATGGCGCAGGTCTCGTCATCGACGACGAGGGGCTGCAGCGTCTCCGCCATCATCTGCAGGAGCTCGACGTCGATGATCACCTTCTCGAACGAGGCGACAAGGCCGCCCTCCATCCAGCCCGCCGCGTGCAGGACCAGATTGGCGTGCCCCATCACGGCCGACCACAGCGACATCATCGATTCATATGCGGCCTGCGCGTCCGGCACGTTGCAGGCGTTGGCGTTGCTCGACCGGTAGGGGATCTTGTAGCGCCGGGCCAATTGGCCGCCCGCAAACGCGGCGCGCGCATACTCCGGCGTGCCGAAGGCGGGCGCGCCCGACTTCATGTCGACATTCGAGGTGAAGCCGCCATACATGACCGGCGTGCCGGGCTGGACGATCTGCGCAAACGCGATCACGGCCAGCGCCTCGGCGTTCTGCTGGGTCAAGGCGCCCGCGATCGTCACCGGGCTCATGGCGCCCGACAACGTGAACGGCGTGACCGCGATCGACTGGCCGGCGCGCGCCATCTCGATCAGCCCTTCGAGCATCGGCTGGTCGACGCGCAGGGGCGAGCTCGTGTTGACCACGGTGAACAGGCCGGGTTCCGTCTTGAGCTGCTCCTTCGTCACGCCGCGCGCGATCGCGAGCATCTCGACCGCGTCCCAGATGCGCTGGCGGCTCAGTGAATAGGGATGCCAGATGCGGTCGCTGAGCGTGATGTTGGCGTGATAGCAATCGAGATGGCGCGTGTCGGGCGGCAGGTCGACCGGCTCGACCGGATAGCCGCCGATCAGCTGGATGACGTTGAAGCTCTGCGCCAGGCGCACGAGGTTGCAGTAGTCGGGAAAATTGCCCGAGCGGCGGCCGCGATCGAGGTCGCTGCAATAAGGCGCGCTCGCGACCGTGGCGAAATTGATGCTGTTGGCGCCGAAGTCGAGGCTGTGCTGCGGATTGCGCGCGTGCAGCCGGAACGACGACGGCGCCTTGGCGATCGCTTCGAGCACCAGGCCGCGGTCGAAGCGCACGCGCTTGGAGCCCGGCTCCACCTTGGCGCCGGCCTTGGCCAGGATGTCGCGCGCCTCGTCGAGCAGGAAATCCATGCCGATGTCCTCGAGCACGCGCAGCGAGGAGTCGTGGATCTTCTCGACCTGCTCGGGTCGGAGGACTTCGACCGGCTTGTAGGGATTGACCAGGTTGCGCCACGGCACCTGCTTGATGCCGCCGGCGATGCGCTCGCCGCCTGGCCGTGCGGGGCGCCGCCGACGCCCTTCGCGCCCGTCCCTCTGGTCGGTCATGCCATCTCCCGTCCGCCTGCGGCGCGGACCCTACGATGCTGCGGCATGGTTTGCAAATTGGCACCTCGGTGCCGGACATCGACGGGCGCGCACGGCTCGTCGGATCGGCCTCAGTGCGCGTCGACGATTTTAGCCGCGGCAAACGGCATCATCCCGGTTGACGATGGGAGGAGTTGTGCGCATATTATTGCGCATATCCGTCACCATGATTGGAGCGCATCGTCATGGCGGAATTTCTGCTTGGGCTCAAGGGGCTGCTGGGAGCGGACCTCGAGGACGCGCCGCGGCGGCCGACCAACGTCTCGCTCAACGGCCGGCTGCTCGAGGAAGCGCGTGCGCTCGATATCAACATCTCACGCGCGGCCGAACGGGGCCTTGCCCTCCAGATCGCCGAGGCGCGCGCCAAAGCCTGGAAAGCGGAGAACCGAGCGGCCATCGAGGCGTCGAACGCCTACGTCGAAAAACACGGGCTTCCACTCGCCCGGCACCGCCGCTTCTGATGGCCCAATTCGACGTCTATCGCAACCCGGGCGGCGCCGGTTTTCTGCTCGATATCCAGTCCGACCTGCTGGATCAGCTGTCGACACGGGTCGTCGCGCCGCTGCTGCCGTTGGCGCAATTCGCCAAGCCGGCAAGCCGGCTGAACCCGGTCTTCGACATCGCAGGTCAACGGGTGGTGATGGTCACCCAATTCATGGCCGCGGTGCCGCTGTCCGAGCTGAAGCAACGCACGGGCAGCTTGGCCAATCGCCACCACGAGGTCGTTGCGGCCGTCGACGTGCTGCTGAGCGGCATATAGCGGCCGGTCCCGGGCAAATGCGACGGTTTCTGACGGCCAAGCGACCAGGGCGGGCGACGCGGCGGCCCGTGGTTGCTTGACAACACTGCCGCCGCCCGGGGAAGCTAGCGCCAAGATGGCGCCCTCACACCGCTCGCCGGGCGCGAGAGCACGAACACCAAGAGCAAATCGGGCGGCTTTTCGCCAAGGGAGACGATCCATGAGCAGCGACAAAGAACACATCCTCATTCCCAAGATGAAGGCCGACCTGGCCGAGGGCCGCATCGATCGCCGCGAGTTCCTGCGCTACGCGACATTCGTCGGCATGTCCTCGACGGCGGCCTACGCCTTCGCCAACAAGGTGACGGGCGGCGGGCTCGTCGCTCCGGCGGCGGCCCAGGGCGCCATGCCCAAGGGCGGCACCTTCAAGATCAGCATGCGCGTCCAGGACCTGAAGAGCCCGCACACCTACAGCTGGATCGAGGGCGCCAATGCGACGCGCCAGGTGCTCGAATATCTGACCGACACCGGCTTCGACAACGTGACGCGGCCGAAGCTGCTGCAGAAGTGGGAAGCGACCGAGGATCTCAAGACCTGGACGCTCCACCTGCGCCGCGACGTGAAGTGGCACAACGGCCGCCAGTTCACCGCAGACGACGTGGTGTGGAACCTGAATCGCGTGCTCGACAGCAAGACCGGCTCGTCCGTACTCGGCCTGATGAAGGGCTACATGATCAGCGAGTTCGACGGCGGCGAGAAGGACGCCAAGGGCAATCCGAAGAAGAGCACGCGGCTATGGGACGCCCAGGCAATCCAGAAGAAGGACGACTTCACGGTCGTCATCAACGCCAAGGAGCCGCAGCTCGCGGTGCCCGAGCATCTCTTCCACTATCCCCTCCTGATGTGCGATCCTGCCGAGAACGGCGAGTTCAAGGTCGGCTCGAACGGCACCGGCGCCTTCCGCCTCGAATCGCTCGATGTCGGCCGGCGCGCCGTGCTGCGCGCCAAGCCCGGCTACTGGGGCGGCGGGCCGAACCTGGACGCCATCGAAATCATCGACACGGGCGACGAGGCGGCGGCCAAGCTCGCGGCCTTCGCCTCCAAGCAGGTCGACGGCTTCAACCTCGGCGACGTCACCATCCTCGAGGCGATGCAGAAGATGCCGAACGCGCAGCTCCATCAGGTGATGGGCAGCTACACCGCGGTCGCGCGCTTCCACATCAACAACAAGCCGTTCGACGACAAGCGCGTGCGCCAGGCCATGCGTCTGGCCGTCGACCAGGCCGAGATCCTGCAGATCTCGCTCAAGGGCCTGGGCGGCGTCGCCGAGCATCACCATGTCGCGCCGGTTCTGCCGGATTATGCGCAGATGCCGATGATCAAGCGCGACGTCGCCAAGGCCAAGGCGCTGCTGGCCGAGGCCGGCTATCCCAACGGCATCGACGTCGAGCTCGCCTACCGGCCGCAGCCGGACTGGGAGAAGACCGCCGTCGAAGCCATGGCCGAGCAATGGAAGGCGGCGGGCATCCGGGTCAAACTCAACCTCATGCCGTCGACCCAGTACTGGGACGTCTGGACCAAGGTGCCGTTCGGCTTCACGACATGGGCGCATCGTCCGCTCGGCGTCATGCTGCTGGGCCTGGCCTATCGCAGCGGTGTGGCGTGGAACGAGTCCAACTTCTCGAACAAGACCTTCGACGATCTCCTCACCAAGGCCGAAGGCACCTACGACATCGCCAAGCGCAAGGAGATCATGGGCCAGCTCCAGAAGATCATGCAGGACGAGGGCCCGATCGTGCAGCCGGTCTGGCGCTCGCTGTTCACCTTCATGGACAAGCGGGTCCAGGGCTTCCGGATGCATCCGTCGGGCTATCTCGACGGCTACAAGCTGGCGCTCGCGCCGGCTTGATCGATCGACCAACGTCTCCCGGGACGGGGGCCCCATCGCGGGCCCCCGTTTTCTTCTAGTTCCCTCCCCCGTGCTCCGCGCCGGGAAGGGTTAGGGTGGGGGCCCATGTGGGATGCGCTTGCCGCTTTGAGCCCACTCCTCGATCCTCCACCGCGCTCCGCGCAGAGGAGGAAGCCATAGGCGAAGCAACTAAGATCGAATCTGAGCCCACATGATCCCCGCCATCGACATCGGTCCGGTCTTCGGTGGTCCGTCGCCAGCGCGCGACGCGGCCGATCGCGCGATCATGGCGGCCGCAGCCGATAGCGGCTTCATGACCGTGACCGGCCTGCCAGCGGATGTACCGATCGGGCCGGAGATGCGGGCCGAGCTGCTGCGCGTCTTCGCGCTGCCCGATAGCGAGACGCGCAAGCTCTGGCGCCAGAAATTCGATCCGGCCAGGCCCAACCTCTATCGCGGCTGGTTCCCGGTGCAGCAGGGTGAGCCGACCTACAAGCTGGGGATCGATATCGGGCCGGACCTGGTCTACGGCGCCGCCGTGGTGGATGCGCGGGATCCGCTGTGCGAGGCAACGCCCCTGCCGCCCGAGGCGGCTCTGCCCGGCTGGCGTCAGTCCGCTGTCACCTACTATCGCGCCATGGAGCGCACCGGCCAGCTGCTGATGCGCGCGATCGCGCGCGGCGTCGGCCTGCCCGAGACCAGCTTCGATGCCGCCTTCACGCGCGGCATCTCGACGCTCAGGCTCATCCACTATCCCGTGCGACCCATGGACGAGCTGCCGCCCGAGACCCAGGAGCTGATCGCGGTCGAGCACAAGGGCGCGCGGCGCTATCTCACCGGCCGCGCCCATGTCGATTCCGGCTTCGTCACCCTGCTCGCCCAGGATGGCGTCGAAGGTCTGCAGGCGCGCGATCATGACGGCGCGTGGGTCGACGTGCCGCCGGCCGAAGGCTCGCTCGCGATCAATTTCGGCAAGGTGCTCGAGCATTGGACCGGCGGCCGCGTCAAGGCGACCGAGCACCGCGTCATCAGCGCGGGTGCCCCGCGCTGCTCGATCCCGTTTTTCTTCGAGCCGCGGGTCGATGCGGTGATCGCGCCGCTGGCGCGGCCCCATGGCGCAGAGGGGGCCGCCACGGTCTTCGCGCCCTTCTCCTATGGCGACCATCTCTGGTCGTCGATGATGCGCTTCGTCGAGTTCCGCGGCCTCGAGCACATGCGCAAGCCGCGCGGCGTCGCGGCCTAGCTGCCATGAAGATCGTCGATCTCAAGACCTTCGTCGTCGGCAACCCGCCGCCCCAGTTCGGCGGCCGCTATTTCATCTTTCTCAAGCTCAAGACCGATAACGGCATCGAAGGCCTGGGCGAGGTCTATGGCGCGACCTTCGGCCCGCACACGGTGGCGCGCATGATCGAGGACGTCGTCCAGCGCCACGTGATCGGCGCCGATCCGTTCCGCATCGAGCGGTTGTGGCGCAACATCTACGGCCGCGGCTATTCGCAGCGTCCCGACATCTCGCTGATGGGCGTGCTGAGCGGCATCGAGATGGCCTGCTGGGACATCCAGGGCAAGGCGCTGGGCAAGCCGGTCTACGAGCTGCTCGGCGGCAAGGTGCACGACAGGCTGCGCAGCTACACCTATCTCTATCCCGATGCCAGCGAGGGCGGCGCCTATGACGACGTCGCGGTCTACCGCGATCCCGACGTCGCGGCCGAGCGCGCCGCGGAATACGTCGCCCAGGGCTTCACCGCGGTCAAATTCGACCCGGCCGGCGCCTATTCGACCTTCGATCCGCGCCAGCCGAGCCTGGTCGCGATCGAGCGCTCCGTCGCCTTCTGCCGGCGCATCCGAGAGGCGGTCGGCACCAGATGCGACCTGCTGTTCGGAACGCATGGCCAGTTCACCACCTCGGGTGCGATCCGCCTCGCGCGCCAGCTCGAGCCCTACGACCCGCTCTGGTTCGAGGAACCGGTGCCGCCGGAAATGCCGGAGCAGATGGCCGAGGTCGCGCGCCAGACCTCGATACCGATTGCGACCGGCGAGCGGCTGACCACGAAATACGAATTCGCCAGGCTGCTCGAGCTCAAGGCCGCGTCGATCCTGCAGATGGCGCTCGGACGCGTCGGCGGCCTGCTCGAGGCCAAGAAGATCGCGGGCATGGCCGAGGCGCACTACGCGCAGGTGGCGCCGCACCTCTACTGCGGACCGGTCGAGGGGGCTGCGAACATTCAGCTCAGCGCGTGCAGCCCGAACTTTCTGATCCTCGAAAGCATCCAGAATTGGGGCGGCTTCCACGCGGATATCCTGAAGAAGCCGATTCGCTGGGAAGCGGGTTACGTGATCCCGCCGACCGAGCCCGGTCTCGGCGTCGAGCTCAACGAGGAGGTGGCGCTGCGCCACCCCTACAGGGGCGACGATCTGCATCTCGTCCCGACCTTCGAGCCGATCCAGTGAGCACGACGCGGCGGCGGCGCGCTCAAGCGCCGCGCTACGGATTCATCGGCCTCGGCCACCTGGGGGCGCACCTCGCCGCGAGCCTGGTGCGCGAGGGCTTCGCCCTTGTCGTCCATGATCTCAACAAGCGCGCAGCGCGACGCCTGCTGGCGGCCGGCGCCCTCTGGGCGCCCTCGCCGGCCGCTTGCGCCGCCGACGCCGACGCGGTGATCACCTGCCTGCCCTCGCCCAAGGCGTCGCGCGCCGTCGTCACGGGGCGCAACGGCGTGCTCGAAGGTCTCAGGCGCGGCGGCACGTGGATCGAAATGAGCACGACCGACCGCGAGGAGATCGTGGCTATCGCGGCGCTGGCCGCCAGGCGCGGCATAACCGTGCTGGAGTCGCCGGTGACCGGCGGCGTCCACCGCGCCGTCGCCGGCGACATCACCGTTCTGGTCGGCGGCGACAAATTCGTGTTTGCGCGCCACCGCGCGGCGCTCGAGGCGATGGGCGGCGTCGTGCTGCACATGGGCCCGCTCGGCAGCGCATCGGTGATCAAGGTGATCACCAACATGCTCGCTTTCATCCACCTGATCGCGGCCGGCGAGGCGATGATGCTGGCCAGGCGCGGCGGCCTCGATCTCGCGAAATCCTTCGCGGCGATCAAGGCGAGCTCGGGCAACAGCTTCGTGCACGAGACCGAGACCCAGCTCGTGCTGAGCGGCAGCTACGACGTCGGCTTCACCATGGATCTCGCCTGCAAGGACCTGGGCCTGGCCGCGAAGCTCGGCCGCGAGTCCGGCGTGCCGCTCGAGCTCGGCGGGCTCGTCGAGCAGATGTTCATCCGCGCGCGCCAGCAATACGGCGGCGACGCCTGGTCGACCATGGCGGTCCGGCTGCTCGAGGACGCGCTCCGCACCGAGCTGCGCGCCAAGGGCTTTCCTCGGCGCTTGAAGGGATGACCGAAGGGCTTTCAGCCGGCGCGCGTTGGTGGCAGGCTGATCGCACTGGAATGCAGCGGTCTTGCCACAAGCGCTTCCCCTCACCCTACCCTCTCCCCCAAGGAGAGGGTCTGGGCCGGCACACTCCATAGTCCCCTCTCCCTAGGGGAGAGGGCTAGGGTGAGGGGAAGTCTCAGACGAAGCGAGTCACGTCTCCGCGATGTCACTGACCCTTCACATCCGTCCCGCGCTCGGCAGCAACGATCGCGTCGACATCGTCGTCAACAACGGCGCCGGCGGCGAGACGGTCATCCATCCGATCTGGCTGCGCGAGCGCTGCTCGCTGCCCGAGAGCCTGGACGCGCTGACCCAGCAGCGCCTGTTCGAGCCGCCCGAGCTGCCGCTCGACCTGGCAATCATCAGCGCGCGCCTGCCCGAGCCGGACAAGCTCGAGGTCGGCTTCTCCGACGGGCATCGCAGCGTGTATGCGGTCTCCGCCCTGCTCGACGAGATCGCCGGCAAGGACGGCATCTACGCGCGGCTGAAGCCGCGCCTGTGGGACGCCACGCTCGACCCTGTGCCCAGCGCGGACTGGCGCCGGCTCGAGGATCCCGCCGCATTGGCCGACATGCTCGAGCAATACGTCGCCCATGGCTTCGTGCTGCTGCGCAACGTGCCGACCACGCCCGGCACGGTGCTCGAGGTCGGCGTGCGCTTCGGCCAGGTGCGCACGACCAATTTCGGCGCGCTGTTCGACGTGAAGTCGAAGCCCGATGCCGACGACCTCGCCTATACCGGCCTGGCGCTGGCGCCGCACACCGATAATCCCTACCGCGAGCCCGTGCCGGGCATCCAGCTCCTGCACTGCCTCGCCAACGAAGCGCCGGGCGGCGATTCGACCCTGGTCGACGGCTTCGCGGTCGCCGCCGAGCTTGAGCGGCGCGATCCCCAGGGATACGCCATGCTCGCGCGCACGCCGGTGCGCTATCGCTATTGCGATGCCACGACCGAGCTGGTCGCCTGGCAGACGCCGATCGAGCACGATGCCCATGGCGACATCGTCGCCATCCATCACAGCCCGCGCCTCGACTTCGCGCCGTTGCTGCCGCCGGCCGAGCTCGACGTCTACTACCGGGCGCGCCGGGCGCTGAGCGAGCTGCTGACCTCGCCACGCTTCGAGGTCCGCTTCCGGCTCGAGCCGGGCGACCTCGAGCTGTTCGACAACCGCCGCGTGCTGCACGGCCGCACCGCCTTCGATGGCAAGCAGGGCAACCGGCATCTGCAGGGCTGCTATATCGACCGGGATGGGCCGGAGAATTTGTACAGGGTGCTAAGGCGTAGCAAGTCGTAGGCTTGCTGCGCCCGCCTGCACAACATTCGGAAGCGATGCTCTCGGTCTTCGCGCCAGCGCGAAGACCTGTCGCTCGCGCTTAACCCCTCCCCAGCCCTCCCCTATGCAGGGGAGGGGGTGACCTTCTCCCTCCCCCGATACAGGGGGAGGTTTGAACCGCGAAGCGGTTCAAAGGGTGGGGTTACTGGCGAGCGGCAGGCTTTCGCGCTTCGCGAAAACCGAGAGCATCGCTTCTGAATCGCCGAGCACCATCCGACCCCATTCACGCCCTTAGGGTGTTTCCCGCGCAGAACTACTGGACTACCGGGCGGGAAACGAGGTGCCCGACAGGGTAGGGTCGTCGCCGGCCGTTGGGAACGCACCGTGTAGGTCCGCGTTTGGACTCTGCGCCGCGGGATTCACAGCAGGGACATGTGAGCCGCGCCAGCCCCAGGTCATGGAGTGCGATATGCGGACGAAGCGTCGAATCGCCCTGGCTTTCGTTGCATCCATTGCCTTGCTGTCGCAGGTCGACGCCGCGGTGCCGCGCTACACGCTGATCGCCGCGGAATCGATCCGCTGGTCCAACGCGCCGTCCATCCTGCCGGCCGGCGCCAAGATGGCCCTGCTGTCGGGCAATCCCCTGCGCGAGAGCGCCTATGTGCTGCGCCTCAAGCTGCCCGGCGGGTACATGCTGCCCGCCCACACGCAGACCAACGACGAGAACGTCACCGTGATCTCCGGGCGCATTCATGTCGGCATGGGCATCAAGCTCGACCAGGCGCGCGCCGAGACCCTGACCGCCGGCGCCTTCGTGCTCATACCGCGCGACACGCCCCACTATGCCTGGACGAGCGCGGAGACGATCATCCAGCTGCATGGCATAGGACCGATGAATTTGAACTATGTCGACCAGTCCGACGACCCGCGCCGGGCCAAGGTCGTGTCGGACTGACGCTGCGCCGACGACCATTCGAGACAACCCGTGAATTAGCTCTCGCATTGCCTCGCCGGAAGCTATTGAATGCCGGACGTTCCACGGTCCAGCATCGAGGCGCTGCCGGAGCATGTCCCGTCCGCCACCCCCAGCGCACGCACCCGACGCCGTCCACGCCCTCGTCGCCGGCCACTATGAGCGGCCCGACCTGGAGCGCGCGATCCTCGATGCCCTCGCCAGCGCGGGCAAGGACCCCGATCGTCTCACGGCCGCCGACCTGGCGCCCGTCGACGAGTTCCACACGGGCGGCCGTCCCGCGACGCTGGAGTTCGCCCAGGCGATCGGCGCGACCCAGGATATGCATCTCCTGGACGTCGGCTCGGGCATTGGCGGCCCGTCGCGCGTCTTTGCGAGCCGGTACGGCTGCCGGGTGACCGGCATCGATTTGACCGAGGACTATGTCCGCACCGCCACCGCGCTGGCGGCGCGCGTCGGCCTCGGCGACCTCGTCGCTTACCGCCATGCCAGCGCCGTGGACCTGCCCTTCGCGCCCGGCAGCTTCGATGGCGCCTATATGATGCATGTCGGGATGAACATCCAGGACAAGGCGGCGCTGTGCCGGGAGGTCCGCCGCGTGCTCAGGCCGGCCGGGGTGTTCGCCATCTACGACCTGATGCGCACCGGCGAAGGCGATGTGCGCTTCCCCGTGCCCTGGGCGGCGACGGCGGCGACCAGCTTTCTCGCCGACCCCGGCGAGTATCGCCGCGCGCTCGTCCAGGCGGGGTTTGCCGTGGTCGGCGAGCGCAACCGCCGCGACTTCGTCCTCGACCAGTTCAGCCGGATCGCCGCGCGCGAAGCCCAGGACGACGCGCACGGCGAAGTGCGGCCCCTGGGCATTCATATCCTGATGAAAAGCGACGCGGCGGAGAAGCGCGGCAATGTCCGCCATGCAATCGAAGCGGGAGTGATAGCGCCGGTGGAGATGATATGCCGGCGTAACGCGAGCAGCGCGTAGATTTGGAAGCGATGCTTTCGGTGGATCGCCCAAGAGCGATTCACCTTTCGCTCGCGCTTAACCCCCTCCCCTTGAACCGCTTCGCGGTTCAATCCTCCCCCTATGTCGGGGGAGGGGAATGGAGAGCTCCATCGCACCCTCCCCTGCATAGGGGAGGGTTGGGGAGGGGTTAAGCGCGAGCGAAAGGTTTTCGCGCCTTCGCGAAAACCGAAAGCATCGCTTCCGAATCTGACGATCTGGAACGAAGGACAAGCCATGAAAGTCACCGGACACTGCTACTGCACCGCAATCAAATACGAAGCCGAGCTCGATCCCCGCGACGTCGTGATCTGCCACTGCGCGGACTGCCAGTCGCTGTCCGGCTCGGCCTTCCGCACGGTCGCCTTTGCGCCCGAGCACAGCTTCAGGCTGCTGCAGGGCAAGCCGACGGTCTTCATCAAGACCGCCGACAGCGGCAACAAGCGCGAGCAGACCTTCTGCCCGACCTGCGGCTCGCCGCTCTACTCGCGCGCCGCCGACCAGCCGATCGCGACCGAGGCGCCCGAAGCCGGCCAGCCAGTGCGCATGCTGGGCATCCGCGTCGGCACGCTCGACCAGCGCGGCGAGCTCACGCCCCGGACCCAATACTATTGCCGCTCGGCCCAGCCCTGGGCGCTGACCATGAGCGCGCTTGCCGGCACGACCAACTTCACCGGCCCGCGCGGCGCGAGGTGACCGGCCGGCCAGGGCACGATCGCTCCGCCCAGCCCTTTGGCGTTGGGGGAATGGGGCCGCGATGCGGTCCAAAGGTTGGGGCTACCCGGGCTACCTAGATCTTCGTATGTATTTCGGTGATTTCGGTGACAGTGCACTTAACTCCACGTTCCTTTCCGAGCACGAACTGCGCCCTGGTCATGTCCTGCGCATATGAGTCAATCCGACGGATGGCGTCGAGAATGTCGCGGAGATAGATCGCCGGCGTCTTCGCCATCAGAAGACGCGCTCGGCCTCGCCCAGGTCCGAGCTGCGCAAACTATGGACCAGCGTTTATGTGGTCTATCCTCCGATCGCGCAGTCACCCCACCGCATTCAACCTCACCAAATCCGCCACCGGTATATGACACGCAATCCGGTGCCCGCCCGCGAGCGCGTGCTCGGGCGGCGGGGTCGTGTCGCAGATCTCGCCGACCTTGCGCGGGCATCTCGATGCGAACACGCAGCCCGGCAGCTCGGCAGTCGGCGAGGGCGGCGAGCCCTCGAGCACGATGCGCGCGTGGCTGGCGTCGGGGTCGGGCTGGGGCACGGCGGAGAGCAGCGCCTCGGTGTAGGGGTGGAAGGGCGGCTTGAAGACCGCGTCGACCGGCCCGTACTCGACAACCTTGCCGAGATACATGACGGCCACGCGGTCGGCGAGGTAGCGCACGACCGCGAGGTTGTGGGAGATGAAGACGAGGGTCGCGTCGCGCTCGGTCTGCAGCTCGTTCAGGAGGTTGATGATCGAGGCCTGCACGGAGACGTCGAGGGCGGAGACCGGCTCGTCGGCGACCAGCACCTCGGCGTCGCCGGCGAGCGCGCGCGCGATCGCCACGCGCTGCTTCTGCCCGCCCGAGAGCTGGTGCGGCCGGTGGTCGGCGAAGGCGGCGGGCAGCTTGACGATCTCGAGCAGGCGCTCGGTCTCCGCGCGCGCCGCCGCGCCGCCGACGCCCTTGAGGCGCTTCAGCGCCCGGCCGATCGCGTAGCCGACCGTGTGCGACGGGTTGAGCGTGCTGTCCGGGTTCTGGAACACCATCTGCAGCTTGCGCTTGAGGTCGGGCTTGCGGTCCTCGATCGCGGTGTGGCCGACCGACTGGCCGCTGAGCGTCACGTCGCCATCTGTTGCCGTTTCCAAGCCCGCGAGAACCTTCGCGAGCGTCGACTTGCCGCAGCCACTCTCGCCGACGATGGCGAGCGTGCGGCCGCGGTCGGCCACCAGCTCGACGTCGTTGACCGCGCGCACGATCTGCCCGCCCGTGTTGAACAATCCATGCGTGCGCTTGTAGTACATGCGCAGATGCTCGACGCGCACGGCGGATTCGATTTTTCCTACCATCTGTGGCGCCGCCCCCTCGCCCGCCTCGCGTGAGCGTGGCGGCAGCTCGGCCCAGCGCACGCATTTGACGACGTGGTCGGTGTCAGTCGTCACCTCGAGCGAGGGTATCGGCGCAGTCGTGCAGCGGCCGATCTCGACATAGGCGCAGCGATTGGCGAACTGGCAGCCGGGCGGGCGCTTGAGCGGCGAGCCGACCTGGCCCTGGATCGGCTTCAGCTTCGAACCGTGCTTGTCGCGGCCGAGCGTCGGCAGGCAGTCGAGCAGGCCGCGCGTATAGGGATGGCTGGGATTGGCGAAGACACTCCGTATCGGCCCCTCCTCGACCAGCTCGCCGCCATACATCACGCCGATGCGGTCGCAGATATGCGCGACCGTGCCGAGATTGTGGCTGATGAACAGGATCGCGGATCTGTGCTTGGTGCGCAGCTCGCGCACGAGATCGAGGACCGCGGCCTCGACCGTGACGTCGAGGCCGGTCGTCGGCTCGTCCATGATCAACAGCGCGGGCTGCGCGATCAGCGCCATGGCGATCACGATGCGCTGCTGCTGGCCGCCCGAGAGCTGGTGCGGATAGCGCTGCATCACCTGCTCGGGATCGGGCAGCTTGACCTCGCGCAGCATGGCGAGCGCGCGCGCGCGCGCCACCTCCTCGCCGACGCCGTCATGGATCATGGGCACTTCCATGAGCTGCCGGCCGACCTGCATCACCGGGTTGAGGCTCGACATCGGGTCCTGATAGACCATGGCGATGCGCCGGCCGCGGATCTGGCGCAGCTCCTGCTCGGTCGCCTGCGCGAGGTCCTTGCCTTCGAACAGGATGCGTCCGCCCGTCACGCGGCCGGCGCGGCCGAGATACTGCATGACGGCCAGCGCGACCGTCGACTTGCCGCAGCCGGATTCGCCGACCAGGCCGAGCGCCTCGTTGGGCGCGATCGAGAAGGACAGGTCGGGAATGACATTCGCCTCGCCCGCGCGGATGAAATAGGAGATGCGCGCCGAGTCGAATTGGAGAATGGGGGTGCTTGTCATCGGAAGCGTCACTCTCTTCCTCTGACGCTGCCCCTCACCCTACCCTCTCCCCCAAGGAGAGGGTTTGATCGCCTCTCCTTGGGGGAGAGGTCGGCGCGCAGCGCCGGGTGAGGGGAAGCCTCGAAGGCCGCGCGTCCTGCTGCCAAGTAGTCCCCGCCCTTCAATCCCTCAACCCGATCTCGCGCAAGCCGACGGCGAGCAGGTTGAAGCCGATGACGAGGCTGGAGATCGCGGCGCACGGGATCAGCGACATGTGCGGCCAGACCGACATCATGCCGTAGGTGTCCTTGACCATGCCGCCCCAGTCGGGATCGGGCGGCGGCAGGCCGATGCCGAGGAAACCGAGCACGCCGATCGTGATGGTGGTGTAGCCCATGCGCAGGCAGGCCTCGACGATGATCGGCCCGCGCGCGTTGGGCAGGATCTCCATGAGCATGATGAACTGGCCGCTCTCGCCGCGCATGCGCGCGGCCGCGACATATTCGCGCTCGCGGATATCCATGCAGCAGCCGCGCACGATGCGCGCGATGTAGGGCGCCTTGACCCCTGTGACCACGAGGATGATGTTGAGCGCCGACGCGCCGACGGTCGCGAGGATGATCATGTAGAGGATGATCACGGGGAAGCTCAAGATGATGTCGCAGACCCTGGTGATGATCACGTCGGTCCAGCCGCGGTAATAGCCGGCGGCGAGGCCCAATATGATGCCTAATGCCACGGCGCCGGCGGTCGCGATCGGCGCCACCGTCAGCACGGTGCGCGCGCCATAGGCGAGCCGGCTCCAGATGTCGCGGCCGGTGTGATCGGTGCCGAGCCAGTGCGCGGCACTCGGCTTGGTGTTGGCCAGCGCGGCATAGTCGTTGGCGTTGGGCGGATAGACGGTGATGACCGGCGCCAGGATCGCGACCGCGACCCAGAACAGGATGATGCCCAGGCCCACCATCGCGGTCGGCGATTCGCGCAGCAGCGCCAGACGCTTTGCCCAGCGCTCGACGAAGCCGTCGCGGGCGCGCAGCGTGACCGCGGTCTCGACTGTGCTTTGCATGGCCATGGGGTGGTGCGTGCTATTCTCGAGCGTCGTTGTTTCTATTCCTCATCCTTCGCCCCTTCGACAAGCTCAGGGCTCAGGATGAGGCTCTTTTCTTGATTTCGAGTCATCGCCATCACAGCCTGATCCTCGGATCGAGCATGCGGTATCCCAAGTCGCCGAGGATCTGCGTGCCGACGGCGACCACGACAGCGACGAGCACGCCGACCTCGATCAGCGCGATGTCCTTGAAGAGGGCGGCCTCGAGCATCATGCGGCCATAGCCGGGATAGGCGAAGACCGACTCCACGACCACCACCCCTGTCACCAGATAGGTGATCTGCAGCAGGATGATCGTGACCGGGTTGAGCATGGCGTTGCGCAGCGCGTGGCCGAGGATGACCTGGCGGTAGGCCATGCCCTTGAGCACGGCGGTGCGGATGTATGGGCGCTGCATAGTCTCGATCATCGAGGCGCGGATCATGCAAACGACATAGCCCATGTCGAACAGCACGATGACGGCCACCGGCAGCACCATCTGCGAGGCGACCGACCATTCGCCGGGCACCAAGGTCGCCGTGCCGGGCAGCCAGCCGAGCCAGACCACGAAGATCGACGCGAGGAACACGCCCATGGCGAATTCGGGCACGGAGGCGAGCACCGTGCCGCCGAGCAGGATCGCGCGGTCGGTCTTCGAGCCTTCGCGCATGCCGGCCAGCACGCCCAAGAGCATCGACAGGGGCACGATGAAGCAGAAGGCGACCGCGGCGAGCAGGCCGGTGTTCTTCAATCGGTCCCAGATGATGTCGTTGACCGGCGTCTTGTAGCGCAGCGAATATCCCAGATCGCCCGCCAGCAGATTGCCGACATATTCGACATAGCGCTCGAGCAGCGGCCGGTCGAGGCGCATCTCCTTGCGCAGGCTGTCGACCTGCTCCTGGGTCGCATAGGCGCCCAAGAGCTTGCGCGCCACGTCGCCCGGCGTCGCCTCGGTCAAGGCGAAGACGATGAACGACGTCGCCACCATGGTGACGATCAGGTAGGTCAGATTCTTGAGGATGTAGCGCCACATCCCGGTCCGCCCTCCGCCCTGCTCCGGCCGTGCTTCAGTCCCTGGGGACCGTTTCTTATTCGTTCCCGAGCAGGGTACCTGCCGCAGCGCCTAACTGCAAGTTAGGCGCACCGCCGTTAGGTCGAACGAAGTTCGACCGATAGGCGCAACAAGAACGTGACAGCGCCGACCTCCGCACCTGGACGCGCGCTCGTTCGAAATCAGCCGCGACCGATTTTTCGGATCTCCGCCTTGCGCAAGGCCGGCACCGAAAGCCCTGCCACCCCGGGAACGCCCGCGAGCGCCGCCGCCAGCAGCATGGCCGCAGCGGGACCGATCGCGGACAGCAGCAGCCCGCCGAGCGCGCCGCCGATCGGGCGGCCGCTCTGCATGAGCATGCGCATCAGCGCGAAGGCGCGGCCGCGCATCTCGGCCGGCACGATCGCCATGCGCAGCGTCTGCGCCCAGATCGTCATCGGCGCGGCGCACACGCCATAGGCGAACTGAGCCAGGCCGACGAGCGCCACGTGCTGGCCGGAGAGCGCCAGCGCCAGCAGCGCGAGACCGGACGTCGCCTGGATCAGGCAGATGCGCCGGCCGAGCCAGCCGCCGGCGGCGAGCGCGCCGACGATCAGCGTGCTCGCCATCTGGCCCGCGGCCTCGATGGCGACCAGCACACCATAGAGCTCGGGCCCGCCCTTGAGCGTCTCGGCGGCGAGGATCGGCAGGGCGACCGCGATGATCCCGCCGCCGATGTTCCAGGCGAGATACATGAGCGTGGTGGCGCCCAGCACGGGGTGGCCGAACAGGAGCTGCGCGGCGGCGCCGAAGCCGCCGGTCCGCCGCGCGGCCGGGGATGCCGGCGGCGGCGCGCCGGCGATCTTCCCCATGCGCCACAGGCACCATGCGAAGAACAGATAGGAGGCGGCGTCGAGCGCGACGGCCGCCGGCGCGCCGACCGCCGCGATGATGGCGCCGCCGAGCGCCGGTCCGGCGACGCCGCCCAGCGTGTAGCCCAGCATCTCCAGCGCGTTCGCGGTCGCGATGCGGTCGGCGGGCACGAGCGCGGGGATCAATGCCGGCGTGCCGGCGAGCGGGATCATCAGCAGCAGACCGTAGATGGCGGCCGCTGCGTAGATGTGCCAGAGCGCCAGCGCGTCCATCAGGTGCAGCACGGGTATCGCGCCGATCGCGGCGGCGCGCAGGAGATTGTCGAGGATCAGAATGGCGCGGCGGTCGAAGCGGTCGAGCGCCCAGCCCGCGAGAAAACCGCCGAGGATGATCGGCCCGGTGAAGCACACCATGAGCAGGCCGACCGCCTCGGCCGATTGCGTCTGTTCGTAGACGAACCAGACGAACGCCACCTTGGTGAGCTGGTCGCCATGGATCGAGAAGGTGAAGCCGAGCCAGAACAGCCGGAACGGGCGAAGACGCAGGATGTCGAGGTAGCGCGACATGGCAGCAGAGTGTCGCGCATCTTGCCGGGAGATGGCTCGCGGTTTTCGGCCCCCAATAACCACCCTCTCCTTGGGGGATCGAAGCGCAAAGCGCTTCGATGTGCGCGCGAAGCGAACGGGTGAGGGAAGCGCGCAAAGCCGCGAGTGGTGAATCCAGCGAGGCAATTTCAATGATGCAAGCGCATTTCCCCGCGGCGGATACGCGACTCGCTGCATCATGCGCGCTTTAAAGGGGACAGCTTTAAAGGGGACATTCATCTTTTTCGCAACCTTTTTCGAGCAAAGCAAACGAAGAAAGATGAATGTCCCCTTTATTGCCCCGCGGCAGATACGCGACTCGCTCCATCATGCGCTTGCCCTCACCCTACCCTCTCCCCCAAGGAGAGGGTTTGGACTACGCTCTCGTTTCCATGCCACTCCTCCTCCGCACCCTCGCCTTCGCACTCGCGCTGATGACAGCCATCGCGCCCGCGCATGCCCACGACGTCGCCGACGAGATCGCCGTCACCGGCTTCGTGAAGCCGTCAGGCAACGAGACGGAGGTGCTGTGGCGCGTGCCGCTGGCCATGCTGGCCGATCTCGACCTGCCGCAAGCGCCGGCGGGCTTCGTCGACCTGGCGCGCGTTGGGCCGGCGCTGCGGCTTGCCGCGGGCGCGGTCGCGCGCGCATTCGCGCTGCATGACGGCAGCAAAGGCGAGGGCAATGTGCCGCTCGACCATCGAATCGTCGCGCTGCGCGTGTCTCCGCCGGGCGATCGTGAATTCGAGACGCTCGACCAGGCACGCGCCTTGATCCACGGGCCGGCATTGCCGGCCGATGCGGCGGTGCCGATCCGGCCTGGCTTCGTCGACATCCATCTCACCTACCCCGCGGTCGCCGATCCGATCCTGCGCATCAACCTGTCGCCTTCGCTCGTCCAGCGCCTGCATCTCGGCCTGCGCCTGGTGCTGCCTGATGGCGCCATCCGGCCCTTCGAGATCAAGGGCGCGGCCGACGCGGTGCGGCTCGATCCGAGCCGGTGGCAGGCGGCGCTGGCCTTCGTCGGCGACGGCGCGCGGCACATCATCGGCGGCGCCGACCATCTGCTGTTCCTGCTCTGCCTGATCGTGCCGTTCCGCCGCCGATTCTGGCCGCTGGTCGGCGTCGTCACCGCCTTCACGGTCGGGCATTCGATCACGCTGGTCGCGGCGGCACTCGGCCTCGTGACCATCGGTAGATGGTTTCCGCCCGTCGTCGAGACGCTGATCGCCGTGTCGATCCTCACTATGGCGATCGAGAACGTGCTGTGGGCGCGCTTCGAGCGGCGCTGGCTGATTGCGGCCGGCTTCGGCCTGATCCACGGCTTCGGTTTCGCCAATGCCTTGGGCGAATCCCTGCAATTCGCCGGCGCGCATCTGGCCCTGTCGCTCTTCGCCTTCAATCTCGGCATCGAGCTCGGCCAGATCGCGGTGCTGGTCGTGGCCGTCCCCGCGCTCAACTGGCTGTTCCGCGTCGAGGCGCTCAGGCGCTACGGCGTGCTGCTCATCTCGATCATCGTCGGCCACGAGGCGTGGCATTGGATGGTCGAGCGCGCGGGCGCGATCAAATGGGCCGAGCTCGCCGCGGTCGAGCCGGCCGGCGCCTTCGGCGCCCTTGCCTGGCTGGCGCTCGCCGCCTTCGTGCTGGCGCTCGCCTGGCCGATCGGCGACCGGCTGCGCGGCTGGTCGAGACAAATCGGGGCGTAGCGTTAGCAAGCGCATCTCGCCAGAGATGGCCCTTCCCTAAGGAGAGGGTCCTCGAAGTGCGCCCTGTTGGAGGTGTCTCCGATCAATGCCATAGTGACCGCGCCCCTGGTGTCGCCGCCCCGCCCCGATGAGTTCCGATCGCCTTCGCCATATCCGCCCGGTCGCACCGGTGCTGCTCAGCATCGCGTTGCTCGAATTCGGCGTTGGCGTGCTGAACCCGCTGGTGGGCTATCAGCTCACGCTGCGTGACGTGCCGACCCAGGCGATCGGCATCATCGCGTCCTGCTATTTCGTCGGCTATGTCAGCGGTGCGTTGACCGCGGCGCGCGTCGCCGACCGGGTCGGGCACATCCGCGCCATCACCGTGTTCACGGTCGTCATGGCGGCCGGCGTGCTGCTGCTGGCGCTGACCGAATCGCCGGTGATCTGGGGCGTCATCCGCATGACCATGGGCTATGGCATGGGCGGGCTCTTCGTGTGCGTCGAGTCCTGGCTCAACCACAAGGCGACGACGGCGACGCGCGGCCGCATCTTCTCGGTCTACCTGACGATCGCCCATGGCTGCGGCATGGCCGGGCCGATGGCGCTGGTGCTGTTCGATCCGACCGGCGTCACGCTGTTCCTGGTCGTCGCCATCTTCTACGCGACCTCCATCATCCCCATGGCGGTCACCCATGTCGGCAACCCCGAGATCGGCGAGCGCGTGCGCCTCGGCCTGGTGCGCCTGTTCCGCATCTCGCCGCTTGGCGTGGTCGTCGCCTGCTTCGGCGCCATGGCCAGCACGTCGTTCGGCCAGATGGCGCCGGTCTTCGTGCGCGAGACCGGGCTGACGGCGGCGCACCTCGCGACACTGCTCACCTTCAACCGGCTGGGCGCCATCCTGACCCAGCTGCCGGTCGGCTACCTGTCCGACAAGTTCGGACGGCGGCCCATGATGGTCGGCTGCGCCGCTGTCGCGCTCGCCGGCGCGCTGGCGGCGCTCGCCTTCGGCGACATGTCCTTTACCGTGCTGGCCGCCTGCTCCATGGTGATGATCGGCGCCGGCGCGCCGCTCTACGGCCTCGGCACGGCGCACACCTGCGACCGCTGCAAGCCCGACGAGATCCTCGCCGCCTCGGGCGGGCAGATGCTTGCGTGGTCGGTCGGCGCCGTGGTCGGCCCCTATGTCGCGGCCGTGACCATGGATCTGGTCGGCGCCCACGGCATCTTCATCCATACCGGCACGATCTACGTCGCGATCATCCTCTACGCGCTCTACCGCTCGGCGCGCCGCGGCGCGCCCAGCCAGGTCGGAGCAGGACGATCGCAGTCCGCCGCCGTGCCGGCCGAGAAGGCGCCGTGAGCACGACAACTCCGCACGCCTCGGGCCAGGACGACAAACTCGCGCGCCAGCTCCGTTCGATCGCGCCGGCGCTGATCAGCGTCGTCTTCCTCGAATTCGCGATCTCCTCGTTCATACCCCTGGTCGGCGTGCAGCTCACGCTGCGCGACGTGCCGACCACCATGATCGGCGTGATCGGCTCGGCCTATTTCATCGGCTTCATCCTGGGCGGCATGTTCGCCGCGCGCGTGCTCGACCGGGTCGGCCATATCCGCGCGCTCAGCGTGTTTGCCATCATCGCGATCGATTCGGCGCTGCTGATGGCGCTGTTCTCCGACCCATGGATCTGGCTCTTCCTGCGCATGCCGAGCGGCTTTTCCATGGCCGGCATCTGGGTCACGATCGAAACCTGGCTCAACCACAAGGCGACACGGCCGACGCGCGGCCGCCTGTTCGCCATCTACATGGTGGTGGCGGGTGCCTGCAGCTCGTGCGCCCCTCTGCTGCTGCGCGTCGTCGATCCGGCGGAGATCACGCTCTTCCTGATCATCGCGCTGTTCTATGCGGCCGCCATCGTGCCGATGGCGATCACGCGCGAGAGCAATCCCGAGATCGGCGACCGCGCGCGCTTCGGCCTGATCACGCTCTACGGCATATCGCCGCTTAGCGTCGTCGCCTGCTTCGGCAATGGCATGTGCGTGACCGGCTTCTCCAGCCTGATGCCGGTCTATGTCCAGAAGATCGGGTTGACGCCGGCCGATCTCGCCGTGCTGCTGTTCAGCGCGCGCGCCGGCGGCATGGTCGGCCAGTACCCGATCGGCCTGATCTCAGACCATGTCGGGCGGCGGCCGGTCATCCTCGCCGTGCTGCTCCTCGGCCTCGCCGGCGCGCTGTTCGGCGTTTTCTTCGGCGCGCAATCCTTCTGGCTGCTGGTCGCGGCGAGCATGATCTACGCCACGGCGACCTGGCCGCTCTACGCGCTGTGCATCAGCTACACTGGCGACAATTGCCGGCCGCAGGACCTGGTCGCCGCCAATGGCGGGCTGCTGCTGACCTGGGCGATCGGCGGCATCATCGGCCCGACCGCGGCCGGCTGGACCGTCGAATTGCTGGGGCATGACGGGCTGTTCATCTTCCTGGCCGCCGTGCTGGGCGTCCTCGTCCTCTTCACCCTCTTCCGCATGACCCAGCGCACCGCGGCGGCACCGCGGCCGAAGACGACGGATGAGCCGGCGGGCGGATAGAACCGACGGCCGCTCAGGGCATCTGCGGCCAGCGCTGACGGCCGTGAAACACGCGAAGAATCTCGATCGATTTCGGTGCGATTTCGGTGACAGTGCATTTAATTCTGCGCTTTCGGTGACACGGATTTCGGTGACAGTGCATTTAATTCTGTGGAGTGCACCCATATTTTGAGGATTTCGATTCGGTGACAGTGCACTTAATTCTGATTTCGGTGACAGCGCACTTGATTATTAAGTCGTTAATTAAGCATTTCGGTGACAGTGCATTTAATTTCGATTTCGGTGTGGTTTCGGTGACAGTGGCAATGTCGGTGGCAATTTCGGTGACAGTGCACTTAATTCCGATTTCGATGACAGCGCACTTGATTATTAGGTGATTAATTAAGTGCACTGTCACCGAAATACGTGAAATTCTCGAATAAGTGCACTGTCACCGAAATAAACCGCTGATTCTCGTGTCTCACACATGGGGTGCAGTCCAATGCACCGCCACGAAAATACCTACCCCTGCGGAATCGCCACCTTCGGCCCGCTCTGGTCGAAGCGGGCGACGGCGGGATCGATGTCATAGTAGTCGCCGCGGTCGAGGCAGAAGATGTGCTGGGCGACGGTGAGCTCGGTCGTGCCGTCGAGCGTGCCGGCCAGGATCGCGATGTAGTCGAGATCGTCGCCCTGCCAGAACAGGCTCGAGCCGCAATTGCCGCAGAAGCCGCGGCGCGCCTTGGGCGAGGAGCGGTACCAGGACAGTTCCGCCTCGCGCTGGAGCGAGAAGTCGGCCAGCCGGGCCGCGGTCGCGGCGACGAAATGCCCGGTCCAGCGCCGGCACTGGCCGCAATGGCACATCACGACCGGACGCAGCTTGCCTTCGACGCGGTAGCGCACCGCGCCGCACAGGCAGCCGCCGTCATGGGTCTGCTTGTCGTCGTTGGCCATGGCGGACTCCGTTACATATCCCCTCTCCCGCCGTCGGCGGGGAAGCAAGTAGAGTCATGGCTCACCACTTCCGATCTCCTCGCGCCTTTTCGCGACATAGGCGTCGAGCTCATCGCGGATCGCCTTGTCCATGGGCGGCTCGACATATTCCTTGAGCGCGCGCTTCCAGATCTCGGTCGCGCGCGCCGAGGCGTCGACGGCGCCGGCGTCGGCCCAATTCTCGTATTGGCGCCAGTCCGACAGCAGCGGTTGATAGAAGGCGCGCTCGTAGCGCTCGAGCGTGTGCGGATCGCCGAAGAAATGGCCACCGGTCGGCACGCGCCGGATCGCCTCGAAGCCCAGCGTCTCGTCGTTCACCTCGTCGGGCCTGAGGAATTCCATCATGTTCTGCAGCATCTCGATGTCGAGGATGAGCTTTTCGTAGGAGGCCGTCAGCCCGCCTTCGAGCCAGCCCGCCGCATGATAGACGAGGTTCGAGCCGCCGAGGATCGAGCCCCACAGCGACATCTCCGTCTCGTAAACCGACTGTGCGTCGGCCGCGTTGGACGCAGTGGGATTCGAGGTGCGATAGGGCAGCTTGTAGCGGCGCGCGAGCTGGCCCGACACGATGTTCGCCTTGGTGTTCTCCGGCGTGCCGAAGGCGGGCGCGCCCGATTTCATGTCGACGTTGGAGGTGAAGGAGCCGTAGACCATCGGCGTGCCGGGACTGATGATCTGCGCCAAGGCGATGCCGAACAGCGCCTCGGCGTTCTGCTGGGCGAGCGCCGCCGGCAGCGTGACCGGTGTCATGGCGCCCAGCAGCGTGAACGGCGTGACGCAGATCGGCTGGCGCATCTCGGCCATCGCCGTCAGCCCGTCGGCCATCGCCTCGTCGAACCGCCTTGGGCTGTTGACCGAGATGATGGTCGTGACGCCCGGCACCTTGGCGAGCTCCTCCATGGTCGAGCCGCGGCTGATCGCCATCATGCGCGCGCCATCGGTCGCGCGGCCGCGCCCGATCGAGGTGCAATGGAAGGACAGGTCGGAATAGACGAGGTTGGTGAGATAGGTATCGAGGTGGCGCGTGTTGGCCTGGAGCTCGACCGGCGCGACCACCTGGTTGCCGATGATGTGGATCGCGTTGAAGTAGTGGGCGAGCCGAATGAAGTCGCGATAGTCGTTGAGATTGCCCGAGCGGCGGCCGCGCTCGCGGTCGTGCACGTTGGGCGGGCCGGCGACCAGGCCGAAGATCACGTCATTGCCGCCGAAATGCACGGCATGTTCAGGGTTGCGCGGCACGATCGTGAAGGTCGGCGGCGCCTTGGCGACCAGCTCGGCGACGAGGCCGCGATCCATGCGCACGTTCATCGTGCTGCGATCGACTTGGGCACCCGCCTTCGTCATGCGGGCGCAAGCCGATGCCGACATCAGCTCGATGCCGAGCTCCTCGAGGATGCGCATCGATGTGTTGTGGATCGCCTCGATCTGGTCGGCCGAGTAGATCTCGTATTTCGGATAGGGATTGGTGACGCGCCGCCAGGGCAGCTGCACGAGGTGGGTCGGCTGGCCGCGGCCCGAGACCGAGCGGCGCCGGCGCTCGCTCGCGCGCACCACCCGTTGCGGCTCGTCCTGCGCTGTCATGGCCTGATCGGACATACCGGGCCTGATCCTTTGCTATGTCGCTGTCAGGAAAGATAGTGCACCGTGAGCGACGCGCCGTTATCCTCCCAGCGACGCTTCATGGCCCAGCGGCGCAAATGGGCCTGGTTGACGGTTGCCCCATGTTTGCCGGCGCGCCCGCCAAGCTGCCCCAGGATATCGGTTTCTACCTCGTGCCGCAGTTCTCGATGATGGGGTTCGCCGCCGCCATCGAGCCGCTGCGCTCGGCCAATCGCATGAGCGGCAAACAACTCTACCGCTGGCGCCTGATCTCGCGCGACGGCAAGCCGGTGCTGGCGAGCAACGGCATCGCGATCCCGATCGATCTGTCGATCGCCGACGCGCAGGAGTTCGCGGCGGTCGCGGTATGCGCCGGGCTCGACGTCGAGCGCTTCGACGACCGCGCCGTGTTCGCCTGGCTGCAGCGCCTGTCGCGCCATGGCGCCGCGGTGGGCGCCATCTCGACCGGCGCCTTCGTGCTGGCGCGCGCAGGCCTGCTCGACGGCCATCGCTGCACGCTGCATTGGGAAAGCCTGCCCGCCTTCCGCGAGGCCTTTGCCGCCATCGCGGCGACCGACGAGCTGTTCGAGATCGACCGCGACCGCTTCACCTGCTCGGGCGGCACGGCGGCGATGGACATGATGCTGCACCTGATCCGCGCCCAGCATGGCCACGAGCTGGCGGCCGCAGTGTCCGAGCAGTTCATCCACGGGCCGATGCGCGCGGCCGGCGAGCGCCAGCGCCTCGCGCTGCCCGAACGCCTGGGTATCAACCATCCGAAGCTGCTGGCGGTCGTCGCCGCCATGGAGGCCAATCTCGAGGAGCCGGTCGGCCGCGCCGAGCTCGCGCGCAAGGCCGGGCTGTCGCCGCGCCAGATCGAGCGCCTGTTCGAGAAATACCTGGGTGCCCGGCCGATGCACTATTACCAGACGCTGCGCCTCAACCGCGCGCGTCGGCTGCTGCTGCAGACCGATCTGTCGATCCTCGAGGTCGGGCTTGCCTGCGGATTCAAGTCCGCCTCGCATTTCTCCAAGAGCTACCGCGAAAGCTTCAACCGCAGCCCGCGCGAGGAGCGCCTGATCCGCCGCGCCTCGCCGCACCAGCGGCTGGTGTGGTGACGCTCCTCCAGGATTTCATTACGCCGCCACATCAAGGCGCTTTGCACGTTCGATTCTCTGCCGTCTCGTTGGAGAGTGCAAAGCGTCCCACAAATCGTTGCGGCGCTGCACATTGAGCCAGAACTCCGGCGTGTTGCCGAACACGCGCGCCAGCATGAGCGCCGTATCAGCGGTAACGGTCCGCCGATCGTTGCAAAGCTCATTGACGAGCTTGCGAGGCACGCCCATTGCCCGTGCGAGTCTGCCTTGGGTGATCGCAAGCGGCCTCAGGAATTCTTCGGTCAAGATCTCACCAACACCAACGGGCTTCCGCTTGGTCATCATGGGCATTCACCGATATCCATGGTCATCGAGATAGACGGATGACGCCTCGCCTCGCGATGCATTCCATCGAAACACGAGCCGCCACTGGTCATTGACACGAATAGAATGCCAGCCATGCAGCCGTCCGACCAATTTCTCAAAGTGATTGCTTGGTGGGACACGCAGATCTCGCTCGTCGACCGCGTCATCAATCATCTGCAGCTTTCTAAACAAGCGGCCCCGCAACTCTGCCGGAATCTGCCGGCTGCGTGCGTCTTGCAGGTAAAACTCCTGCAGCCACCCGTCCCGGAAGCTGATGATCACCTAACCGCTCCATTGGGATGGTGTACCACTTGATGGTACATCATTGGCCAAACGACAGCAAGATTCGGGACGTTGCGCACTCCGCGACTGCTATAATCGAGGGCATGAGCACAACACATCACTTCACCGTCTTCGACACCGCCATCGGCCATTGCGGCATCGCCTGGGGCGCGCACGGCATCGTCGCCGTGCAGCTGCCTGGCGATGACGCGGGCCGCACGCGTGCGCGTCTGCTGCGGCGATGCTCCGACGTGACGGAAGCGGCGCCACCGGCCGGGATCCAGCAGGTGATCGACGCCATCGTGACGCTGCTCGGTGGCACCCATGTCGATCTCAGCGCCGCGCCGCTCGACATGGCACGCGTGGACGAGTTCGGGGCCCGTGTCTACGCGATCGCGCGGCAAATCCCACCGGGCCAGACGCTGACCTATGGCGAGATTGCGACCAGGCTCGGCGACCGGCTGCTGGCGCATGATGTCGGCCAGGCACTCGGGCGCAACCCCTTCCCGATCATCGTGCCCTGCCACCGCGTGCTTGCGGCCGGCGGCAAGGCAGGCGGCTTCTCCGCGCCAGGCGGGGTCAACACCAAGCTCAGGTTGCTCGCCATCGAGGGCGCTCCATTGCCGAAGTCGTCGACCAGGTCGTTGAGGATCAAGGAAGCGGCGGCATCGTACAAGGCTGCGCAACTCGGTCTTTTTGACGGTGCCTGAGCGCGGGGGCCGCGCGCTTGTAATGGCATTTTCCTGTGGGTAAACTCCGCTCCCTCTTCCCGGAGCGGGGCCGTGGTCAAGTATTCGATCTTCTCACTCGCGCGCAATGCGCTGAGCCGGCACGAGAATTGGCCGGAAGCCTGGCGCAGCCCGGAGCCCAAGTCCGAATATGACGTCATCATCATCGGTGCCGGCGGTCACGGCCTCGCCACCGCCTACTATCTCGCCAAGGAGCATGGCGTCACCAACGTCGCGGTGATCGAGAAGGGCTATCTCGGCGGCGGCAACACGGGGCGCAACACGACGATCGTGCGCTCGAACTACTATCTCGAGCCCAACGCGCACTTCTACGAGAAGTCGCTCCAGCTCTGGGAAGGGCTGAGCCAGGACCTCAACTACAACGTCATGCTGAGCCAGCGCGGCGTGCTCAACCTGGCGCACGCGCCGTCCGAGGTCGACAGCTTCCACCGCCGCGGCAACGCGATGCGGCTCAACGGCATCGACGCCGAGTTCATGACGCGCGACCAGATCGCGCAGATGGTGCCGCTGCTCAACATGTCGATGGAGGCGCGCTATCCGATCCTCGGCGGACTGATCCAGCGGCGCGGCGGCATCGCGCGCCACGACGCGGTGGCCTGGGGCTTCGCGCGCGCGGCCGACGCGCGCGGCGTCGACATCATCCAGAACTGCCCCGTGACCGGCATTCGCCGCGAGGGCGGCCGCGTGACCGGCGTCGACACCGCCCGGGGCTTCATCAAGGCGAAGAAGGTCGGCATCG
The DNA here is from genome assembly GCA_016869645.1 of Alphaproteobacteria bacterium. Lineage (GTDB taxonomy): Bacteria > Pseudomonadota > Alphaproteobacteria > SHVW01 > SHVW01 > SHVW01. Next base: position 31,387 of record VGDO01000019.1, read on the forward strand.
CGGTCGCCGGCCATTCGAGCCACGTCGCGGCCATGGCCGGCCTGCGCCTGCCGATCGAATCACACGTGCTGCAGGCGCTGGTGTCCGAGCCGATCAAGCCGTGCCTCGACACGGTCGTGACGTCGGGTGCCGTGCACTTCTATGTCAGCCAGTCCGACAAGGGCGAGTTGGTCATGGGCGGCGACCTCGACGGCTACAATTCATACGCCCAGCGCGGCAATCTGCCGATCATCCAGCATGTCGTGGCCGCACTGCTGGCACTCTTCCCTTGCTTCAGCCGGCTTCGGATGATGCGCACCTGGGGCGGCATCATGGACATGAGCATGGACGGCAGCCCGATCATCGCCAAGACGCCGATCGGCGGCCTCTACATCAACACCGGCTGGTGCTACGGCGGCTTCAAGGCGACGCCGGGCTCCGGCTGGGTCTTCGCGCACACGATCGCGCGCGACGAGCCGCACAAGCTCAATGCCGAATTCACCCTCGAGCGCTTCGCCGAGGGCAAGACCTGGGACGAAAAAGGCATGGGCCCGACTCCCAATGCGCACTGAAGATACACCATGCTGCTGATCGATTGCCCTTGGTGCGGCACGCGCGACCAGCGCGAATTCACCTATGGCGGCGACGCGGCCGTAAAACGTCCGGCCGATCCTGCCGCGGTCAGCGACAAGGAGTGGCACGACTACGTCTACATCCGCGTCAATCCGCGCGGCAGCCATGTCGAGCTGTGGCACCACAACGCCGGGTGCCGCCGCTGGTTCAAGCTGCGGCGCGACGTCGTCACCCATGAGATGCAGGGTTCGGCTCCGATCGGCAGCGAGCTCGAGCCGCCGCTGCCGATCGCGGGACGCCCGGGCAAGCCATGAGCCAGCTCTTTCGCATGGCCCCGGGCGGAGCCTGGGCCGGACTGATCGACCGCAGTCGCGAGATCCGCTTCAGCTTCGACGGGCGGACGCTGCGCGGCCATCCCGGCGACACGCTGGCCTCGGCGCTGCTCGCCAACGGCGTGCGGCTGGTCGGCCGCAGCTTCAAGTATCACCGTCCGCGCGGCATTGTCGGCGTGGGCGCCGAAGAGCCGAACGCGCTGATCCAGCTTCGTCGCGGCGAGCGCACGGAGCCGAATGTTCGCGCGACCCAGATCGAACTTCATGACGGGCTCGAGGCCGAGAGCCAAAACCGCTGGCCCTCGCTCGGCTTCGATCTGGGCGCCGTCAATTCGGCGCTGTCCGGGCTGTTCCCGGCTGGCTTCTACTACAAGACCTTCATGTGGCCGGCATCGTGGTGGATGTTCTACGAGACGTTCATCCGCCGCGTCGCCGGCATGGGCAAGACCGCTACGGCGGCCGATCCCGATCACTACGAGCACATGCACGTCCATTGCGATGTGCTGGTAGTCGGCGGCGGCCCGGCCGGGCTGATGGCTGCGCGCGCTGCGGGACGCTGGGGTGCGCGCGTCATCGTGTGCGATGAGGGCGCCGCGCTCGGCGGCAGCGTGCTGGGCGAACGGCTGTTCATCGACGGCAAGCCCGCACCCGACTGGGTGCGCGAGACGGAGGCCGAGCTGGCGGCCATGCCCGAGGTGCGCCTGCTCGCGCGCACGACGGCGTTTGGCTACTACGACCAGAACATGGTGACGCTGGTCGAGCGCGTCGCCGATCACGTGCTGATGCCAGGTCATCACCAACCGCGTCAGCGCCTGTGGCTTGTGCGCGCGCGACGCGTCGTGCTCGCGACCGGCGCGATCGAGCGTCCGATCGTCTTCGCCGACAACGACCGGCCGGGCGTGATGCTCGCCTCGGCCGCGCGCGCCTATGCCAATCGCTACGCGGTCATACCGGGCAAGCGCGTCGTGCTGTTCACCTGCAACGACGGCGCCTACGCAACCGCTCTCGACCTCGCCGATGCCGGCGTCGATGTGGCCGGCATCGTCGATACCCGGCCCGACCCGACCGGTCCCCTGCCTGCCCGGGCGCGCGCTGCCGGCCTCGCGATTCATGCCGGCCACGCCGTCGCGCTGGCGCATGGCGGCAAAGCCTTGAGCGGCGTCGAGATCATGGCGCTGGACGGCGATCGCCTGACCGGATCGTCCCGCCCCTTGCATTGCGACGTGCTCGCCGTGTCGGGCGGCTGGAATCCGGCCGTGCATCTCTTCTCCCAGGCCCAGGGCAAGCTGCGCTTCGACGATATCCTCGGCTCTTTCGTACCCGATCGCGCCGCCCAGGCGGTGCATGTCGCCGGCTCGGCGGCCGGGCATTTTGCACTCGGCCAGTGCCTCGCGGAGGGCGCGCGCGCAGGCGCCGACGCGGCACGGCTGGCCGGCTTCGGTGATGGGACGCCGCCCGCCACGCCGGCGACCAGCGAGGACGCGCCGGCGCCGCACCGGACGCTGTGGGCCATACCGCCGATCGAGCCCGGCAAGGGCAAGCGCTTTGTCGACGTCCAGAACGACGTCACCGCCGAGGACGTGGCGCTCGCGGCGCGCGAGGGCTACCGCTCGGTCGAGCACCTCAAGCGCTACACCACGCTCGGCATGGGCACAGACCAGGGTAAGACCAGCAACATCACCGGGCTTGCCATCCTGTCCGGCATCGTCGGCGAGCCGATCCCCAAAGTCGGCACCACGACCTTCCGCGCGCCCTATACACCTGTCACCTTCGGCACGCTGGTCGGACCGGAGGTCGGCGAGCATCTCGACCCGATCCGTCACAGCGCCATGCATCCCTGGCACGTCAAGGCCGGCGCGCAGTTCGTCAATGCCGGCTTGTGGAAGCGTGCCCAGCTTTACCGCCGCCCAGGCGAAACGGAGCAGCAGGCGATCGATCGCGAAGTTCTCAACACGCGCGAGAAGGTCGGCATCGTCGACGTGTCGACGCTCGGCAAGATCGATATCCAGGGGCCCGACGCGGTCGAGTTTCTCAACCGCGTCTACACCAACGCCTGGTCCAAGCTCGAGATCGGCCGCGGCCGTTACGGCATCATGCTGCGCGAGGACGGCATGGTGTTCGACGACGGCACGACGACGCGGCTCGGACCCAATCACTTCCTGATGACGACCACGACGGCCAACGCCGTGCGCGTCATGGCGTGGCTCGAGTATTGGCTTCAGGTGCAGTGGCCGGACCTCAAGGTCTATGTCGCGAGCGTCACCGAGCAATGGGCGGCCGCGGCGCTGGCCGGCCCCCTTGCGCGGCTGGTGCTGGCCGACGCGGTCGAGGGCCTCGACGTGTCGAACGAGGCGCTGCCGTTCATGGGCTATGCGACGGCGCACATCGCGGGCATTCCCGTCCGCGTGTTTCGCATCAGCTTCTCCGGCGAGCTCGGCTTCGAGGTCAATGTCGCTGCCGATCACGGAATGACCGTTTGGGAAGCCTTGATGAAAGCCGGCGAAAAGCACGGCATCATGCCCTACGGCACCGAGGCGCTCGGCGTGCTGCGCATCGAGAAGGGACATTTCGTCGTCGGCCCTGAGGCCGACGGCCGCACCACGGCCGACGACCTCGGCCTGTCCGGCCTGGTCAGCAAGACCAAGGACTTCATCGGCAAGCGCTCGTTGACCCGGCCGGCGCTGCTGGCGCCCGACCGCCTGCAGCTGGTCGGCCTGATGCCGCTCGACAAGAAGGACGAGATCGTGCGCGGCTGCCAGCTCGTCGCCGATGGCCCAGGGTCCGGTCGGGGCGCGCGGCCGCCCGTGCCGATGGAGGGCGTCGTCACATCCAACTGCTACAGCGCCACGCTGGGCTGCTGGATCGCGCTCGCGCTGGTCAAGGCCGGGCGCAAGCGCCATGGCGAGACGCTGCACGCCCAATCGCCGCTGACCGGCCGCAGCGTGCCGGTCAAGATCGTGCCCAACGTGTTCATCGATCCCGAAGGAGCGCGCCTCCGTGTCTGACCGCGCGCCCGCCCCCGTCAGCTCGCTTGCGCCGGTCTACAAGACCGGCACCTTCGGTGCTTCCGCCGGCAACGGATCCATCAATGTGCTGGCGGAACGGCGACCGGGATCGATGATCAACATCCAGGGCGAGACGGACAGCGCCGCCTTCCTCGCGGCGGTCAAGCTGCATTTTGCCGTCGAGCTCCCGATCGAGCCGAACACCAGCCTCGCCGCCGGAGCTGCGCGCTGCCATTGGCTCGGGCCCAATTCCTGGCTCATGGTCGGGCCGCCGCTGACGACCGACGAGGTCGCCATGCGCCACCTCGCGATCTCCGCCGCCAAGGGTGCCCTGATCGACGTTTCCAGCGGTCGTGTCGTACTGCGCGTCCGCGGGCCGCGCGCCGCCGAGATCCTGGCCAAGAATTGCGGCCTCGATTTTCATCCCAGGCGCTTTGCCGTCGGCCACTGCGCCCAAAGCCTCTATGGCCGCGTCGCCGTGCTGATCGACAAGTTCGATGCCGAACCGGGCTTCGATCTATTCGCAGCGCGCAGCTATGCGGGCTCGTTGTGGCATGAGCTCACTCACGCGGCTGGGGAATACGGCTACCGAGTCGATCCGCCGGTCATGGCGTGAGCAGGAGCCGCACGGCGGGGCTGGAACCAATTGTCGGTTCGAGGCATTCTGGACGTCAGGCCAGGGACCCGGGAGGTTCGTCGATGCCGGCGTTGGTCCGATTTGTCCTGGCAATCCTCGCGATTGCCGTGCCGGCAGCAGCATTCGCCGACTGCCCCGGTTTCATTGCGCGTGCGCCCACCGGCATTCGGCTGGCGGCCGGCTCTGGCATGGCGCTGCCGCGGCTCCTCGTTGAGAACGAGGGCCAGGTCGGCATCACCTTCCTCGGCCATTCGAGCTTTCTGATCCAGTCGCCGCAAGGCGTGTCGGCCATTACCGATTTCAACGACTACATCGCGCCCTTGGTGCTGCCCGACATCGTGACCATGAACAATGCGCACGACACGCATTACACGCCTCGCCCGGACCCGCGCATCCGGCATATCCTGCGCGGTTGGACGCTCGGCGAAAATCCGACGCTGCACGACATCCGCTACAAGGACGTCGAGGTGCGCAATGTCCCGACGCATGCGCGCGGTTTTCGCGGCATGGGCGGCACGCGCGCCTATGGCAACTCGATCTTCCTGTTCAACACGGCCGGCATCTGCATTGCGCATCTCGGCCATTTGCACCATCTGCTCAACAACGTGATCCTGAGCGAGATCGGCAAGATCGACGTCGTGATGGTGCCGATCGACGGCATGTACACGATGAGCCAGGAGGATGCGATCGACGCCCTGGAGAAGATCAAGGCGCCGCTCAACCTGCCCATGCACTATTTCGGCCAGCACACGCTGAACCGGTTTCTGGAGAAAGCGCGACCGAAATTCCCGGTGACGATCAGCTCGACCTCGACGATCGCCATCACACGATCCGACTTGCCGGATCAACCCGAGATCCTGGTCCTGCCCGGCAGGTAGAGGCTCAGGTCCGCCCGATCCGGCGACCAGCGCGAACCTGACTGAGATCCACGGCGTTTGCGCCCCTGCGTCGCGGAACGACGCGCGCCGCCGGGAACCGCACGCGAACCGTCGTCCCGACCCTGGACGAGCTTGAAATGTCGAGCGTTCCGCCATGGAGTTCGGCCAAGCGCCGGCTCAATGGCAGGCCAAGGCCGGTGCCGCCGTATTTCCGAGCAAGGCTGCTGTCGACCTGCCCGAACGGGGCGAGCGCCACCGCAACCTGATCTTCGGACATGCCGATGCCCGTATCGGCAACCTCCAACACCATGGCTCCGGTCGTCTCAAGACGGGCCACGGTCGTGACGCTCCCGCCGCGTTCGGTAAACTTGACGGCGTTGGACAAGAGATTGATCAGGATCTGCCGGATGCGGACGTCATCGGCGCGCAGCACCGGCAGGTCATCGGGACATTGGACGTCGAGGATGACGGCGCCGACATCGGCGCTGGTGCGCACCGACTTGAGACTTGCGGCGATCGCCCCGGCCATGTCGATCTCCGACTCACGAAGCTCCAGGCGATCGGCTTCGGCACGCGAGATGTCGAGGATGTCGTTGATCACGCTCAGCAGGTGCTGCCCGCTGCTCTGGATGTCCTTGGCGTAGTCCTGGTATTTGGGATTGCCCAGGGAACCGAAGACACCTGTCGCCATGATCTGGGAGAATCCGATGATGGCGTTGAGCGGCGTGCGCAGCTCGTGGCTGACGCTGGCGAGAAACGCCGACTTCGCTTGGCTCGCCGCCTCGGCTCGCTCCTTGGCTTCGCGCAGATCGCGCTCGGACGCCTTGCGCTGGGTGATGTCGCGGATGAACGCGCTGAAGAGGATGCTGGCGCCGTAGCTCAACGCCGATACGGCGATCTCGATGGGAAACTCCCGCCCGGAGCGATGCAGCGCCATGGTTTCGAGACGACGGCCGCGGATCTCCTTGGTCTGGAGAGACCGTGCAAAGGCCGCGTCGTGCGCCGCCTTGTAGCGGGTCGGCATGATGAGGTCGGCCATCCGCCGGCCGACCGCCTCCTCCTTCGACCAGCCAAAGATCGCCTCCGCCTGCGGATTCCAGCCGGCGACCGTTCCGGTCTGATCCATGATCACGATGGCGTCGAGCGCGCTGTCGATGATGGCGCGGAAGCGCTCCTCGGTCTGCTGCATCACCGAGGCCTTGGCCTGCATGTCGAGCGCCACGCGCTGATCGACGAGGGATGAGGCGAGGCCCAAAGCAAGAATGATGAAGGTGGCGGCCGCGACGCTCATGGCCAGCAGCTCTGGCGCCATGCCGGACGGCGCAATTCCGGCCATGTCGGTCAGCGTATAGCTCGCCGCCGCCATCGCCGTGTGGTGCATGCCCGCGATCGCCGCACCCATGACGCAACCGCTCGCAAGGCGCGTCCAGATGGTGCGGACGCGTGCCGTCAGCCACAGCGCCACGATCGAGGCCGCGACCGCGATCGCCACCGAAAGCGCGACCAGAACGGGGTCGTACAGGGTCCGGGCGGGAAGCTGCATTGCCGCCATGCCGGTGTAGTGCATGGCGGAGACGCCGATGCCCATGAACGACCCAGCCGCCAGCAGATGGCTCATCGCCGGCGGCTGCCGGAGATTGACGATGAAAAGGCCGATGCCGGTGACGAGCACGGCAGCCACCAGCGAGGCGAGCGTTGTCGCAAAATCGTAATTGATCGGAACCGGGAGCCGGAACGCCAACATTGCGATGAAATGCATCGACCAGATGCCGCCGCCCATGGCCATCGCGCCGCCGGACAGCCAAATCCAGCGCATCGTGCCGGTAGCCGCCCGGATGCGCCCCGCAAGGTCCAGCGCCGTGTAGGACGCGAAGACCGCGATGGCGACTGATAGCGCCACCAGGGCAACATCATGATGTCCGTGGAAAACCACGCTTTGGCGATCCGCAATGACGGGTTCAGGCCTTGAACTGGCCTCAGGGTCGCGATTTTGCCACGCGATCGTTAACGCCTCGTGAACGGCCCGCTCATTGACGGACCCGGCCCTGCTCGGCGCAGCCAGTCCCGGCGCATCAACACGTAGAGGCCGAGTTCCTTGCCCGGCCGGCGCAGCACGCGCTCAAGGGCCATGCCCGCGCGCTCCATCACGCGGCATGACGCATGGTTTCTCAGATCGGCAATACCGATGATGCGCAGCAGTCCGGCCGCGCCGAAGGCATGGGCGATCGTCGCGCCGAGCGCTTCCTGGGCGAGCCCGCGCCCGCGGTGGGACGGCAGGAGGGTGTAGCGCAGCGCAAAGCCCATGCCGTCGTCCCGTCGGCGCAACCCGCACTCGCCGACGAGACGGCCGTCGCCGGCATCGAACAGGGCCCACACGCCGATACCGAAGCGCTGCCAGGCCTGACGGTAGCTTTCGAAGGTCCGGCGCGCCTGGTCCGGACTCTCGACACCGGTCTGCAGCATGCCAAACGCGTCGGGGTTGCCATGCAAGGCGATGAAAGCGGACAGATCCCCGGCTCCATAGGGACGGAGCCGCAGCCGCGGCGTGCGGAGTTCGCTCACTTCACCCGACGCTTGGCGCGGGCTGTCGGCTGGGCGGCGAGCGGGTCGTCGGGCCAATGATGGCGCGGATATTGGCCACGCATGTCGCGTTTGACCTGCTCGTAGGCATTGACCCAGAAGCTCGCGAGGTCGCGCGTGACCGCCAGCGGCCGGTGAGCCGGCGACAGAAGGTGGAGCAGCAGCGGCACGCTGCCGTCGGCGATGCGCGGCGTCTCCGCCGCGCCAAACATTTCCTGCAGCCGGACCGCCAGCACCGGCGTCTCGCCGCCGGCATAGTCGATGCGAATACGCGAGCCGGACGGCACGCTTACATGGGTGGGCGCCGCGCGCTCGAGCGCCTGGCGCTGCCGCCAATCGAGCATAGCGTCGAGCGCCGCTTCGAGGTCGATGCGCTTGAGCTGCGCGCGGCGCGTCGCACCGGCCAGATGCGGCGCCAGCCAGGTATCCACGCTCGCCAGCAGCGCCTCATCGGAGACATCGGGCCAGGCTGCCTCGGTTGCCCCTTGCATACGACGCAGCAACAAAACGCGCGATTGCCAATTGCGCAGCTCAGGCGTCCAGGCCAGCGCGTCGAGGCCAAGCTCGCGGATGCCGTGCATCATGGCTGCGGCTTTCAGCTCATCCGGCGCCCCGGACCAGGGCTCATCCTTGAGCACGATGGCGCCGAGCCGCCGCTGCCGTCGCGCCTCGACCGCCTCCGTCCGCGCATTCCATTGGCACGTCTCCGCCCATTCGATGCGGTCCCCGAAAGCCTGCTCGATGTCGTCGAGTCCCAGCGGTGCCGCCAGGAAGATGCGCGCCTCGCGCCTGGCGCCGTCGAGATCGGCCACGGCGAGCCAGTCCTCGGCGGCCAGCGGATCGGCAGCCTGATCGCGGCCGGTGGGAAAGAAGGCGCCCTGCCCGCTGGCCAGAAGGAATCGCCCGCCGCCTTCCGATCGCCGCGCGGCAACGCGGTCGGGATAGGCGAGCGCCACGACCGTGCCGGTGCGCGCCGCATCGGCACGTGTATCGCCGACGCCGATGCGTCGCCGCCACTGCCGTGCCGCGCGCAAGACCTGGTCGCGCGCGGCACGATCGACGCGCAAGCCGCCCGGCAGGCTCGTTGTGCGATCGGAGCCCAGCACCTCCACGCGCAGGCGCAGATCGCTGTCGTGCGCGCCAGCCTCCGCCCTCACGACATCCCGCTCGCTGAGGAGCGCCGCGACGTCGCAGGCGAGCGCGCCCAACCCGATCATGTGTCCGCGCCGGATCATGTGCGCCAGTCGCGGATGCACGCCCAGCTCTGCCAGTGCGCGGCCATGCGTGGAGATGCGCCCCCGTTCGTCGAGCGCGCCGATTTGGCCGAGCAGCTCGCGCGCCTGCGCAAACGCCGCGCGCGGCGGCGGATCGAGCCAGGCAAGCTTGCCTGGGTCCTCGGCCCCCCAGCGGGCGAGCTCGAGGGCGAGCGGCGCCAGATCGGCCTCCAGGATCTCCGGTGTGTTGTGAGGCGCCAATGCGCGATGGGTCGCCTCGGACCACAGCCGGTAGCACGTGCCCGGCCCCAGTCGGCCGGCGCGACCGCGCCGCTGGTCGGCCGAGGCCTGGCTCACGCGCACCGTCTCCAGTCGCGTCATGGCGCTGCGCGGATCGAAGCGCGGTACCCGCATCAAACCACTGTCGATCACGACACCGACCCCTTCGATCGTCAGGCTGGTCTCGGCGATCGAGGTCGACAACACGACCTTGCGCTTGCCCGGCGAGCTCGGCTGGATCGCGAGGTCCTGCTGGTCGAGCGGCAAGTCGCCGTGCAGCGGCGCGATGATCACGCCGGGATCGAGCTCGACCTCCTCGAGCAACGCCTCGACGCGGCGAATCTCTCGGAGCCCGGGCAGGAACACGAGCAAGTCGCCGTTCTCCGCCGCGAGCGCGCGACGGACTGTTGCGGCGACGTCGTCCTCGATGCGTCCGCCCGACGTCCGCTCGACATGGTGCGTCCTCACGGGGTGCGCACGGCCTGCGCTGGCGATGATTGGCGCGCCGCCGAGCAGATGCGCAACGGGACCGCCATCGAGCGTCGCGGACATGACGAGCAGCCGCAGCTCCGGTCGGAGCGTCGCCTGCACCTCAAGCGCGAGCGCGAGGCCAAGGTCGACTTCCAGGCTCCGCTCATGGAACTCGTCGAACAGCACGGCGCCGATGCCGTCGAGCGACTGGTCACCCTGGATCAGGCGCGTGAACACGCCATCGGTCACGACCTCGATACGGGTGCCGGGTCCTGCGCGCGCGTCCATGCGCACGCGATAGCCGACGGTGGCGCCGACCTCCTCGCCCAGCGTCGCCGCCATGCGCCGCGCCGCAGCGCGCGCAGCCAGTCGGCGCGGCTCGAGCATGACGATCTTTCGGCCGGCCAGCCAAGGCTGATCGCGCAGCGCGAGGGGCACCCGCGTCGTCTTGCCGGCGCCCGGCGGCGCCTGCAGGACGGCATTCGGCCCCGCGGCGAGCGCGCGCAGCAGCTCCGGCAGTGCGGATTCGATCGGCAAGTCGGCCATGACGTCGGCAGCGATAGTCCATCCGCCCGGGGTTGGCAATCGCGCGCCCTTCCCGCACACTGCCGGCGCCCCATGTCGGGCCATTGGGCGAGCCATTTGGAGATGTTCATGAATGAATCGATGACGCAGGCCTGGCCGGTTTCCGAGCGGGCCCGTGCCCTGCACCATCAGACGCTGGTCTGGGACGCGCATAGCTGCCTGCCGATCAAGGCCGGCGTCGACATCTCCGATCTCGAACGGCACCGTGCATCGGGCATCGACTACGTGTCCGTCAACGTCGGCATGGATTTCAATCCGCTCGCCCAGGTGACGCGGGTGATCGCCACCTACCGCGCCTGGATCGCGGCGCGGCCGGACAAGTATGTGCTCGCCGGCACGGTCGGCGACGTGCGCCGCGCCAAGTCGGCTGGAAAGCTCGCCGTCAGCTTCGACCTCGAGGGCTCGGACATGATCGATGGCGATCTCGACATGCTCCGGCTCTATCGCGATCTCGGCGTGCGCCAGATGCACCTCGCCTACAACCGCGACAATGCGGTCGGCGGCGGCTGCCATGGCGCCGACATCCCGCTCAGCAATTTCGGCCGCAAGGTCGTGGCCGAAATCAACCGGCTCGGCATCCTGATGGATTGCTCGCATACCGGCCACCGCACCAGCCTCGACGTCATGGCCGTTTCGACCAAGCCAGTCATCTTTTCCCACACTTGCGTGCGCAAGCTGTGGGACCACCCGCGCAACATCTGGGACGACCAGATCGATGCCTGCGCCAAGACCGGCGGCGTGGTCGGCGTGACCGGCATCGGCATCTTCCTCGGCGCCGACGACGCGAGCACCGAGACCATGATGCGCCATGTCGACTATCTCGTGCAGCGCATCGGCGCGGAGCATGTCGGCATCGGTCTCGACTTCGTGTTCCGCCGCGGCGCCGACGAATATCCCGAGGGCATGGACTTCGCGCTGTGGTGGCCGCCCCAGCACCGCTATGTCGGGCGCAGCAATTTCGTCGAGCCCGAGCGCATGCCGCTGATCACCGAGGCGATGATCAAGCTGGGATACCCCGACAAGGCGATCCGCGGCATCCTGGGCGAGAATTTCCTGCGCGTCGCGGCCGAGACCTGGTCGACGAATTAGATCTCCACGGCAGCGCGCTTCCGCCCGTCGGACGGTTCGATCAGGATTGAACCGGCAGCCGAAGCTCCTTCCAGCCGCGCGAATAGTAGGTCTCGATGAAGTACTGTCCGATGGACAGGACAGACACCAGGATCAGGTACCAGAGCGCCGCCACGATGAGCAGGGGTATCGTCTCGAAGGTGGTCGTATAGATGGTTTCCACCGAATGCATGAGTTCGTGCACGGAGACGATACTCGCCAGCGACGTGAACTTGAGCATGCCGATCACCTGGTTGCCGGTCGGCGGGACGATGGCCTTCATTGCCTGGGGCAAGACAATGACCCAGAATCTCTGCATCGGCCGATAGCCGAGGGCCTTGGACGCATCGGCCTGGCCGGGATCGACGGAGAGAATGCCGGCGCGAACGATCTCGGACATGTAGGCGCCTTCGTTGAGGCTAAAACCCAACAGAGCCGCGCCATAGGCGGAGATCGCGACAGTGGCCGAAATCGAATACAACTTCGGACCGTCGAACGGGATGCCGAAGCTGATGACGGGAAACAGCGCCGCCAAGTTGTACCAGAACACCAGCTGCACCAAGACCGGCGTACCGCGGAAGAACCACAGATAGGCATTGGCGCACACGACCAGAATGGCGCTCCCGGACAGCCGCATCAGTGCAACGATGATTCCCAGCACTGAACCGATGACCATGACGAGAAACGTCAGCTCGCACGTCATCATCACGCCACGCAGGACGCGCCGGTCGAACATATACTTTCCGACGATCGGCCACTGAAAGCCTGGATTGGTGAGCACCTGGTAAACGATCCAGGCGACAAATACGAAGACGGCGGCAACGCCGAGCCAACGGCCATAGTGCGATCGGGGAATGACGCTCAGTGACCCGGGTCCGGCGAGGACGCCGGCGCGGCTCATCGAATCGACCGACATGATGCCTCCGTTTCCGTTGACAGACGAGGCGGCGGGGCGGGCGATCCGGACAGGACGACCGCCGCGCCTCCGCACACCCCAGTCACGGGTCAAGCCCGAACGCCGCGCTCGCCGCGCCGGCGTCCGGGCCGCCTGGACCGCTCAGGCATCCGGCGGATTGCGGACCTCTTCGATCGTCATTGCGCCGTTTTCGACACCGTACTTCTGCAGGATCTTCAGGTATGAGCCATCCTTGATCGCGTCTTCCATCGCCAGCCGAAGCGCCAGATAGAGCTTGTCGTTGCCCTTGTTGACGACGATACCGCCGATGGTGCTGGTACCCCGCAACGTACTGACCGCCATCTGCAGCGCGTCGTTGTGCTTGGCGACGTGCGAGCCCGTGGCATAGCTGGACATGAAGCCGTCGGCCCGGCCGTGGCTCACCGCCAAATAGGTGTCGGCGCTGTTGGGGTAGAAGCTCATCGCGATTTCCTTCTTGCCCTCCTTGACGCAGTTCTCGGACATCTTCTGCACAATGACAATCTGGTTGCTGCCCTGGGTCAGAGCGAGGCTTCGACCGCACAGATTGTTGACATCCACGTCGCCTCTGCCTTTGCGCACGAGCAAACCCGTGACGCTTCGGAAGTAGACGATGAAATCGACAACCTTCACGCGATCGGCATTGCGTGCCAGCTGGTTTGCCGCCACGTCGAAGCGACCGCTGGTGACGCCGGGAATGAGCGCGGGAAACTTCACGTCGGTGATCTCGAGCTTGAGCCCGAGCTTCTCCGACAGCAGAGTGAGCAGCTCGATGTCGATTCCGATTCCGGGGATGTCCCGCGCATTGTTGAAGTTTGCGGGACGGGCGTTGCCGATTGGCGATGCTATGCTGCTTGCCGGTGTTCCTCAAGCCTGTCTCGGATCGTTTGCTTGGCCTGATGGGCAGCCAGGGCGGCTCTGAGCGTCGGCAGGTGCTTGTGCGCCTTGAGGCGTCGGAAGCCCTTGGCGGCTTCCATCATGCCGGCGGCGGTCCAGCGCAGCGCCATATCGGTATTTCGCCACCGCTTCAC
>VGDO01000020.1 GCA_016869645.1 Alphaproteobacteria bacterium
ATGCCATGGCCAGTCGCACCAAGCGTCCCGGCTTCCTGCGCGCGGTGCGCGCCGGCTCGCTCGACATCAAGGGGCTGGGCGGCATGTTCGGCTTTCCCCTGCTGACCGCGTTTGCCAAGTCGCTCAACGACTACGTCACCTCGCTGAAGGACGCCGAGGACGTGCAGATGGCGGTCATCGCCACCCACATCGACGCGCTCTACGTCGTGCTGGTCCAACGCATCGCCGGCCTCGGCGGCAAGGTTGAAGGCGACGTACTCGACGCCTTCCGAACGGCGACCCTGAAGTTCCGATAGGGCCGCCTCATCCATGCTGGACCGCGGCGCGCGATATGTTAGATACCTGCGCCGTCCATCGACGGCCCCTGGATCGGAGCCCCCCCTTGTCGGTCATCGTCCGCTTTGCGCCTTCGCCCACCGGTTTCCTGCATATCGGGGGCGCGCGCACGGCGCTTTTCAACTGGCTGTTCGCGCGCCACCACAAGGGCGTCTATCGCCTGCGTATCGAGGACACGGACCGGCAGCGGTCGACCCAGGCCGCCGTCGATGCGCTGCTCGACGGGCTGAGCTGGCTCGGGCTGAACTGGGACGACGAGGTCGTCTATCAATTCGCGCGCGCATCACGCCATGCCGAGGTCGCGCGCGAGCTGCTTGCCCAGGGTAAGGCGTATAACTGCTACTGCACGCCCGACGAGCTCGAGGAGATGCGCGCCAAGGCCAAGGCTGAGGGTCGCTCCATGCGCTATGACGGGCGCTGGCGCGACCGCGACCCGAAGGACGCGCCGGCTGGCATCAGGCCGGTCATCCGCCTCAAGGCGCCGACCGAGGGCGAGACCGTGGTGCACGACCGCGTCCAGGGACGGGTCACGGTCGCCAACTCGCAGCTCGACGACATGGTGCTGCTGCGCGCCGACGGCACGCCGACCTACATGCACTCCGTCGTCGTCGACGATCACGACATGGCGATCACGCACGTCATCCGCGGCGACGACCATCTGAACAACGCCTTCCGCCAGACGCAGCTCTACCGCGCCTGCGGCTGGGACGTGCCCGAGTTCGCCCACATCCCGCTGATCCACGGTCCCGACGGCACAAAGCTCTCCAAGCGCCATGGCGCGCTCGGCGCCGAAGCCTATCGCGACCTGGGCTATCTGCCTGAGGCGCTGCGCAATTACCTGCTGCGCCTCGGCTGGTCGCATGGCGACGACGAGATCATCCCGACCGCGCAGGCGATCCAATGGTTCGATCTCGACCATGTCGGGCGCGCCGCCGCGCGCTTCGACATGGCCAAGCTCGATTTCCTGAACGCCCACTACATCCGCGAGACGCCCGACGCCGAACTCGCCAAGGACAGCGTGGCGCGACTAGCGGCAAAGCTCGGGCGCGCCCTGACCGATGCCGAATCTGGACGCGTGCTGCGCGGCATGAAAGGGCTCAAGGCGCGCGCCAAGACACTCAAGGAACTGGCCGACAATGCCGAGCTCTACGTGCATCGCCTGCCGTGGACGGACAAAGCGAAAACGCTGCTGAGCAACGATGCCAAGGCGCGGCTCGCACGCTACGCCGACAAGCTCCAGCCCATCGAGAGCTGGGACGAGGCGTCGGTCGAGCGCGCAGCGCGCGCTCTGGTCGAGGCCGAGGCGATCAAGCTGGGCGAGCTGGCCCAGCCTCTGCGCGCCGCGCTGACCGGAACGACGGTTTCTCCCGGCATTTTCGAGGTGGTTGCCGCACTCGGACGCGAGGAGACGCTGGCGCGGTTGACCCGACTGTAGGAATGCGCCGTGGGCACGAAAACAGCCGGATTCAACCCTTAAGGAGCATTGTGCACTGCGATAGGTTAATTGCAAAAATGCGTTCTCCGCACTATGGTTAGGCATTGAGAATAGCCCGCAACGGGTGATTTCACGGGGGTAAGCGAACATGAGCCAAGCGAAACCTGCCGCTGCGCCCAAGCGCAAGACGGCCACGCTGACCGAAAGCTCCGGCAACAAGTCATTGGAAATGCCGGTGATGGACGGGACCATCGGTCCGAGCGTGATCGATATCCGCAAGCTCTACGCTGAGACCGGTTACTTCACCTACGACCCGGGCTTCACGTCGACGGGCAGCTGCGAGTCCAAGATCACCTACATCGACGGCGACGAGGGCGTGCTGCTGCACCGCGGCTACGCCATCGAGGAACTCGCCGAGCACAGCGACTTCATGGAGGTCGCGTACCTGCTGCTCAACGGCGAGCTGCCGACGCTCGAAGAGAAGAAGAAGTTCGAGCACAGCATCACCTACCACACCATGGTGCATGAGCAGCTCAGCACCTTCTACCGCGGCTTCCGCCGGGACGCGCACCCGATGGCCGTCATGTGCGGCGTGGTCGGCGCGCTGTCGGCCTTCTATCACGACAGCCTGGACATCAACGACCCGCATCAGCGCATGATCGCGTCGTTCCGGTTGATCGCCAAGATGCCGACCATCGCGGCCATGGCCTACAAGTACTCGATGGGCCAGCCCTTCATGTATCCGAAGAACAAGCTGAGCTACGCCGAGAACTTCCTGCGCATGACCTTTGGCGTGCCGGCCGAGGAGTACGAGATCAATCCCGTGCTCGCCAAGGCGATGGATCGCATCTTCATCCTGCATGCCGACCACGAGCAGAATGCCTCGACCTCGACGGTGCGGCTCGCCGGCTCGTCGGGCGCCAATCCGTTTGCCTGCATCGCGGCCGGCATTGCGTCCCTTTGGGGCCCCGCCCATGGCGGCGCCAACGAGGCCGTGCTCAGCATGCTGCGCCAGATCGGCGACAAGAAGAACATCCCCGAATACGTCAAGCGCTCGAAGGACAAGAACGACACCTTCCGCCTGATGGGCTTCGGCCACCGGGTCTACAAGAACTACGACCCGCGCGCCCAGGTCATGCGCAAGACCTGCCACGAGGTGCTCGGCGAGCTCGGCGTCAGACACGAGCCGCTGCTCGATCTGGCCATGGAGCTCGAGCGGATCGCGCTCGAGGACGAGTACTTCGTCTCCAAGAAGCTCTACCCGAACGTCGACTTCTATTCGGGCATCATCCTGCGTGCGATGGGCTTCCCGACCAGCATGTTCACCGTGCTATTCGCGATCGCCCGCACGGTCGGCTGGATTGCCCAGTGGCGGGAGATGATCGAGGATCCGAGCCAGAAGATCGGACGGCCGCGCCAGCTTTACACCGGCTACACCCGCCGGCCGTACAAGCCCGTCCAGCAGCGTGGATAAGAAGCGCCGCAGCGAGTTTCAGCCGCACGCGGCGCCGGCCAACCCGGCGCCACCCGGAGCGGCGCCGAGCGTTGCACTTCGGTGGCGGCCGCCGCCGAGCGCCAATGACAACCGTCCGGCCGCTCTGCGCCGCATCGTTTCCGGCGCAATCCGGTTGTTGGCCGCCGCGTTCGTTGCGTTCGCGGCGGCTTATCTTGCCGGACTGATCTGAGCGACGCCGCGACGAGCTACTTCCGCTCGATCAGCTCGATCTTGTAGCCGTCGGGATCTTCGATGAAGGCGATCACGCTGCCGCCATGGGCCATGGGGCCGGGCGGGCGCGGGATCTTCACGCCTTCCTGCTTGAGCAGCTCGCAGGTGCCGTGGATGTCCGGCACGCCGACCGCGAGATGGCCGAAGCCCGTGCCGATCTGATAGGGCTCTTCGCGGCCCCAATTATGCGTCAGCTCGATGACCGCGCCATGGCTCTCGTCGCCGTAGCCGACGAAAGCGTTGGTGAACTTGCCGGTCGGGTAGTCCTTGCGTCGGATCACCTGCATGCCGAGCAGACGCGTGTAGAAGTCGATCGACTTTTCCAGGTCCATGACCCGGATCATGGTGTGCAGCATGCGGAACTTCGAGGTGTCCATGCTGGCCTTGGCGGGGGCTGCCGCTGCCGTGTCGTTCATGATCGGTCTCCCGTGGGATTTCTTGGCCCAAGTCTAGCGCTCTCGCCGATCAGGTCGAGCAGGATTTTGGCGGCGCGCTCGGTCGGCGCCGGCCCGCCGGCGCGCATCTCGGCGCGGCCCAGCGCATCGCCGACCTGGCGGCCGGCCTCGATCTGCGCCGCGTGCGCGGCGGGATCGGCGAGCAGGCGGGCGAGCTCCCCGGCCAGTCGTTCGGGACGACACTCGTCCTGCAGCAGTTCAGGCACGGCCGGTCGATCGAGGATGAGGTTTGCCAGATTGACGTAACGCACCCGGACCATGCGCTTGACGATCTGGTAGGTGAGTGGATTGAGGCGATAAGCCACCACCGCAGGCACGCCGGCCAGCGCCAGCTCGAGCGCCACCGTTCCGGATGCCGCAAGTGCTGCCGTGCTGGCGGCAAACGCATCGCGCTTCTCGGCTGAGGTCTCGACGACGACCGGCTGCGCCGGCCAGGAAGCCGAGCCGACCATGTCGCGCACCGCCGCAACCGTCGGCACGACGACACGCAGATTCGGATTTGTGCGGGCGAGGTCGGCAACCGCCGCGACGAACGGGCCGATCAGACGGGCGACTTCGCCGCGCCGGCTGCCGGGCAGCACGCACAGCACGGGCGCGGTCGCATCGATGCCATGGCGCGTGCGAAAGGCGGCGCCATCGCCGGCCGGCGCCTCGATCGCAGGATGGCCGATGTAGTCCGTCGCCAGGCCGTGGCGCGTGAAATAAGGCGGCTCGAAAGGCAGCAGCACGAGGAGACGATCGAGGAACCGCGCGATCCGTTGGGCGCGGCCCGGCTTCCACGCCCACACAGTCGGCGCCACCACGTGAATGAGCGGGATCCCCTTGCCTTTCAGCCGCTCGGCCACGCGGAAGCAGAAGCCGGGCGCGTCGATCGTCACAACGGCCGCCGGACGCTCCGCCTCGATCGCGGCGACCGTCTCGCGGATCCGGCGCAGCAGCAGGCGCAGATGCGGCAGGATCTCGACCAGCCCCATGACGGCGAGCTCGCTCATGGGAAACCGGCTGACGAGGCCGGCTGCCTGCATGGCCGGGCCGCCGATGCCGTCGAACGCGACGACCCCGGGCGCCGCCCGGTCGAGCGCGCCCATGATCCCCGCCCCCAGAGCATCGCCCGAGGGCTCGCCTGCGATGATGAACAGCCGGTGAGGCCGGCCCGCGCTCACGGTTGCGGCGCTTCGATACCGACGACGAACAGGCCGGCGGCATCGGCTGCGGCGACGACCGCAGCGCGGTCGATGACGAGAGAGCGGCCAGCCTCGATCGCAATGCCGCGCAGCCCCGCGCGCGCCGCCGCCGCGACGGTCACCGTGCCGATGGTCGGCAGGTCGACCCGCCATTCCTGGCCGGGCTTGCAGGTCTTGACCAGCACGCCGCCGACGCCCGCGAGCTTGAGCGGACCGCACCGCTCGATGAGCTGCGCGGTGCCTTCCGCTCCTTCAACGCCGAGCACGACGCCCTGCTGCACGATTGCGGCCTGGCCGATGTCGAGCGCCCCCAACGCGCGGGTCACCTCGACGCCGCGCGCGATATCGGCAAGGGCCTCGGCGTCCGGGGCGTGGCGGCCGTAGGCGCCGGCCGGCGCCAGCAGGTCAACCAGCAAACTGTCCGGCGAAACGACGCGAAATCCTTCGGCCTCCAATTCGCCGACCACGGCCGCGAGAAGTCCGTTATCGCCGAAGGCGCGCTTGCCGACCTTGGCGAAGAACTGCATGGTCCGCCAGTCCGGCCGCAACTCACCGAAGGAGGGTCGTTTGACCGGGCCCGCCATCACCAACTCGGCGACGCCGGCCTGGCGCAGCAGGTCGAGACCGGTGCCGCCCTGGCCAAGCCGGATCCAGGCGTGGTCGACGCCCTCGGCCGTGGCGCGCTCGGCGTGACCCTCCAGCGCCAGCACGAAGACGGCGCGGCCCTGGGCGCGCGCGGCCGCGGTCAGCCGGCGCGGCAGGTCGCCGCCGCCGGCGATGATGCCAAGCTTTCCGGTCATGCCGCCATTGCGCCCATGCTCGTTCCCGACTTGTCGGGCCGTAGATGCGATCTAGGCCGGGTTGCCGCCCTTGGGCTGGCAGATCGCGCGGCTCGAATCCGTGCCGATGAACTCGACGATCTGCATGACCGGCTCATTGCTGCGGAACAGCTCCGCCACGTCGCTCAGGCGCTCCGACATGGTGCCCTCCTGGGCGAACAGCAGGCGATAGGCGTTGCGCAGGTCGTGGATGACCTCGCGTGCGAAGCCGCGCCGCCGCAGGCCGACGATGTTGAGGCCGGACAGTCGCGCACGCTCGCCCATGACGAGACCGTAGGGGATCACGTCGTTCTCGACGCCGGACATGCCGCCGATCATGGCGTGCCGTCCGATACGCACGAACTGGTGGACGGCCGACAGGCCGCCGAGGATCGCGTACTCCTCGACCACGACATGGCCGGCCAGCGTCGCGTTGTTGGCCATGATGACGAAATCGCCGAGCTGGCAATCGTGCGCGACGTGGGCGCCGACCATGAACAGGCAATTGTCGCCCACGCGCGTGACCATGCCGCCGCCTTCGGTGCCCGGATTCATGGTCACCTGCTCGCGGATCGTGCAGTTGGCCCCGATCAGCAGCTCGCTGGGCTCGCCGCGGTACTTGAGGTCCTGCGGCGGATGCCCGATCGAGGCGAAGGGAAAGATGCGCGTCTTCGCACCGATCCTGGTGCGTCCCGCAATCACGACGTGAGACACGAGTTCGACGCCGTCGCCGAGCACCACCTCCGGCCCCACCACGCAGAACGGGCCGATTGATACGCCCGCGCCGAGCTTGGCCGCGGGATCGACGATAGCCGACGCATGAACGTTGGCCATCAGCGATCCATGATCATGGCGGCATAGGTCGCCTCGGCAACCAACGCGCCGCCGACCTTCGCCTCGGCCTTGAAGCGCCAGACGTTGGCGCGCTGGCGGTCCTTGACGATGTGGATGTGGAGCACGTCGCCGGGCACGATCGGCTTGCGGAAGCGTGCATCGTCGATGCTCATGAAATAGACGAGCTTGCCTTCCGAGCTCGGTCCAAGCGTATGGACCACCAGCACGGCCGCGGTCTGCGCCATCGCCTCGATGATCAGCACGCCGGGCATGACCGGCCGCTTCGGGAAGTGTCCCTGGAAAAACGGTTCGTTGATCGTGACGTTCTTGACGCCGACGGCACTCTTGTCGGCGATGACGTCGATGACGCGGTCGATCATCAGCATCGGATAGCGGTGCGGAATCATCGCCATCACGCGCTCGATATCGATCGTCACGCCGGTCTGAGCGGTGCTCCCCTCGTCCATCGCTCATCCACCCTTCTTGCTCGTTAATGACTTCAGCACCGCGAGCTGACGGCCGAACTCCTTCCACGGCAGGGCCGGCGTGCCGATGACTGTGGCGCCCTCGGCCACGTCATCCTTGACGCCAGCCTGCGGCCCGATGGTCGAGCGGCTGCCGATGTTGAGATGTCCGGCGAGGCCCGCCTGCCCCGCCATGGTCACGAAATCCCCCACCACCGTGCTGCCCGAGATGCCGACCTGCCCGACAATGATGCAGCCGCGACCGATGCGCACGTTGTGCCCGATCTGCACGAGATTATCAATCATCGTGCCGCGCCCGATCACCGTGTCCGGTCCGGCGCCGCGATCGATGGTCGAGTTCGCGCCGACCTCGACATCGTCCTCGATGATGACGCGCCCGAGCTGGGGAATCTTGACGTGGCCGGCGGGATCGGGATCGAAGCCGAATCCCGTCGTCCCGATGCGCGCCCCCGGATAAATGACGCAGCGCTTGCCGATGTAGCAATGGCTGACCGAGGCATTGGCGCCGATTTCGGTGTCCTCGCCGATCACCACGCCGGGGCCGACCACGGCATTGGGTCCGATGCGGCAGCGTGCGCCGATCTCGGCGCCTGCGGCCACGACCGCACCGGCCTCGATCAGCGCGTCGGGCGCAACCCTGGCGGCGGGATCGACGACGGATCGCGGATGGATGCCAACGGCACCCACCCGTTCCGGGTGGAAGGCGCGCGCAATATGGGCATAGGCGCGACGCGGTCGCTCGGACAGGAGAATCGCCATCCCAGACGGGGCACGCTCAGCCAGCGAAGGATGAACCACGCAGGCTCCCGCGCGGCTCGCCAGGAAAACGTCCACGTAGCGGCGATTCTCCAGGAAGCTCACCTGGTCGGGACCGGCCTGATCGAGCGGCGCCACGTCGTTGAAGACCGCGCGCTCGTCGGCTCCGGGCTTGATCCGTGCGCCTGCGATCTCAGCCAGCTTGCCGAGAGCGATCGGCCCGCTGGTCGGAAAGAAGCGCGGGTCCGTCATCGAGTCAGTTCGTCTTGGGCGCCGGCGCCTGCTGCTGCTGCTGCCGCGCCGGCGGCTGCTGGCGGGCCGTCGGCTGCTGCCCGCCCTTTGTCTGGCCCGCGGCAGGCCCCGCGGGCGCCGGAATCTTGACTGCGACCGACGGCAACTTCTTGTCGAGGCGGGCGAGCGCCTCTTTCGACAGGTCCAATTTCGGATCAACGAAGACGATCTCATGCTTGGGCAGAACCAGATTGGCGCCGGCTTCGGTCGCCAGCTCCGCCGTGATTTGCAGCAGCACTTCTCGTACCTTGAGCATCGACTCGCTGAACGCCTGGTCGAGCTGGCGCTTGCGGGTCTGGACCTGCTGCTGAACGCCGGCGGCGCGCTCCTGCCATTCGCGCACGCGCTGATTGAACGCTTCCGGCGCCAGCACGGCGCGCTGCTGCTTCAGTTCTTCCTCCTGCTGGCGGAGCTGATTCTCCATCTTCTGGATCTCTTCGGAGAAGGTGGCACGATGCTTTTCCAGCTGGTCAGTGACCTTCTTCGAGGCAACGGCTTGGCGCAGAACGTTCTGAAAATCGACGACGACAATGTTGGCGACGGGCGCCTTGTCGACCGCCCGTGCCGGCATCGCCCAACCGAGCAATGCCGAGATCGCCACCGCTGCCAGTGCGGCGCGCCGAACGTCAAATGAGCCGATCATGTCTAGAACCTCGTGCCAAAGCTGAACCGGAAGAATTCCGTCCTGTCGAAGCTTTCCTTTACCACGGCCTTGGTGAAATCGGCGCGCAACGGTCCAAGCGGGGAACGCCAGGACACGCCGGCGCCGACGGCGACGCGGATGGAATCGATATCCTTGACCACCGGGTCGCTGACGTCGATATCGAACAGGCTGCCGGCATTGGAAAACAGGCGGCCGTTGAAGCCCAGTTCCTCGGGCAGGCCCAGCGGGAAGGATACCTCGACGGTCCCGGTGTAGTACATGTTGCCGCCAAGCGCGTCACGCGTGTTGATGTCGCGCGGCCCGATGCCGGACGGGGCGAAACCATACAGGCTCTGCCCGCCGATGAAGTAGCGGTCCGAGATGCGGACATTCTCGCCGAGGCCGATCACACGGCCGCTCTCGCCGGTGAGGCCCAACATCAATTTCGGCGTCAGCTTGTAGTAGAAGCCGCCGCCCAGATTGACGCGCACGAAATCGGCGTCGCCGATCAGACCCGCATAGTCGGTGGAGAGCCGCACGAAATACCCCTCCGTCGGATCGAATCGGCTATCGCGCTGATCGTACAGGATCTCCTGGCCGATCAGCGAGGTGCTGGTCTCGCCCTGCTGTTCGCGGATGAAGCGCGACGCCGTGCTCTTGACGTTGAAGATCTCGACCGTGCGATACGAGTAGCGAAGCGTTTGCCGCAGCGGCTCGGAAATGTTGTAGCCGGCGCGCAAGGTTCCGCCGATGCGCTTGTCGTCGAACGAGCTTTCCCGCTGGTTGTCGCGCGTAATTCGGAAGAGATCAAAGCCTGCTGCCAGGTTCTTCTCGAGAAAGTACGGCTCCGTGAAGCTGAGGTCGTACTCCTGCCGGCGCGCCGATATGCGGAATCCGATGCGCGCGTCCTGGCCGCGGCCGAGCAGGTTGCGCTCGCGCAGGACGACGTCGCCGATCACCTTGTCCGTCGTCGAAATACCGGCGCCGAAGCTCAGCTCGCCCGTCGACTTTTCCTGAACCTCGGCCCGGATCACCGTCTTGTCCGGAGCCGAACCCTGGGCGTTCGTCACCTCGACCTTGTTGAAGAACCCGAGATTCTGCAGCCGCTGGCGCGACCGGCGAACCTTCGCCGTGTTGAACGCATCGCCTTCGACCAGCCGGAACTCGCGCCGGATGACCCGGTCGAGCGTGCGGACGTTGCCGACGATGTCGATGCGCTCGACATAGACACGCGGGCCTTCGCGGACGTCGAAGGTCACATCGACGATGCTCGTCTCGCGATTGCGGTTGAGGATGGGGTTGATCTCGACGAAGGCGAAGCCGAGAGAGCCGAGCTCGTCCGTCATCTTGCGGATCGACTCTTCGACCTGCTCGGCGTTGTACCAGTCGCCGTCCTTGACCGTGAGCTTGGAGCGCAGCTGTTCGGGATCGAAATTGCTCAGCGCCGAGTTGAACTCGATCTTGCCGAACTTGTAACGCTCGCCTTCGTCGATCGTAAAGGTGACGAAAAAGCCCTGCCGGTCGGGCGTCAGCTCGGCGACGGCCGAGACGATGCGGAAGTCGACATATCCGGACTTGAGATAGTGCCGGCGCAGCAGCTCGCGGTCGGCAGTCAGCCGATCGGGATCGTAGGTGTCGTCGCTGGTCAGGAAGCGGTACCAGGCCTCTTCCTTGGTCTGGATCACGTCGCGCAACGAACGCGCACTGAAGCGCTTGTTGCCCACGAATGCGATGCGCTTGACGTAGGTCACCTGCCCCTCGTTGATCTCGAACACGAGATCGACGCGATTCTGCGGCAGGGTGATGATCTTCGGCTCCACGGTCGCCGCGAAGCGGCCGCTGCGGCGATAGAGTTCGAGGATGCGGCGCACATCGTTCTGCACCTTGGTGCGCGTGAACACCACGCGCGGGCGCAATTGGACTTCGTTGTTGAGGGCGTCGTCCTCGATCCGCCGGTTGCCCTCGAAGGCGATGCGATTGATGATCGGATTCTCGACGACTCGCACGACCAGCGCGTCCCCATCGCGCCGCAGGGTCACGTCGGCGAACAGCCCAGTGCCGAACAGACTCTTGAGCGAGCGATCGATCCGCTCCGCCTCGAAGGGGTCGCCGACCTTGATGGTCATGTAGGAGCGCACCGTATCCGGATCGACCCGCTGCGCGCCCTCGACGCGGATGTCGCGAATCGTGCCGGCGCCGAGACCGGGCGTGGGAACCTGGGCCTGCGGAGTTTGCGCCAATGGCGCCGGCGTCTGCGCTGTCACGGAGCCGGTGCCGGCGGCCGCCGCAAGGATCAGGCACGCCAGAAGGTTTCGCCACCAGACCGACACGCCCCCCTCCCGCCCTGATTGTTCAGCCCAGCAGCGACCCGATGAAGTCGACCACCTTGAAGTAGACCAGATCGTTCCAGGTGGCGAACACCATGAGCGCCAGGACCAGGACAAGCCCGAGCGCGGAGGTGTACTCCAACGCTCTCGGTCCAAGCGGCCGACCCCGCACGGCTTCCGCGGCGTACAGCAAGAGGTGACCGCCGTCGAGCACGGGAATCGGGAACAGATTGATCAGTCCGAGATTGATCGACAGCACCGCGACGAACCAGATCTGCGCCTCGATCGAGGTCTTGCCCACCTCGCCCGACATCTGGGCAATGCGCAGCGGCCCGCCCAACTCCTCCGTGGTCCGCGTGCCGGCGATCATCTCGCCGACTGCCCTGAGCGTCCCGACGGTCACCATATAGGTCTCGCGCGCCGCATGCCACATCGCGGTCGCCGGATCATGGCGAACCACTTTCATTTTGGTGTTGCGGATGCCGATGACGCCGATCTGGCGTTTGTTGCCCAGCCGGTCGGTCAGTTCGGTGGTGCGCGGCGTCAGCGCCAAGGACATTTCTGCCTCGCCGCGCCGGATCACCGCCTCGAGGGTCTTGCCCGGATTGGCCTGGACGACGCGCTGGATCTCCTCAAAGCGCTGGATGCGCTCGCCATCGATCCGCACGAACACGTCGCCCGAGCGCAGACCGGCCGCTTCCGCGGCACTTCCTTCGGTCACCGAATCCACCTCCGGCGCGGTGAATGGCTGACCGACGGTGGCGAACAGGCCGGCGAACAGCAGAATGGCAAACAGGAAGTTCGCGAGCGGACCGGCGGCAATGATCGCGGTGCGCTGGGCCAGGCTCTTGTGGTGAAACGAAATCGCCCGCTCACCGGCGCTCATTGTGGTGACGGACGCATCGGGCGTGCTCGCCGCGTCGGCGTCGCCATACATCTTGACGTAGCCGCCGAGCGGGATCGCACTCACTTTCCAGCGCGTGCCGGCACGGTCGTTCCAGCCGAACAGCTCGCGGCCGAAGCCGATCGAGAACACCTCGACGCGCACACCGTTGCGCCGCGCGACCCAGTAATGTCCGAACTCATGGACAAAGACGAGAATCGTCAGAAAGACCAGGAACCACAGCCCGTAATCGAACAAGATCCTGAGGACGTAGGCGATTGCATCCCAAGCGCTAGCCAGCAACTGCATGTCTATTGAACTCGGTCCTTCCGGGGGTTGTCGGGCGGCTTCGGTCGTCTGCGCAAATGTGGTCAGTGCCGCGCGCGGACAGCCATCGCCTCGTTGGCACGCGCCCGCGCCTCGGTGTCGGCCGCCAGGACGTCGTCCAGGCTGGCCAAGTTCCGCGGCGGAGCCGCTTCCAACACCGCCTGGACCACACGGGCGATGTCGAGAAAACCGATCCGGCCGGCGAGGAAGCCGTGCACCGCCACCTCATTGGCGGCGTTGAGGATTGTAGGGGCCGCCCCCCCCGTTTGCAAGGCTTGCCGGGCCAACCTAAGCGCTGGAAATCGCTCGGGATCCGGCAGTTCGAAGGTAAGCTGTCCGATGCGCGCGAGATCGAGACGGGTCGAGGGTGCGGCGATCCGTTGCGGCCAGCCGAGCGCGTAGGCAATCGGCGTGCGCATGTCAGGCGTGCCGAGCTGCGCCAGCACCGAGCCGTCGATATAGGCGACCATGCTGTGGATCACTGATTGCGGGTGGATCAAGACCTCGATCTGCTCGTCCCGGAGGCCGAACAGGTAGCGCGCCTCGATGATCTCCAAGCCCTTGTTCATCATGGTCGCCGAATCGACCGAGATCTTGGCGCCCATGACCCAGTTCGGATGGGCGACCGCCTGGGCCGGCGTCACCTGCGCCATCGCTGCCTGCTCCAAGGTCCGGAACGGGCCACCCGAGGCGGTGAGGACAATGCGCTCGATCGCCTCGCGCCGCTCGGCATCGAAGACCTGGAAGATGGCGTTGTGTTCCGAATCGACCGGCAGCAGCGTCGCCCGGTGGCGCTTGACCTCGGCAAGCATGAACTCGCCGGCCGAGACGAGACATTCCTTGTTGGCGAAGGCGACGATGGCGCCGCGTCGCGCCGCCGCCAGGGTCGGCGCCAAGCCCGCCGCGCCGACGATCCCGGCCATGACCCATTCTGCCGGTCGCGCCGCGGCATCGACCACGGCAGATTCTCCCGCCGCTGCCTCGATCCCGGTGCCGGCGAGGCCGTCCTTCAGGCGCATGTAGGCGCCGGCGTCGGCGATCACCGCAATGCGCGGTCGGAACTGTCGCGCCTGCTCGATCAGCTTGTCGACATTGCGGCCCGCCGTCAGCGCCTCGACGACGTAGCGATCGGGGTTGCGCGCAATCAGGTCGAGCGTGTTGCTGCCGACCGAGCCGCTGGACCCGAGCACTGTGACGCGCCGCGGCCCGCTTGCGGCGATTGCCAGACCGGGCTGCGCCGCGACGGGCGTCACGGCCATTGCAGCAAGCTCCGTCCGGCAATCAATGACAGAACCGCCACGGCCGGCGCGGCGGTGATGAAGCCGTCGGCCCGGTCGAGCAATCCGCCATGTCCCGGAATGAGCTGCCCCGCATCCTTGACGCCGAAATGGCGCTTGACCACCGATTTGCTCAGGTCGCCGAGCTGCGCGACGACCGCAAGTCCGGCGCCGACGAAGAGCAGAAGCGCCGGGCTGGGCGAACCGACGATCTCACCGGCGCTCCAGCCGACGAGAGCGGCCGCGACCATGCCGCCCGCCAGTCCAGCCCAGGTCTTGTTGGGCGAAATGCGCGGCGCGAGGCGCGGACCGCCGATCGATCGGCCGACCGCATAGGCGCCGATGTCCGTCGCCCACACAGTCAACACCAGCCAGAGACAGATGGCGCGGCCCTGATCGAGATCGGCACGCAGCCAGAGCAGCGCGATCGCCGGCGCGCCGACGGCGAGCACGCCGAGCGTCAGCCAGCGCGGCTCGGCAGCGCCTTCGATGCGCGCGCCGATGTAGGCGACGAGGCTGCCGGCCAGCACGGCGACGACGCCCCAGGAGAGATCGAGCCACGACGTCATCGCCATGGCGACCAGCACCGCGCCGATCACGACCCGGCCGCCGGGACCGACAGTGCCACTGCCACACATGCGCGACCATTCGTACGCCATCTGAACCGCCACCAGCAGAATGAGCAGGTAGTACAGCGCGCCGCCGTACCAGACGATGGCGAGCACCGGTGGGCCCAGAACCAGCGCCGATAGAATGCGCCGGACCAAGGAGCTCTCGAGCCACTCAGCCTTGGGCGGCACCATACCTTCTTTCGCGCCGGCCATACTCGCGGATGGCATCTTCCAGGTCGCGCTTGCCGAAATCCGGCCAGAGCTGGTCGACGAACATCAGCTCGGCATACGCGCACTGCCAGAGCAGGAAATTGCTGATGCGCTTTTCCCCGCTCGTGCGGATGAGAAGATCGGGATCGGGAATGCCGACCGTGGTCAGCTCGCCGGCAAACCGCGTCTCGTCGATCTCGGCTGCCGCGAAGCGCCCCTCGCTGACGGCCGCGGCCAGGCGGCGCGCCGCCTCGACGATTTCGGCGCGCGCGCCGTAACTGAGCGCGATGGTCAGGTTGAGGCTTGTGTTGCCGCGCGTCGTATCCTCGGCATGCTCGATCAACGCCACGATGTCGCGCGCCAGCCGTCGGCGATCGCCGATGATGCGCACGCGGACCCCCTCGGCGTGCAGCTCGGCGATCTCCTTGCGCAGATAGAGGCGCAGGAGGCCCATCAGGTCCTCGATCTCGGTCGCCGACCGCTTCCAGTTCTCGCTCGAGAAGCCGAACAGCGTCAGATAGGAGATGCCGAGCTCGGCCGCGCCGCGCACTGCGCGTCGCACCGCCTCCGCACCTTGCTTGTGCCCGGCCGTACGCGGCAGACCACGTGCGCGCGCCCAACGGCCGTTGCCATCCATGATGATGGCGACGTGCACGGGCGGCGCCGGCGGCGCCTGCTTGGACGGCATGACATCAGCCATCGGTCGTCATACCTGCATGATCTCTTTTTCCTTGGCCGCGAGCGCGTCATCGACCTTCTTGACGTGCTCGTCGGTCATCTTCTGCACATCGGCCTGGTGCTTGCGATGCTCGTCCTCGGTGATCTTGTGCTCCTTCTCGAGCTTCTTGAGCAGCTCGTTTCCGTCGCGGCGCACGTTGCGCACGGCAACACGCGCCTGCTCGGAATATTTGTGCGCGATCTTGACCAGTTCCTTACGGCGTTCCTCGGTGAGCGAGGGCAGCGGAATGCGGATCAGCTGCCCGTCCATCTGGGGATTGACGCCGAGCCCGGCGTCGCGGATCGCCTTGTCGACCGCCTTCACGAGGCCGCGGTCCCACACCTGGACCGTTATCATGCGGGGCTCCGGAACGCCCACGGTGCCGACCTGGTTGATCGGCATGGAGCTGCCATATGCGTCGACCATGACGTGGTCGAGCAGGCTGGGCGAGGCGCGCCCGGTGCGCAAGCCTCCAAATTCCTTCTTGAGGACATCCAGAGCGCTGTCCATGCGCCGCTTGATGTCGCTGAGATCGACGTTCGCCACGGCTGTCACCCCTCCTCCGTGATGATCGTGTATTTGCCCCGTCCGCAAACGACTTCGGCAAAGGCACCGTGATTGTGTATCGAAAAAACCAGAATCGGAATGCCGTTTTCGCGCGCGAGCGAGATCGCCGAGGCGTCCATGACCTTGAGGTCGCGCGACAGCACCTCGAGGTAGGTCAGGCGGTCAAACCGCCGTGCGTCCACGACCTTTTCGGGATCGGCGGTATAGACGCCGTCGACCTTGGTCGCCTTGAGCAGCGCCTTGCAGCCCATCTCCGAGGCGCGCAAGGCGGCCGCCGTGTCGGTGGTGAAGAACGGATTGCCGGTGCCCGCGGCGAAGATGACGACACGGCCCTTCTCCATGTGGCGAACGGCGCGCCGGCGGATATAGGGCTCGCACACGGCCGAGATCGGCAGAGCCGACTGCACGCGGGTCTGGACGCCGACCCGCTCGAGAGCCGACTGCATCGACAGCGAATTGATCACGGTGGCGAGCATGCCCATGTAGTCGGCGGTCGCGCGCTCCATGCCGTCCGCCGCCCCCGACACCCCGCGGAAGATGTTGCCGCCGCCGATCACCAGGCAGACCTCGACGCCAAGGTCGTGCACCGACTTCACCTCGGCAGCGATACGCTCGACCATGATCCGATCGAGTCCATAGTCCTGCTCTCCCATCAGCGCCTCGCCCGAGATCTTCAGCAACACCCGGTCGTACTGCGCCTTATCGGCGCCGCGGGCGGCTGTCGTGCGAGCGATCTTCACGGCCATGGGCGTTCTCGGCTTCTGGGGTGGGCGGGGGCCTCAAAAATACCGTCTCGAACCATCCTTGTCGAAACTTCAGACCGACGATCGTGGTTCCCCCCCGACAACCCCAAGGGCGCCGCGGCACAGGTCCCTCCGGCCGGATCTGCCCGTTGTCCTCGCCGGGCGCCGCCGGCGCCCGATCTGCGCGACTCAGGGCGAGCCGCCGGCCATTCCGTACCGTCTCAGCCCTTCACGGCCGCCGCGACTTCGGCGGCGAAATCGGATTGCTCCCTCTGAATGCCCTCGCCAAGGGCGAAGCGGACGAAGCCCGACAGCTTGATCGGCGCGCCGGCCTCCTTGGCCGCCTTTTCGATGACCTTGGACACGCGCGTCTCGCCGTCGACGACGAAGACCTGTTCGGTCATCACGACTTCCTCGTAGAACTTGCGCAACCGCCCTTCGACCATCTTCTCGATGATGTTCTCCGGCCGTCCCGAGGCGCGTGCCTGCTCGACCAGGATGTTGCGCTCGCGCTCGATCGACTTGGGATCGAGATCGCCGACCGCGACCGACTGCGGGTTCGCCGCAGCCACGTGCATGGCGAGCTGCTTGCCGAGCGCGGCGAGCTTGTCGGCCGGTGCGCTCGATTCCAGCGCGACGAGCACGCCGATCTTGCCGAGGCCGGGCACGAGCTGATTGTGCATGTAAGTCACGACGACACCCGGATTGACGCCGAGGACGCGCGCGCGGCGCAGCGACATGTTCTCGCCGATCGTGGCGATCAGCTGCGTCAGCTCATCGGCAACGGACTTGCCTGAGCCAGGGAACTGCGCCGCCTTCAGCTTCTCCAGATCGTCGCCGGCGCTGAGCGCCAGTGTCGTCATGCCCTTGACGAAATTCTGGAAGGTCTCGTTGCGCGCGACGAAGTCGGTCTCAGCATTGACTTCGACGACCGCACCCTTGCCACCCGACGCGGCGACGCCGACCAGTCCCTCGGCCGCAACCCGCCCTGCCTTCTTGGCGGCAGCCGAAAGACCTTTCTTGCGCAGCCAGTCGACCGCACCTTCCAGATCGCCCTGGGTCTCGGAAAGCGCTTTCTTGCAATCCATCATGCCGGCGCCGGTTTTTTCGCGCAGTTCCTTGACCAGCGCTGCGGTGATCTCAGCCATGGGAGTAACCTCGTATCGTTGTATCAGGCACCCGTGCCTTCATCCCAGGGACGAACCGGCCGGGCGGAAGGCCGGACGGGCAGCCGGCAGCGGCCGCCCGGTCGGCGGACGAAAACTAGGCCGTCGCCGCCGCCTTTTCGGCCACCGGCTCGGCAGAGGCGGCCGCGGCCGCGGCGGGGTCGACGACCTCGTCGGCGGTTCCGACGTCTCCGCCCGAGCGAGCCGCCTCGGCCTGCAGGCCGGTCAGCACGGCCTGCTGGGCGAGCTCGCAGTAGAGCGCGATGGCGCGCAACGCGTCGTCGTTTCCGGGGATCGGGTAGGTCACGCCCTCGGGGTCGGAATTGCTGTCGATCACGGCGACGACGGGAATGTTCAGCTTGCGCGCTTCCTGAACCGCAATCGCCTCCTTGTTGGTGTCGATCACGAACAGCATGTCGGGCAGACCGCCCATCTCCTTGATGCCGCCAAGCGCGCGCTCGAGCTTGTCGCGTTCGCGGGTCAGATTGAGCTGCTCCTTCTTGGTCAGGCCGATATCGGCCTGAGCCAGCCGCTCGTCGAGCTCGCGCAGGCGCTTGATCGACTGCGAGATGGTCTTGAAGTTGGTCAGCATGCCGCCGAGCCAGCGGTGATTGACGAAGTACTGGCCGCTCTTCTTGGCGGTCTCCGCGACCATCTCGGTCGCCTGGCGCTTGGTGCCGACGAACAGCACGCGCCCGCCATTGGAGGAGACCTCCTGGAGCGCCTGGAGCGCGCGGTGCAGCAGGGGTACGGTCTGCTCGAGGTCGATGATGTGCACGCCGTTGCGCACGCCGAAGATGTAAGGCGCCATCTTCGGGTTCCAACGACGGGTGTGATGGCCAAAATGAACGCCCGCTTCCAACAGCTGGCGCATGGAAAACGTCGGCACAGTCATGGCTTCGCCATCCTTCTCCGGTTGAGCCGCCGCGGACAAGAGTCTCGGGATTATCGTCCCCGTTCAGATAGTTAGAGCAGGGACGGCTTCCGGACACCGGAGCGACCGACCGGCCTCGTGTGGCGTTGGCCGGGGCCGCATGAGCCCGCGTGTGGGTTGTTAACGAACGCGCGGGGATATAGCGGATCGGCCCCGGGAGAGCAAGTGGCATCGCAGCCCCAACCTCGCGGCGCGGCGCCGCACGGAACGAGCGGGACAAGGCCCTCCGGTTGCTCTAAGCCTTGTGGCCACTGCCCATCACGGTCCGTCCTCGCCCACGCCTCGCCATGACAACCCGTCCGCGCGCCCAGCATCGGCTGGGCTTGGCCCTCGTCGCGCTCGCGGCGATCGCCTGGAGCAGCGCAGGCTACTTCACGCGCCTGATCCAGGTCGACGCCTGGACCATTCTGGTATGGCGCGGCCTGTTCGGCGGAACCTTCATCGCGGCGTTCATGGCCTGGCACTATGGTCGCGATGCCTGGCCCATGGTGCGCGACATGGGGTGGCCCGGCTGGATGGTGACCCTCGCCTCGACTGCGGCCATGAGCAGCTTCATTCCCGCGCTCAAGCTGACCAGCATCGCCAACGTCGCGATCATCTATGCGACCTGCCCGTTCGTTGCAGCCCTTCTCGCGCGCCTGTGGTTCGGCGAGCGTGTGCCGCGCCATGTCGTCCTGCTGAGTGCGGCGGCCTTTGCCGGCGTCGCGATCGCCATGGCCGGGCCGGCCACCGAAGGCTCGCGCGTTGGCGACGCGGTCGCGGTCTTCATGACCCTTGCCACCGCCGTCATGATGGTGGCGCTGCGGCGGTACCGCGACGTGCCCATGGTGCCCGCGGCGTCTCTGTCCAACCTGCTCGGCGTCGCTCTGGCCCTGCCGTTTGCCGCGCCGCTTGAGGTGTCCGGGGTCGCCCTCGTGCAGCTCGCCGCCTTCGGCTTCTTTCAGATGACCCTCGGCCTGACCCTGTTCACGATCGGCGCGCGCCACATCACGGCTGCCGAGGCAGCGCTCGTTGCCACCCTCGAATCGCCGCTCACGCCGTTCTGGGTCTGGTTGGCTTTCGGCGAAGTGCCGTCGCTTCCTGCGATGTTCGGCGGCGGCGTCGTGTTGGCGGCCGTGGTCGCCAATGTCTGGCTCAGCAGCAGTCCGGCTGCGCGCGCAGCCGAATTAAGCTGAAAGTATTACTGACTTGCTTTCCGTTGATTGCTCAACGGCTTGAACGCGCACGGCGACAGCGGCTCCGCGCGCTTGGCACGCGATCGCGGCGCCCCGCGGAAATAGTTACCGGGGGTTTTCGGCGCCAGCTGTTAATTCATATGTTGTGCCTTTAACCATTCATACCCGTTTAGATAGTAATGCTGGATTCGAAGTGAATAGTCGCGTAGAAGAGCGGGCAAAAGAGCGCACAACACCGTCGACAGGGAGAGTCAGCCGTTGGAATCGGTGCCGGTGACGCAGACCGCCGATCTGATCGACGGTCGACTGGGTCGTCTTTTCGAAATGTGGCAGGCCGCCTCGCAAGGCGAACGCATTCCGGCGAAGAATTTCGCCGATCCGATTGCCCTTCACTTCCTGCTCGGCTCGCTGGTGCTCTACGAGGTGGAGCGCAACCCGCTTCGCTTCCGCTATCGGCTGTTCGGGTCCGACTTGGCCAATCAGCTCGGCGTCGAGCGGGCCGGACAGTATGTCGACCAGCGGCGCGATGAAGAAGCCGGCATCGCCAATGGCGGCCTGCTGAGGAACACCGCCGAGGAAGGACGGCCTTACCGGGCGGCGGCGGAACTCAAGCTCCTGGGCGGCACGTGGCCAAGCGAGGCGTTGGCGGTTCCGTTGACCAACGCCAAAGGCGAGATCGGTTTCATTCTCGTAGCGCAGGTTTTCAGCGCCAACGCGCCCAACCAGCGTTTCCTCATTCCGACCAGGACGAAGACCTACTCGACCAACTCCTGAATTGCTTCGGCCGGAAAAGCGCCCCTCGCCTGACCGACGACGCGCCGCACGACCGCCTCAGATATCCCTTACCTCGACCACGCCCGGAATGGCGCGGATCGCGGCGCGCAGTGGCGCCGAGACCTGATAGCCGCCGGGAAGCGCCACCTCGATCTCGCGCTGATCGGTATCGAGGACCAGGCGGATCTGGCCCTTGGCGGCACGGCCGCCCTTGCCTTCGCGCTGGATCACGCCGGCGAGCGTGCGGATCGGCTGGTCATCCCGCAGGAAGATCTTGAGCCCAGCCGCAGCACCGGCCAGCGCCTCGTCGAGCGACTGGATCGCCTGCGCCGCCAGGCGCGCACTGTCGCCCTCGATGCGCGCATCGACCGTGACCAGCAGGGGCTGACCGCTGTCGAGCTTGTCGCGGCTCTGGGCCAGCAGGTCGGAGAACACGAGCACCTCGAAGACACCCGTCCGGTCGGTCAGTTGCACGAAGGCGTATTTGCTCTTGGTGCGCGCCGAGGTGCGCTCGCGCCGGCTGATCACGATGCCAGCGAGCTTGACGCGCGTCGATGCGCTGCCCTTGGCGCGCTGCAGGATCTGCGAGGCGGGCACGACGTCGATGCGTTCGAGGCTCGCGCCATAGGCGTCGAGCGGATGAGCGGAAAGGTAGAAGCCGATCGCCTCGAATTCCCGACGCAGGCGCTCGAGCGTCGTCCAGTCCGGCATCTCCGCAGACTTGCCTTCGCGCTTCGTCGAGTTGTCGACACCCAGCCCATCGCCGAACAGGCTCACCTGGTTGCTGCCGCGCTCGCTGGCCGTGGCGTGCGCATGACGCACCACGGTCTCGATCTGGGCGAAGACACGCGCGCGATTGCCGTCGATGGCGTCGAAAGCGCCGGCGCAGACCAGGTTCTCGAGCGCCAGCTTGTTGATCGCCTTGGCGCCTTCGGCAGACCGCCCCATCCGATCGGCGAACTCCATCAGCGCGCGGAACGGTCCGTGCGCACTGCGTTCGGCAATCACCGCACCCATGGCTTGGGGCCCCACCTTGCGCACGGCGGCGAGCGCATAGCGGATGGCGCGCTTCTCGCTGCCATCTGACTTGATGGTCTCGACCGAGAATTCGACCGCGCTGCGGTTGATGTCCGGCGGCAGCAACGGGATCTTCTGGCGATCGAGTTCCTGGCGATACACGTTGAGCTTGTCGGTGTTGCCGAGATCGAGCGTCATCGACGCCGCGAAGAACTCGACCGGGTGGTTCGCCTTGAGCCAGGCCGTCTGGTAGGCGACCAGCGCATAGGCCGCGGCATGCGCCTTGTTGAAGCCGTAGCCGGCGAAGCGGGCGACCTGATCGAAGATGTGCGACGCGGTCGCCTCTCC
This sequence comes from Alphaproteobacteria bacterium, assembly GCA_016869645.1. Taxonomy (GTDB): domain Bacteria; phylum Pseudomonadota; class Alphaproteobacteria; order SHVW01; family SHVW01; genus SHVW01. The sequence goes on from VGDO01000020.1 coordinate 22,041, forward strand.
GACGCCACGCGCCACCGCGCCATCGACGAAGGTCTTGCGCTGGGCATCCATCTCCGCCTTGATCTTCTTGCCCATGGCACGGCGCAGAAGATCGGCGTCGCCCAGGCTGTAGCCCGACAGGGCCTGGGCGATCTGCATGACCTGCTCCTGGTAGATCATGATGCCGTGAGTTTCCTTGAGCAGGTGCTCAATCCGCGGGTGCAGATAGTCGGGCTTCTCCAGCCCGTGCTTGCGGTTGATGTAGCTGGGAATGTTGTCCATCGGGCCGGGCCGGTAGAGCGCCACGACGGCGATGATGTCCTCGAAGCGGTCGGGTTTGAGCCGGCGCAGCACGTCACGCACGCCCGCCGATTCCATCTGGAACACGCCGGTCACGTCGGCCCGCGCCATCATCTGATAGGTCCTGGCGTCGTCGAGCGGCAGGTGATCGATGTCGATGTCCTTGCCACTCGCGCGGATCAGCTCGACGGCGTGCTGGATCACCGTCAGCGTCTTGAGGCCGAGAAAGTCGAACTTGACGAGGCCGGCGAGCTCGACCGTCTTCATGTTGAACTGGGTGACCGGCATGAAGGAGCGCGGATCGCGGTAGAGCGGCACGACCTCGTCGAGCGGCCGGTTGCCGATCACCACGCCGGCGGCATGCGTCGAGGCATGCCGGTAAAGCCCCTCGAGCTTCCGGCCGATCTCCAGCATGCGCGCCACGGCTTCGTCTTCGTCGCGCTGGCGCTGCAGCTCGGGCTCACCTTCGATCGCCTGCTCCAGCGTCACGGGATTGGCCGGATTGTTCGGCACCAGCTTGCAGATGCGGTCGACCTGGCCATAGGGAAGCTGCAGAACGCGGCCGACGTCGCGCAGGACGGCGCGCGCCTGCAGCTTGCCGAACGTGATGATCTGCGCGACACGGTCATGGCCGTACTTATCCTGCACGTAGCGCAGCACCTCGTCGCGTCGCGCCTGGCAGAAGTCGACGTCGATATCGGGCATGGACACCCGTTCGCGGCTGAGCAGGCGCTCGAACAGCAATCCCCAGCGCAGCGGATCGAGGTCGGTGATGGTGAGCGACCACGCCACGACCGAGCCGACCGCCGAGCCGCGGCCGGGCCCGACCGCGATGCCGCGGCTCTTCGCCCATTGAATGAAGTCGGCCACGATCAGGAAGTAGCCTGTGAATTTGGTCTCGACGATCATGTCGAGCTCGTAGGCGAGCTGGGCGCGATAGGGTTTCGCTTTGGCGGCGCGCGCCGCCTCGTCCATGTCGGGCGTGAAAACCGCGGTCGCCAGACGCCGCTCCAATCCCTCAGCGGCCCGCGCGCGCAGCTCGGCCGCTTCGTCGCGTCCCGCTGCGGTCGGATAGGCTGGCAGGATCGGGTTCGTCTTCTTCGGCATGAACGCGCAGCGCCGCGCGATCACCAGCGTGTTGTCGAGCGCCTCGGGCAGGTCGCTGAACAGGACGCGCATCTCGGCGGCCGATTTGAAGCGATGTTCCGGCGTCAGCCGCCGGCGGTTCGGCTCGGCGACAAAGGTGCCGGAGGCGATGCACAGCAGCGCATCATGCGCCTCATACATCGACTCGTCGGCGAAGAAAGCCTCGTTGGTCGCGACCAGTGGGACACTCTGCTGATAGGCGAGATCGATCAAGCCGCCTTCGATGCGCTGCTCGATCGGCAGGCCGTGACGCATCAGCTCGATATAGAGACGGCCGGGGAAGAGTTGGATCAGCCGGTTGAGCATCGCCGCCGCCGCCGGTCCCTGGCCTTCCGCCAGCAGCCGGCCGAGCGCGCCGGCCGGGCCGCCGGTCAGTGCGATCAGCCCCGCGCACGCTCCCGCCAGCTCGGCGAGCCTGACCTGGGACGTCAGGCCCGAAGGGGTGTCGAGGAACGACCGGCTCACCAGCTTCATCAGGTTGCCGTAACCCTCCTGGTTCTGCGCGATGAGAACCAGCTGATCAGGTGTGTGGGCACCTGCGGGTCCTGACGGAGCGCGCTCGCCATCTTCGCGGGTAATGGCAAGTTGGCAGCCTATGATCGGCTGCACGCCGGCCTCCGCCGCCGCCATCGAAAATTCGAGCGCACCGAACAGATTGCCGGTGTCGGTGATGGCGACGGCCGGCATCGCCATGCGCGCGCACAGGCCGACGAGCTCCTTCACTTTGATCGCGCCCTCGGACAGCGAATAAGCCGAGTGGACGCGCAAATGGACGAAATCGGCGTGCGGCATGAAGGCCAGGATTCCATGTCCCGACCGGCGCTGTCATCAAGATATTGGGACGACCAGGCGGCGAGCCGCAATCCGTGGGATGCGCAGGCTGCCGACTACCTGAGAAACTCGGGCGAGATCAGCGATGGAAGGAACAGCGCGACCTGCGGCCAGACAATCAGCAACGCGAGCACGCCGAGCATGGGCAGAAGCATGATCAACGTGTCCTTGAGCGCGTCCACCATGCGGATGCCGGCGATCGAGCACGAGATCATGAGACAGAGACCATAGGGTGGCGTCACCAGCCCGAAGGCGAGCGAGACGATGCCGATCATGGCGAAGTGCACGGGATCCATGCCGACTGCCTTGGCCAGGGGCTGGAGGATGCTGCCGACAATGATGATCGCGGGGATCGCGTCGAGGAAGCAGCCGACGACGAGGAACACGGCGGCAATGAAGAAGCCCGTTTCCGTCAGGCCCATGCCCCAAGAGCCGAAGCCCGATAGCAGCGCCTTGGGAATCTGGTAGTAGGCGAGCAGCCAACCGAACGCGCTCGCCGTACCGACGCAGAACAGAGCGACCGCCGCCAGCTTGCCGGTGTCGAGCAGCGCGTAATTGAGGCCTTTCCAGTCCATCTCGCGATAGATGAGGAGCGACAGCGCGCCGGCGTAGAGCACGGCGATGCATGCGGATTCGGTCGCGGTGAACCAGCCGAAGATCTTGCCGCCGACGATGATGAACGGCGTGGTCAGCGCCGGAATCGAGATCGCCAGCGCGACAATCAGCTCCTTCCAGCTCGAGCGCGGATATGTCGGATATTTGCGCAGCTTGGCGTAGACGTGAACCGTGGCCATCTGCACGAAGCCGATCAGCAGTCCGGGAATGATGCCGGCGAGGAAGAGTGCGCCGATCGAGACGGTCAGAACGCCGCCCCACACGATCATCAGGATCGACGGCGGGATGATCACGGCGAGCACGGCCGACACGGCAGTGATCGCCACGGAGAAGCCGTCGTCGTAGCCCTCCTTGCGCTGAGCTTCGATGAAGATCTTCGACTGGCTCGCCGCGTCCGCGGTCGACGATCCGGAAATGCCGGCGAAAAAAATCGACAGCACGACGTTGATCTGCGCCAGGCCGCCCGGGAAATGACCGACCATCGATCGCGACAGGCGCACCAGCCGATCGGTGATGCCGCCGACATTCATCAGGTTTGCCGTCAGCAGAAAAAACGGCACCGCAAGCAGGATAAAGGAGTTGTACGCGTTGAACGTCTCCTGGACGAGTGTCATGGCCGACAGGCGGGGCTCGATCAGGAGAACCGGCAGACATGCGAGGCCCAAGGCGAAAGCCACCGGCACGCGCATGATCAGCAGCGCAAAGAACAGGCCGAACAGGATGAGCGCCGCGAACCCGGGCGACAGAACGGCGCCCGTCATCGAGCACTTCCCGTCACCGCGATGCGCAAATTGTCCCACATCTGCTCGCCGAGAAAGACGATCCAGGTGAATCCGGCGATCGGCCAGGCCATGTGAATCAGCCAGAGCGGCAGCTCGGCCAGCTCGGAGATGCGGTTCCAGGCGAATCGCGTGAACTCGATCCCGGCCAAGACGAAGACGATGGCGAACACGAGCACGGCCAGGCCGGCGAACAGCTTGACCACTGCCTCGATCCGCGCGTTGACCGGCGGCCACAGATCGACCTCGAAATGCGTGCTTTCGCGCACGCCGATCATGGCACCGATCATGATCGTCCAGACGAAGAGGAAGCGCGCCATTTCCTCCGTCCAGATATAGTGCGGAATGAGGGCGGTGAAGCGTGAGAAGATCTGCAGCGTCACCGGAATGATCAAGATGGCAACGGACGCGACCAGCAGCAGCGACAGCACGCGATGATAGACGGCCGTCAATCGTCTCCAGCCGCTGCGCGCAGACGACGGCGCATCGTTCATGGGCGGCTCTCTTATCGGGAGATTGAAGGGGCCGCAGGCAGGCCCGCGGCCCCAAACATTCGATTCAGGCGCCTACTTGAGGTTAGTGATCGCTGCGAAGATCTTGTCCGCTTCGATCTCCTTGGCGTAAGCCGCCATCACCGGATCGACGAGCTTCTTCATCGCATCGCGATCGGCGAACGGGACGCGCTTCAACTTGCCCGCCTTTTCCATGGCGTCGAGCTTCTGAGAATCTTCTGATGACTCGATCTGGCGGCCATAGGCGCCAGCTTCCTTGCCGGCCTTGACGATCGCCGCCTGCAGGTCGGCCGGCAGACCCTTGAAGGTCTTGCCCGAGAAGCAGAGCGGACGGATCGTGATGGCGTGCTCGGTCATCGCGAGGTGCGGCGCGACCTCGAAGAATTTCATCTGCTCGACGCCGGCCGCCTCGTTCTCGCCGGCCGCGATCACGCCGTTCTGGATGGCGTTATAGACCTCGTTGTAGGCGATCACGGTCGGCGCCATGCCGGTCGCCGCAAAGGTGCGGCTCCAGATCGGCGCGCCTTGCACGCGGACTTTGAGGCCCTTGATCTCGGCGAGATTGTGCACCGGTTTGTTGACGAAGATATTGCGCACGCCGCCGCCGGCGTAGCCGATGAGCATGACCTCGGCCTTCTGGTTGATCTCGTCGGCGATCGGCTTGAGCAGATCGGCGTCGAGCACCTTGTTCCAGTGCGCCAGGTCGCGGAACAGGAACGGTGCGTCGATGAACGGCGCAGCCTTGGAGAAGGTCGACATGTGCGCCGGCGAGACGATGGCGTAGTCGACCGCCTTGCCTTGCGCCATGTACTCGAAATACTGCTTCTCGAGGCCGAGCTCGCTGTTCTTGTGCAGCACGAAGTTGATCGGCTTGCCGTAGTACTGCTTCACCAGCTGCTCGAACTTGACCATCGCCTTGGTGAAGGCGTGGTCGTCGTTGAACTGCGAGGCGCCGTGAAGCGTGATCGTCTGAGCCGCCGACTGCGATGTCGCGACGGTGCCGCACAGAAGCGCCGCCGCGAGTGCGGAGCCGAAGCCCAATGTTCGCATCAGAATCATGATGGTCCCTCCCTGTTAAATGCTGTTGTTCGTTCGATCCTACGATGAAATACCGGCCGTGTCAGCGTCTCCGCGCCGTCTCCGCGCCGCCTTCGGCGATCGGGCGACGGCAGACGAGCAGCGATCGACATCACCGTCATGTCCCGCCATCCCACTGCGCCGACAATGAAGAGATTGGGCTGGAAAGCCTGGTCGCGACCCGGCCGGTCTGGTGTGAGGGCCAAATGTCGGGGCCGCTTCGAGTCGCTCGCCCGCATTCTGGCCGCAAACGAGCATGAGACCGTCAGGCCGCTGCCGCGCCCGGTGCAGGCGCCTAATGCGGGACTCCGGCCTCTGCATCCAAGATGCTGATACTAAATCGTTTTTCGGGGCCTAAAAAAACTTCGGCGTGCCCGGAACGACATCACGGGGCGTCCAGTTTAAGCACGCGCGATTGCGCAGCGCATCTGCGAGCAACCAAGAGGCACGCCCCATGACCTGCCGGCCCATTCTGTCAGCCATGGCCGCGCTGGTTCTGGCCGGGTGTGGATCCGACCCCACGACACGAGCCATGACGGGGGCCGGCGCCGGCGCCGGTATGGGCGCAGCGATCGGCGCGATCTTCGGTGGCATTGGCGCCGTGCCCGGCGCCCTCATCGGCGCGGGCATCGGCGGCTCAACCGGCGTCGTGACGAGCGGCACGGACGTCAATCTGGGTGGTCCCTCATGAACACACTAGCCGGACGCTGCGCTGCACGTTCCTCTGCCGCGTCGTCGCGGCATTCCGGTATTCTGACCGACTGTTGTGACCCCTCCTTTTGGCGCGCACGCGCCGCGGACATGCGTGATGAGGCGGCGGTCGATGCTCCTGTAGGAACCGGCCGTCGAGCGCCGGCGTTGATCCTCGAGTGACGGCGGTGGCCCGTAAGCCGCCTTGAGGCGATCACGTCGGCCGACGTCACGTGCCGGCACGAGCGGGCAGGTCATGGACAGGCGAAACAAGACGCGGCGACCCTATGGCCTGTCCGCCCTGAGCAGCAATGTCGACTATTGGCTGGCCCGGGCCGAAGAGGCGCGCACCATGGCCGACAGCATGATGCACGTCGAAACGAAAGAGACGCTCCTCAGCATCGCCGAAGGCTACGACCGCTTGGCCGGCAATGCCGAAAAGCGCCGCCCTGCCAGTGCGCGTCGCGGGCGCGCGCGTCAATCGAGCAACTGATCAGCTGTCCGGGTCACCGCCGCGTCACGGCCCCGCCCGGCCGGCATCCGCTCGCTCGATCACGCCCCCTTCATAGACTTCAAGCACTCGATCCATCTTGGCCGCCAGGTCGAAATTATGCGTGGCGATGAGGGCCGCAAGCCTGGTCGCGTGCACGATGCGGCGCAGCTCGCTGAAGACGTCGGTGGCGGTATGCGGATCGAGATTGCCGGTCGGCTCGTCGGCCAGCAGGACATGGGGCACATTGGCGATCGCGCGCACAATGGCGACACGCTGCTGCTCGCCGCCGGACAAGCGAGCCGGCCGGTGGTCCTCGCGCTTGTGCAGGCCGACCAGCGCCAGCAGTTGGCGCGCGCGCTCGCGCGCCTCGCTCTTGCTCAGTCCGGCGATCAGCTGCGGCAGCATGACGTTCTCGAGCGCCGAAAACTCGGGCAGCAGGTGATGGAACTGATAGACGAAACCGATGTGGCTGCGGCGCAGCAGTGTGCGCTGCTGGTCGTTGAGGCGGCTCGCCTCCGCATCGCCGATCCTGATCTCTCCCGCGTCAGGCCGCTCGAGCAGGCCGGCGATCTGCAGCAGGGTCGACTTGCCGGCACCCGACGGGCCGACCAGCGCCACGATTTCTCCCGGGAAAAGCCTGAGGCTCACGCCGCGCAGCACTTCAAGCTTGACCGAGCCCTGCTCGAATGTCCGACAGATGCCCTCGAGCGACATGGCCGGCTTGGGCGGCTGCCCCGGCACGGCAGCGGAGCGGGAACCTGTCGTCGACGTGCCCGGGGCTTGCTCGAGCCGTGGCTCGGAGCGGTCACTCATAGCGCAACGCCTCGACCGGATCGAGGCGCGCCGCACGCCAGGCCGGGTAGATCGTCGCAAGGAACGACAGCCCAAGCGCCATGGCAACGACGAGCGCGACTTCGGCCGGATCGACCTTGGCCGGCAGGCGCGACAGGAAATAGATCTCGGCGCTGAACAGCTCCGTGCCGGTCAACGATTGCAGGAATTGCCTGATGTGCTCGATGTTGGCGCAGAACAAGATGCCAAGCAGAAAGCCGCCGATCGTTCCGACCGTGCCGACGCTGGCGCCGGCCAGAAAGAAAACGCGCATGACCATGCCGCGCGTGGCGCCCATGGTGCGCAGGATCGCGATGTCGCGTCCCTTGTCTTTCACCAGCATGATCAGGCTGGAGATGATGTTGAAGGCGGCGACCAGGATGATGAGCGTCAGGATCAGGAACATGACATTGCGCTCGACCTGGATCGCCGTGAAGAACGATGCGTTGGCGTGCTGCCAGTCGTAGATGCGCCCGCCCGGGCCGACCGCTCCGGCGATGCGCGCCGTGGTCGCGCGGACCTGGTCGGGGTCGGCGACCATCACTTCGAGCGAGGTGACGGCATTGGGCACGCGGAAGAAGAGCTGCGCCTGCTCGAGTCCCATGTAGATGAAGTTGTTGTCGTACTCGTACATGCCGATCTCGAAGACCGCCGCGACATTGTAGGCCTTGGCGCGCGGCACGGTGCCGAAGGCCGTGACACTGCCGCGCGGCGAGATCAGCGTGATCGGATTGCCGACGCCGAGGCCGAGCCGCGCCGCCATGCGGCTGCCGATCATCACTGAGCTTTCATCGGCCAGGTCGGCGATCTTTCCGGCCTTGACGCCTTGGACCAGCGTGGTGTGACGGGCCAGATCCTCGACCCGCATGCCGCGCACGAGCGCTCCCGACGCGGCGTTGTTGGCCGACACCATGACCTGGCCTTCGACCTGGGGCCGGACGGCCAGCACGCCGGGCACCGCGCGCACGCGCTCGGCGATCGAGTCGAAGTCGGGCAGCGGGCCCTGTTGCGCCTGGACGGCGAAATGGCCGTTGAGCCCGAGTATGCGGCCGAGCAGTTCGGCGCGGAAGCCGTTCATCACGGACATGACGATGATGAGCGTCGCCACGCCGAGCGCAATGCCAAGCAGCGAGAACCAGGCGATGATCGAGATGAACCCTTCCTGCCGCCGCGCGCGCAGATAGCGCATCGCCACCATGCGCTCGAAGGAAGAGAACATCCTGCTTATTCCCTCTGCCAGGTCGGCGCCGCGGCCATGGCTAGGCCCGTGCCGTGAGCTTGTTGAACGCCTGCTCCGGCGCCAGCTCGACCTTCTCGCCGGTCTTGCGGTTCTTGATCTCGACCACCCCCGACTTGACGCCGCGCGGGCCGACCACGATCTGCCAGGGCAATCCGATCAGGTCCATGTCGGCGAGCTTGGGCCCGGGTCGGTCGTCGCGATCGTCGTAGAGCACCTCGACCTTGGCGGCAAGGCAGCGGGCATAGAGATCGCTGGCGACGGCGTCGCAGGCAGCATCACCGACCTTGAGGTTGACGAGGCCGATGCGGAAAGGCGCCACCGACTCGGGCCAGATGATGCCGGCTTCGTCATGGCTCGCTTCGATGACGGCGCCGACCAGGCGCGACACGCCGATGCCGTAGGAGCCCATGTGCAGCGTCACGGGATCGCCGGTCTGGCCGCCGACCTGCGCCTTCATCGGCGCCGAGTACTTGGTGCCAAAATAGAAGATGTGGCCGACCTCGATGCCGCGCTCGTTGACGCGCTTGTCGGCCGGGATCTTCTCGAACGTGGCTGCGTCGTGCTTCTCGTCGGTCGCGGCATAGAGACTGGTCCAGCGATCGACGATCGGCTGCAAATCGCCCTCGTGGTCGATCTCGGTCTTGAGCATGTCGAACTCGACCAGGTCGCGATGGCAATAGACCGCGCTCTCGCCGGTCTTGGCGAGGATGATGAATTCGTGACTGAGATCGCCGCCGATCGGCCCTGAATCGGCCGCCATCGGGATCGCCTTCAGCCCCATGCGCGCATAGGTGCGCAAGTAGGAGACGAACATCTTGTTGTAGGCGCGCTTGGCGCCGGCGAAGTCGAGGTCGAAGGAGTAGGCGTCCTTCATCAGGAATTCGCGTCCGCGCATGACGCCGAAGCGCGGCCGCACCTCGTCGCGGAATTTCCACTGGATGTGATAGAGCAGCTTCGGCAGCTCGCGATAGCTTTTCACATGAGTGCGGAATATGTCCGTAATCATCTCCTCGTTGGTCGGCCCGTAAAGCATCTCGCGCTCGTGGCGGTCGGTGATGCGCAGCATCTCCTTGCCGTAGTCCTCGTAGCGGCCGCTCTCGCGCCACAGGTCGGCGGGCTGGATGGTCGGCATCAGAACTTCCTGGCAGCCGATCGCGTCCTGCTCCTCGCGCACGATCTGCTCGATCTTCTTCAGCACCTTGAAGCCCAGCGGCAGCCAGGAGTAGATGCCGGCCGAGGCCTGCTTGATCATGCCCGCGCGCAGCATCAGCCGATGCGACACGATCTGCGCCTCTGCGGGCGTTTCCTTCATCGTCGGCATGAAGAACTGTGACGAACGCATGACACCTCCTTGGTGTCGCGCGGACGGGCCGCGCACGACAGTCGAAGCGGTCGGACTTTAGTCGGGCCGATCCGGACTGTCCATGACAGGCCCGGTCGCGCACATGCGAGAAGCGGCGATAACTGCGGCCGTTTCGCGGCCGCGGATTGGTCGAAAGGCGGTCAGCCCTTCGGCACGGTCTCCGCGAAGGCGGGCATCTCGTTGCAGCGCTTGGACAGCGCCTCGAGCTTCGGGTACCTGCCGGCCGGCGCCAGATGCGGCAGCTGGCCGCGCATGAAATCGAAGACGCAGACCGCGGTGACGTCCGCCTGCGTGAGTTTGCTGCCGCACAGGAACGGCGACGGGTTCATGGCTTCGAGTGCGTCCAGCCCGTCCTTGGCCTGGCCGTCAAGCTGATCGAGCCAGGGCTGGTGCACCTTCTCGGCCGGCCGCCGGTTCTTTTCATAGAGGCCGCCGACCGCCTTTTCGCAGGCGCCGACGGCGACCGCGACCGCGTGCAGCACCTTGCGGCGCTCCTTGCCCTTGGGCGGCGTCAACGACTTCGACGGGCCCGCCAGCTCGTCCAGGTGATCGAGGATGACCGCGCTGTCGACGATCGTGTCGCCCTCGTCGGTCACGAAAGCTGGCACCCGTCCGAGCGGGTTGAAGGTCTTGACCGCATCCTTGTCGGTCATCGAGGAGAGCGCCTTGTGCTCGAAGTTCAAGCCGTAATGCTTGAGCGTCACCGCGGCGCGGCGCACGAAGGGCGACTGAAAACGGCCGACAAGGATCATGGCAGGCTCCGCATCAGGATCACAGGTGCCGGGCCGCCAGGATCGGCGGTCCGGTGCGAGATTCGCAGGTCGACGAGAGGCTCAGGCCGCCGTCGTCGTTTCCGGAACGACCGGCGCGCCGCTATAGTCGAGCATGCTCGACCAGAAGCGCTCGAGATCACGGAAAGCCGCCGCAGCCGCGCGCAAGCGCTCCGCCGTGTTTCCCGTGTTGGCTAGCGCGCCGGCGTGACGGTCGAACATGGCTCCCATGTGACGCTGCAGGTTCAAGCCCTTTTCCGACAGACGTACCCGGATGGACCGGCGGTCGTGGGTCGAGCGCTCCTGCACCAGATAGCCGTTCTCGACCATCTTGCGCACATTGTAGGAAACATTCGAGCCGAGGTAGTAGCCGCGGTTGGTCAACTCGCCGACGGTCAGCTCATCCTGCCCGATATTGAACAGAATCAAGGCCTGAACGTTGTTGATGTCTTCGATATTCAGGCGATCGAGCTCGGTTTTGACGACCTCAAGGAACTGCCGGTGCAGGCGCTCCAGGAGCTTCGTCGCCTCCAGATACTCAGTCCGCACGTTTCCCTCATTGGCAAGCGGAAGCCAGATCGTTCGAATATAAACGATTCCGCTACTGCGGGGTCAATATCTTGGGTCCCTTGCGCGATGGCGACCCGACTAATCGCCCCGCATCATCCGCATTATTCCAGAAAAATCAACGGCTTTGTGCCCTGCATTGACGAACAGCGTATAGAGCGAGGCGGCGGCGGCGCCCATCGGCGTGGCCGCGCCCACCGTGTGCGCGGCCTCTTGGGCGAGTCGGAGGTCCTTGAGCATCATCTCGGCCGTGAAACCCGCCTTGTAATCGCGGTTGGCGGGCGAAGTCGGGACCGGACCCGGCACCGGACAGTAGCTGGTCATCGACCAGCACTGGCCGGATGATTTCGAACTGATGTCGAACAGCTTCTGCTTGTCGAGGCCAAGCTTTTCGGCGAGCGCGAAACCTTCGCAGACCGCCACCATCGAAATTCCCAGGATCATGTTGTTGCAGATCTTAGCGGCCTGGCCGGCACCAGCGGTGCCGGCATGAACGATGGTCTTGCCCATCTTCTCCAGCAGCGGGCGCGCCCGCTCGAACGCCTCGGCCGCGCCGCCGACCATGAAGGTGAGCGTCGCCGCCTCGGCACCGCCGACGCCGCCCGAGACCGGCGCGTCGACCATGGCATGACCCGCCTTGGTCGCAGCCGCGCTAACGGCGCGTGCCGTCTCCACGTCGATGGTCGAAGAATCGATCAGCAACGTCCCGGTGTTCGCAGCGGCGAGCACGCTCTCCTCATAGACCTGCCGCACATGCTTGCCGGCCGGCAACATCGTGATCACGGCTTCAACACCTTGAGCGGCGGCCGCGGCGCTCGACACCGTCTCGGCGCCGGCGGCGCGTGCGGCATCGAGCGATGACTGGACCAGATCGAATGCCTTCAGCTTGTGACCCGCCTTGAGAAGGTTGCGCGCCATGGGCCCGCCCATGTTGCCGAGCCCGATGAATCCGATCGTCGCCATGTTTCCTCCGCCCTCCTATTCGAATGCGCCCGATCACTCAAAAACCAGGTCACGCACGCCGAGCGGCGCAAAATAGGCGTCGACGTCCGCCGCACCGACCTCGGCCAGGCTGGCCGGCTGCCAGCGCGGCTTCTGATCCTTGTCGACCAGAGCGGCGCGCACGCCCTCGAAGAAGTCGTGGCCTTGCATGAAGCGCTGGATCATGCGGTATTCCATGATCATGCATGCCTCGAAGTCGAGCGTGCCGCCCAGCCTGATCTGACGATAGGTCACTTTGAGGCTGGTCGGCGACATCTTCAGCAGGGTGGCGCGCGTCGCCTCGGCCCATTCGGTCGGTTCGCCAGCCAGCGCTTCGATGATCCCCTCGACCGCGGGCTGCGCGAAACAGCGATCGATGGTTGCGCGGCGTTGCGCCAAGGCCGGCTCACCGGGATCCGCCGCAACGGCGGCCAGCGCCGCATCGACGCCGGCGCGACCGGCGGCCGGATCGCAGGAAGCCAGCGCCGCTTTGAGTTCGGCCAAGCGCGCGCTCGGCACGTGGTGCGTGGCAATGCCGGCATAAACCATGTCGGCGGCTTTGAGGCGGTGGCCGGTCAGTGCCAGATACATGCCGATCTCGCCCGGGCAGCGCGGCAGGAAATAGCTGCCGCCGACATCGGGGAAGAGACCGATGCCGGTCTCGGGCATGGCGAACAGCGTGCGTTCGGTCGCGACGCGGTGCGAGCCATGGACGCTCAAGCCGACGCCGCCGCCCATGGTGATGCCGTCGAGCAGCGCCACATGCGGCTTGGCCAAGCGGTGGATGCGCCGGTTGAGGATGTATTCCTCGCGGAAGAAGTCGCGGTGGATCGCCGCGTCCGAGCCGCGGCCGGCATCGTAGATGGCGCGGATGTCGCCGCCTGCGCAGAAGGCGCGGTCGCCGGCGCCCTGCATGACGACGGCGCCCACCTGGGGATCGGCCGCCCATTCGATCAATTGCGGATCGTAGGCGCGGATCATCGGCAGGGTGAGCGCGTTGAGCGCCTTCGGCCGGTTGAGCGTCACCAGGCCGACGGCGCCCTGGCGCTCGAATTGAATGTCCTCGAGGGCCATCGTCCTACGGCGCCAGCATTCGCCGCGCGATGATCACGCGCATGATCTCGTTGGTCCCTTCGAGGATTTGGTGCACGCGCGCGTCGCGCAGATAGCGCTCGATCGGAAAGTCCTTGAGGTAGCCGTAGCCGCCATGGAGCTGCAGCGCATCATTGCAGATGGCGAAGCCGGCATCGGTGGCCAAGCGCTTGGCCATGGCGCAATGGAGCGTTGCATCTTCCGCACCGGCATCGAGCTTGGCGGCCGCGCGCTGGATCATCAGCCGGGCCGCCTCCAGCTCGGTCGCCATGTCGGCGAATTTGAACTGGAGCGCCTGGAACTCGGCGAGCTTGCGGCCGAACTGGCTGCGCTGGCCCATATGCTCGCGCGTCGCATCGAGGCAGGCGCGAGCCGCGCCGATCGAGCACGCGCCGATGTTGATGCGGCCGCCGTCGAGTCCGGCCATCGCGATCTTGAAGCCGTCGCCTTCCGCACCCAGGCGATTGGCGACGGGCACACGGGCGTCCTCGAGGATCACCTGGGCGGTCGGCTGGCTGTTCCAGCCGAGCTTCTTCTCCTGCTTGCCGAACGACAGGCCGGCCGTGCCCTTCTCGACCACCAAGGTCGAGATGCCGCCGGGCCCGGATCCGCCCGTGCGCACCATGACGACATAGACGTCGCTCACGCCGCCGCCGGAGATGAACGCCTTGGTGCCGTTGACCCGGTAGTGATCGCCCTGCCGCTCCGCCCGCGTCTGCAACGCCGCGGCGTCGGAGCCCGCACCGGGCTCGGTCAGGCAGTAGCTGGCGAAGCTCCTCATCGCGGTCAGATCGGGCAGAAAGCGCCGGCGCTGCGCCTCGCTGCCGTAGCGGTCGATCATCCAGGCCGCCATGTTGTGGATCGAGATGTAGGCGGCGGTCGACGTGCAGGCGGCGGCCAGCTCCTCGAAGATCACGGCGGCACCGAGACGCGACAGGCCCGAACCGCCGACATCATCGCGCACGGTGATGCCGCCGAAGCCGAGTGTTGCGGCCTCGCGCAGGATTTCGACCGGGAAGATGCACTCGGCATCCCAGCGCGCCGCCTGGGGAAGCATGCGTTCGGCGGCAAAGTCGCGCGCGGTGTCGCGTATGGCGCGCAGCTCCTCGCTCAGCTCGAAATCCATCGCTTCGTTCGCTCCCCGTCGAGCCCGAGCTTAGCGGGCACCGCTGCCCGACGGGAGCGCCTCGACGAAACGGCCGACCACGTCGCGGATTTCGTCGATCGTGAGCTCGAAGGCTGCCTCGCGGACCGTGATCTCGAACATGGCCAGTCCCTGGATCGGACAATCCACCGGATCGTCGAACAGCCAGACCCCGGTCTCCTCGCTGATGCCGAGCGCCGCCTCACGCGCGCGATCGCAAGCGCCCTCGACGATGACATGAAACGCATTCGCGTGCGGCGGGTCGGGCGACACGCGCACACGCGGCAGGGTCCGAAGCGCGGCCGCGATCGCGACCGCCCGCTCATGGTAATCGGCCATGCGCGGCAGCCTCTCGTCGAGACCTTTCAGTGCCGATAGCAGGTAGGGAAAGCTGCGCAGCGCCCGTCCGCCGGCGCGGCGTTGCCAAACCCGCGCCTCCTCAATCATCGGGCCTGATCCAGCCAGCGCCGCGCCGGCAAGCCCGCCCAGCCCCTTGTCGAAGGCGACATAGACCGTGTCGAACAGCGCCGCGATCTCGGCGAACGGTTTGCCGTAGTGCGGCTGGCTCTCCCAGATGCGCGCGCCGTCTAAATGCAGCGCAATGCCGCGCCGGCGTGCCTGCTGCGAGATCTCGACCAGCTCATCCCAAGGCTGCAGAACACAGCCGAGGCGCCTGAGCGGCATCTCCAGGGTCAATGCGCCCAGCTTCTCGGTGATGCCCCGGAGATCGACCGGCGTGGGCAGCCGGTCATAGCCGCCGAACGACGCGGCGGTCATGCTCCAGAGCTCCTGGTAGGCACGCAGCTCGTATTCCTCGAAATGCGAGCGCGGGTGCATGGCGACGCGCCGGCAGCCGGCACGGTCGGCCAGGACACGGAGTGCTGCGAGCTGCGCCAGCTTGCCGCTCGGCATGTAGGCCACCGCCTCCTTGCCCAGGAGGTGGGCGACGCGGCGCTCCAGCCGCTCGACGAGTTCGCCCGAGTTGTACTTGTCCGCCTCGCAGTCGCCCGCATAGGCGGCAAGCTCCCGCAGCGCCTCAGCCGGGCGCGCCGGACGATCGTGAGAGACGAAGCGCCGGCACCGCCGTTTGATCTCCGCGGCGCGATTCAACATGTCCATGCAGGCTGTCTCGTCGAAAGCGATGCTGTCGTGCAAGCACTAGCACAACGCAGCTAGCCGTCAAAATGCCGGGCACTCCCGGCGCTTCGTCCCGCACCTCGGGCGAAGCCCGAGGCTCAGCATGGGCGAGGAAGCGCCAATCAGGCCGTGCGCCGATAGACCCGCCGGGTCGGGAACACCGCCTTGAGCTCGGTCCAACCGCGCGCGGCCGCCGCGTGGGACGGCGCCTTGTGCCTGGCGGCCGCCTGCTCGAGCCTGGCGATGCGATCGCGCGTGCCGGGATGCGACGCGAACAGCGAGGTGGTGCCCTCGGCACCCTGCGGCACGACCTGAAGCATCGTGTGGTAGAAGCGCGTCACCTTGGTCGGGTCGTATCCCGCCATGTCGAAGACCTGGAGTATGTGCTCGTCGGCGGCGTATTCGTTTGACTGGGAATAGCCCGAAGTCACCATCGCATAGATCGGCTCCTGCAGCGCGTCGAGCACGGCGCCGGTCAGGATGCCGCCCGCGCCCGAAACGCGCGAGGAGATCACTTCGCGGCCGACCTGCGTCAGCCCCTTGGTGAACGCCTCCGATCTCATTTGCGCCAGCGCATGGCTGAGCTCGGCATGGCCGACCTCGTGGGCGATCACCGCGGCGAGTTCGGACGGGTCGTCGCAATAGCGCACCAACCCCTTGTTGATGCCGAGCTTGCCGCCGGGCAGTGCCCAGGCGTTGACGGTATCGTCGTTGAGCAGCACGAACTGCCACGGCAGCTGCGGCCGCGTGGTCGTGCGCAGGATCGGATCGGCGAACTGCGCGATCGCAGACTGCGCCATTCGATTGCGATAGGGTCCGCCCGACCGGGCGACGAAATTGTCGAAATAGGCGTTGCCCATCCGGATCTCGTCCTCCTCGCCCAGGTTCATGCCCTGGAAGAGATTCTGCACGCCCGAGAACATGCGGCCGAGATCCAGCCCGCCGCCCTTGCCGAACGGCAGGCTGAACTGCGCCAGCGCGGGCGTTGCCGTCAGCGCGAGCGCACCGCCGAGCACGGCGCGACGCGAGAGCGCGTGATGGTTTGCCATGGCAACCTCCCTACTTCGTCTTCATTTCGAATGCGCCGTTCCAGTCGGCCGGTGGCGACGCCGCCTGATAGTGACGGCACCGCTCGGCGTACATCTCGGCGGCCGGGTCGCTCGCGGCGAGTGCGGCGAAGGCGCGCCCGGCAGCGGCGAAATCGCGCGCATCATAGAGAGCGAGCGCGGCGTGGAAGGCGGCGATCCGTTCGAGCAGCGCCGCACCCGCATCGCTGCGCCGGCCGAACACCTCGAACACCGTGACCGGCTCGCGCTTGCCCTTGACGACCAGCCGGTCGAGCCGGCGCAGCGTGAACTCGCCGCCAAGACCCGAAGCGACGTCCTCGCTGATCATGATGTTCGAGCCATACTCCTTGTTGGCGCCTTCCAGGCGCGCGGCAAGATTGACCGTGTCGCCCGTCACCGTGTAGTTGAGGCGCGCCTTCGAGCCCATGTTGCCGACCACGGCCATGCCCGTGTTCAGGCCGATGCGCGTGCCGATCGGCTTCATGCCGTATTCGCGCTCGACCACCTCGGCATTGAAGCGCTCGAGTGCCGCCAAACAATCGAGCGCCGCCTCGACGCCGTGGCGCTCCGACTGGTCATCGTCGAGTGGCGCGTTCCAGATCGCCATCACCGCATCGCCGATGTACTTGTCGACATAGCCGCCGCGCGCTTCGACCGCTTCGGTCATGACGGTCAGATACTTGTTCAGGATCTCGACCAGCCGGTCCGGCTGATCGCGCAGGCCTTCGCTGATCGTGGTGAAGCCGGCGATATCGGAGAAGAACACGGTGACGCGCCGCTTCTCGCCGCCGAGCCGCAGCGCCTCCGGGTCGGCCGCCAGCCGGTCGACCAGCACCGGCGCCAGGTAGTGCCGGAACGCGTGCTGAATCCAGCGCCGCTCCTTGTCCTCGACGACGAAGCGATAAGCATAGGTCAGGCTGTAGGCGAGCGCCGCCGTCACGGCCAGCATCGCGATCGGCACGACCACGCCGGCCGCGAAGGCGTTGACGGCGAGCACCAGCTCGGCCGCCAGGACCGCGCCGGCCGCGGCAAGGCCAGCGCCGGGCTTGAGCATGAAGAAGAGGACAGCGAGCAGCAGCACGCTGGAGGTGACGGCGGCGAATTGCGCCGCCTTCGGCAAGGGCGCCAGGTGCAGATCCTTGGTCAAGGTGTTGATCGCCGCGGCATGGATCAGCACGCCCGGCATCGAGCGGCGGTCGCCGAGCGCGCCGAAGCGCTCGGGTTCGGCCGCGACACGGCAGCGCTCGGGTTGCGCCGCGGCGTCGGCGCGCGCCGTCATGGCCAGCCGCTTGGAGCTGACGAAGCGGTCCTCGAGATCGAGCGCCTCGCCAAAGATCACGATCTTGCCGCGGAAATGGCGCGCGAAATAGGCGGCAGCTCCCTCGCCCGCGCAGGTCCACAGGTCGACCATGCTGTAGATCGGTATGTCGCCGGGCACGGTGTTGAAGTTGATGAGGAAGTCGTCGGCCGGCAGCGCGGCACCGGCGCGCCGGGCGAGCTCAGCGCCGAACGACGGGGTTTCGCCGCCGCCTTCGTTGCCGAAGGCGCGGAAATAGCCGCGCACGACATCGTCGGGATCGACCATCAGATTGAGCGTGCGGAGGTTGTCGCGCCCCTTGATCGCGGCGATCTGGCCCGGATAGGGCTGGATCGTCTCGCTGCTCAGCCTGGCCTGGCCGAGCACGATCAGCTCCCGGTCCGCCGCCTTGCGCAGCGCCAGAAGAAACGGCCGGTCATATCCGCGCAGCAGCTCGGGCCGGTCGAGGCTGGTCGGATAGATCACGTCAAACCCGACCGCCTTGGGTCCGGCTTCCGTCACCATCTCCAGGACGCGCGCGATATGCGGCGTCCAGGCGACCTTGGGCGTGTTGCGGAACGGCTCGGCGCGATAGCTCTGCTCGTCGATCGCGACGACGACGACGTCGGATTCGGACGGCGCGAACAGCGGCCCGTGAAGCCAATGACGCAACGGCAGCAGTGCATCGATGCCGAGACGAAGCAGGAAATCGGCCGGTGGCAGCAGGATGAGGCCGCCGGACAGTAGCGCCAGCGCCGCCGCCACTGCCAGGCGGCGGCGCCACTTGCGCGACAACGCCGCCGCGAGGGCCGCGCGAAGCCCCTGGCGCGGCCCCGGACGCTGCCCGAGACGCTGCTTAAGAGCCTGTGACAGGAACGACACGATTGGCCAGCGTGTCCGGAACCTCGAGGCCTGGATCGATCGAGAAATTGGCGGCGCGCAGCACCTGACCGCCGGCGATGATCTCGACTCGATAGGGCATGCCGACCGCAAGCGGCGGCGCATTCGCTGGATAGTCGGCGAACCCGGCGCTGCTCGCGACCTGCCAGACGATCTGAGCCGGGTTGCTGTCGAGATTGAGCACGCGGATGGTGACCGGACGGCCGCGGTCATCCCACTTGAACATCGGACGCGCGCCCTTGATGGTGCGCTCGCTCCAGTTCTGGCCATCGAAAGGGGTCACGCGGTTGACCGTGGCGCCGGCTTCCGTGGCGGAGGCCGTCACGATCGGCGCGGCCGTCTGGCAGTTGCCGGCCGGCTTTGCCTGCAGCCGGCCACCCGTGACCCTGCTGCCGGCCGGCGCCACCATGACCGTGCCGCCGGTGATGGTCTCGACGAGGCAGCCCGAGAGATAGGAGAGCGTGAGCTTTCCCTTGGCGCCAAGCGACAGCGTCTGGCCGGAGAAGACATAGTCCATGAACTGGACACCGGCATCGGGCGCCTCGTCGATCGCTTCGACGACCGCAACCGCATCCGTGCCCAGCCCACCAGCCGCGCCGGTCTGGCCCGCGGGCTGCCCGCCCTGCATGCGGCTGACGGGCGAGGCTTCTTGCTGACCTGCCGGCTGCTGAACGGCCGGCACGAGCTGCTGAAGGAAGTTGAACGGATTCTGAGCTGCTGCCGGACATGCGCCGGAGAGCGCGGCTGCGACCACCAGCCAGCCCGGATGCCTCACCATGTGAGCCTCCGCCGTGAGGGTTTCACCGTCCCGCGCAGGACCGGGTCGCGGATGAACTCCGCGCGAGTTCGCGCGGCGCAGCATCATCGTTACGTCGACTGGTCAAGTATAAGGATAACACGAAACCGGCCAATCGCGAACCGGCAACGCAGTGTTCGCTGCCGACAGCGTCCAGCTCCTTGATGAGACACGGCGCCGATTGACCCTGCCCCGGCCGCACATATGATGGCGATCCCAAGCTTTGACCGCTCAGGACCGCCATGCCGTCGCATCCCCTGCCCCCGCTCGGCGCTTTTCCGCGCACAAGGCTGCGCCGCAACCGCCGCGACGACTGGTCGCGCCGGCTGGTAGCCGAAGCCCGCCTGTCGGTCGACGATTTGATCTGGCCGGTCTTCGTGTCGGAGGGGACCAATGCTGCCACTCCCATCCCCTCGATGCCCGGGGTCGAGCGGCTGACCGTCGACCGTCTGGTCGGCGCTGTCGAACGCGCGGCGCGGCTCGGCATTCCGATGGTCGCACTCTTTCCCTATGTCGAGGCCGCACGCAAGACCGACGAGACGAGCGAGGCAGTCAACCCGGACAATTTGATGTGCCGCGCGGTGCGCGCCATCAAGGCGGCCAAGCTCGACATCGGCGTCATGTGCGACGTGGCACTGGACCCATATACGCCCCACGGCCACGACGGGCTGCTGCGCGACAACACCATCGTCAACGATGAGACGGTCGCCGTGCTGTGCCAGCAGGCCCTCGTCCAGGCTCGGGCAGGCTGCGACGTGATCGCGCCCTCCGACATGATGGATGGCCGCATCGGCGCGGTTCGTGCGGCGCTCGACGACGCCGGCCTGCAGCATGTGCGCGTGCTCGCCTACGCAGCCAAGTACGCCTCGGCCTTCTACGGTCCGTTCCGCGATGCGGTCGGGTCGGCCAAGACCCTGGGTGGCGCCAGCAAGTCGACCTACCAGATGGATTCGGCCAATTCCAACGAGGCGCTGCGCGAGGTGGCGCTCGACATCGCCGAGGGCGCCGACATGGTGATGGTCAAGCCGGGCATGGCCTATCTCGACATCGTGCGCCGCGTGAAGGACGCGTTCGGCATGCCGACCTACGCCTACCAGGTGAGCGGTGAATACGCGATGCTCAAGGCCGCCGCGCTCAATGGCTGGCTCGACTGGGACCGCGTCATCCTGGAGAGCCTGCTCGCCTTCAAGCGAGCCGGCGCCGACGGCATCCTCAGCTACGCGGCCTTCGAGGTCGCCGATCGGCTCAATCGCGCACGCTCGTGAACCCGCCGCTCAGGCGGCTGCGGTCGCGTGATCTGCGCGGACGGTAGCGATCTGGATCGTGCGCTCGGGCGGGAATGTCAGGATCACCGTCGTGCCCACGTTCAGCACGCTTTCGATCTCCAGCACGCCGCCGTGCAGCTCGACGAGCGACTTGGTGATGGCCAGGCCCAGTCCACTGCCCTCATGGTCACGGGTCAGTGCGGTCGCCACCTGCTGAAACGGCTGGACCACCTTGCCGAGATCGGCATCGGCAATGCCGATGCCCGTGTCGGCCACCGCAATGACGAGACCGCCCTCGGCGTTCATGCCGACGTCAACCAGCACATGCCCGTCGCGCTGCGTGAACTTGACCGAATTGGTCAGCAGGTTGATCAGCACCTGCTTCATCTTGCGCGGATCGCCGCGGAACGGACGCAGATGGGGCGAGATGCGCAAGCCAAACGAGACGCCGGCGCGGTCGGCGCGTTCGGCCAGGATATTCACGCTCGACTTTGCCAGGCGAGCGGGATCGATCTCCGCCTCCTCGAGGTGGAGCTGTCCCGCCTCGATGCGCGACAGGTCGAGGATCTCGTTGATGATGCCGAGCAGATGGGTAGCGCTGCCCAGGATGTCGCTGACGTATTGCTTGTAGCGCGTCGTTCCGATCGGGCCGAACATCTCGCGCGTGATCACCTCGGAGAAGCCGATCACCGCATTGAGCGGCGTGCGCAGCTCGTGGCTCATATTGGCGAGGAACTCCGATTTGCTGCGGTTGGCGGCCTCGGCGGCCTTGCGCGCTGCGGCCAGCTCACGCTCGATGCGCTTGCGTTCCGTGATGTCGAGCGACACCGAGACGATATGAGTGATTTCCTCCGCGTCGACGCCGGCGCGGATCGGCGCGCGGCTGCGCAGGATGGTGCGAGATCCGGCTCGCGGGTACTGCATGTCGTGCTCGACAAACGGCGTCGGCGCGCGAGTCCGCAGCACCTCGTGGTCCTCCTGATCGATCGCGCCGACCGCGTGCTCCGGGAAGACCTCGTGGTTGGTCTTGCCTTCGACCATCGCGGGCACGTAGCCGTACTTGTCGCGCACAGCGCTGTTCATGAACATGAGTCGGAGGCTCGCATCCTTGATGGTGATGCCGGCGGGCACGGCATCGAGCGCCTGCCGCAGAACCTGCTCGCTGGCCCGTGCGCGGGCCTCCGAGGCTTCGACCTGGCGTAGCTGAACCATGAGGAAGCAGACGAAACCAATGACGACGAGCATGGCGGCCGTTGCGCCCGCCACGTAGGTGCGGACGAGGCCGTACCATCCCTCGAGGGTTTCGTCGATCGAATGGCCGGCCAGCACAATGAGAGGCAGCCCGTCGACCTGGCGGTAGCTGTAGATGCGCTCAAGCCCGTCGATCGTGCTGCGGCTGCGATAGGTGCCATGAGTTCCATCCTGCGCGACGGCTTGGCTAAGGGCTCGTTAGAGAACAATCGCTCTGTCTTACGATGACTTTGGCGTTATGGTGTAGTTCCAGTCGCCATGGAATTCGTGGCGAGCGAGGTTGATTGCCGCCAATTCGGCGTCGGAGACTTTGACGC
>VGDO01000021.1 GCA_016869645.1 Alphaproteobacteria bacterium
CCTCGGTGCGGCCAGCCCTGGTTCTGGTCCAGCCGGAGACGCTAGAGCGAGTTCCCTGAAACGCGAGTCAGGGGGATTCCCACGGGCCGCGAATAATGATTCCTTGTTTCCTCCTGAGTCGGGAGGACGGGATGGGCAAGCCGTACAGCATGGATTTGCGTGAGCGGGTGGTTTCGGCGATCGAGGGCGGTATGTCGACGCGAGCTGCGGCGGCCCGGTTTTCGATTGGCATTGCAACGGCGGGAGCCTGGGCGCGGCTGAAGCGGGCGACGGGCAGCGTGGCGCCGCCCAAGCAAGGCAAGCCGAAGGGCTCGGTGCTCGATGTGCATGCGGATTTCATTCTGGGCATAATCAAAGAGGCGCCTGACACCACGCTCGATGAGATGGTCGAGCGCTTGCGGGCGGAGCGTGCCGTGACCGTGGTCCGCACGGCGGTCTGGAAGTTTCTCGACCGGCGCGAGCAGACGCACAAAAAAAGACGGCTCACGCCAGCGAGCAGGAGCGCGCCGATGTGAAGGCGGCTCGCGAAGCTTGGTTCGAAGGCCAAGCCGATCTGGATCCCGAACGCCTGATCTTCATCGACGAAAGCGGCCTTTCGACCAAGATGGCCCGTCTGAGGGGCTGGGCGCCGAAGGGAGAACGCTGTCGGGCCGCGATCCCGCACGGACATTGGAAAACCATCACCTTTGTCGGCGGTCTCAGGCTCGACGGCTTTGTCGCTCCGATGCTTCTTGACGGCCCGATGGATGGAGAATGCTTCCTTGCCTGGGTTGAACAGATGCTGGTGCCGACCTTGCGGCCTGGTGACCTCGTCGTCATGGATAATCTGTCCGCTCACAAGGTCGTCGGCGTCGAGGAAGCCATCACGGCGCGCGGCGCCGAGCTTCTCTATCTCCCGCCCTACAGTCCCGACTTCAATCCCATCGAAAATGCTTTCGCGAAATTCAAAGCCCTTGTCCGAAAAGCCGCCGCCCGAACCTTCGACACCCTCGAAACTGCCGCCGCCGATGCTCTTCGACAGTTCAACCCTAGCCAATGCGTCAACTTCTTCGCCAACGCAGGATATGACCGGCATTAACGGGAATCTGCTCTAGTGCCGCAAGAGCGATTTGAATTCCTTGCTCTGGAGCTTCGGCCACCGCTGTTCGCGGACCAGGATGCAATTCGAATCGATCTCGTGCGACACCACAATCTCCCCGGCGCCGATGACGGTGCGTCAGCCTGCCACCAGCTCGATTGCTACATTGAATGCCTGACCCGGCGAGATCCGCAACGAATTTCCATCCTGTTCGAATATTACGTTGCGTGCGGTCAACAATGCCGCGCTGCGCTCGACGTCGGCGACCGCGACGCTGAAGCCTGCGAAGTATGGCGACGATGGTGCGTTGGCGATTCGGGTTCCGCGCAACCGGTCGGACAGACGTTGTGGCGTCATCAGCGCGATACGGCCGGCGCCTGCCGCGACGTGCACCATGCCATCGCCGACGCTCACCGCGTCGGCGCCCTGCAAACGTGCAAAGAACTCTCCGTAGCGCTGCGGCTCGTCCGCGGCCATGACCACCTCGACGACACCGCGTGCGCCGTTAGCGTGAAGCTGGTACTCCGGCTTCCAGAAGTATTGGGGCGCGTGCTGCTGGCAAACGAAGAACACCGATTCCGGCATGCGACGATCGGTCACGAAGGCGAGCGAGAAGGATACGGTCGCGCTGCTGCCATCGGGCAATCGCGCCTGCCGCGAGAAGTCGAAGGGCGCATAAGTTTCGAGACCGGCGCGGGCAAAGGCCCGCTGGTCGGCGCGGGCGTCGCTGCTGGCGAGGACCAGCATGGAGAAGCCTTCACGGCGCGCCAGGAAGTCGCGGTTGTAGGCGCCGAAGCCAAAGACGCCCGGGGTCGCCGGCGGGATCTGCGCGGGCGTGGCGACCGTCAGCAGTTCGAGGAAATTGTCCTGAAACTGGACCAGCGAGTTCGCCGTGCCCCAGGGATGGATGGCGCGCGGCGTGGTCGTGAAGCCGAACCGCTCATAGCAGGCGCGGGCGCCTTCGAGGTCGCCGACGCAAAGGACGATATGATCGATGGCGCGCGCCACGGGCGCAGCCGCGTCGTCAGGCGGTGAGCGCCGCCAGTTTGGCCTCGGCGACCGCGATGGCGGCTTCGGCCGACAGCCGCTCCGCATCGGTCTTTGCCTCGGCCGCATCCTCGCGCAGGCGCTTGAGGTCGGCCTCGACCTTGCCGCGGTCGATGTCCTTGACGGGCATGGCTTCGTCGGCCAGCACGGTGCAGCGCTCGGGCGTCACCTCTGCGAAACCGCCGCCGACAAAGATACGCTCGTCGATGGCGCCGTTCTCATAGACGTCGATGACGCCGGGATTGAGCGTCGAGACGAGCGGCGCGTGACCGGGCAGCACGCCGAAATAGCCCTCGCTGCCGGGCACGACCACCATCTCGACCGCGCGGCTCAACAGCAGCCGCTCGGGCGAGACCAGCTCGAAATCAACCTTGTCGGCCATGTCCCTTGCCTACTCTTCTCCGGTGCGCAGTTCAGGCGGCCTCGGCCGCCATCTTCTTCGCCTTGTCGACGGCTTCCTCGATGGTGCCGACCATGTAGAAGGCCGCCTCGGGCAGGTCGTCGTACTCGCCGGCGCAGATCCCCTTGAAGCCCTTGATCGTGTCCTCGAGCTTGACCAGCACGCCGGGCGTGCCGGTGAAGACCTCGGCGACGTGGAAGGGCTGGCTGAGGAAGCGCTGGATCTTGCGCGCGCGCGCGACGGTCAGCTTGTCCTCTTCGGACAGCTCGTCCATGCCCAAGATCGCGATGATGTCCTGCAGCGACTTGTAGGTCTGCAGCACGCGTTGCACCTCGCGCGCGACGCCATAGTGCTCCTTGCCGACGACGCGCGGGTCGAGCATGCGCGAGGTCGAGTCGAGCGGGTCAACCGCCGGGTAGATGCCGAGCTCGGCGATCTGGCGCGACAGAACGGTGGTGGCGTCCAAGTGCGAGAACGAGGTGGCCGGCGCCGGGTCGGTCAAATCGTCGGCCGGGACGTAGATCGCCTGCACCGACGTGATCGAGCCCTTCTTGGTCGTGGTGATGCGTTCCTGCAAGGTCCCCATGTCGGTGGCGAGCGTCGGCTGATATCCGACCGCCGAGGGGATGCGGCCCAGCAGCGCCGACACCTCCGAGCCAGCCTGGGTGAAACGGAAGATGTTGTCGATGAACAGCAGCACGTCCTGGCCTTCCTGGTCGCGGAAGTACTCCGCAAGGGTCAGGCCGGTCAGGCCGACGCGCGCCCGCGCGCCCGGCGGCTCGTTCATCTGGCCGTAGACGAGTGCGGCCTTGGATCCGCCGCCGTCGAGCTTGATGACGCCCGATTCGATCATCTCGTGATAGAGGTCGTTGCCCTCGCGCGTGCGCTCGCCGACGCCGGCAAACACCGAGTATCCGCCATGGGCCTTCGCGATGTTGTTGATCAGCTCCATGATGATCACGGTCTTGCCGACGCCCGCGCCGCCGAACAGGCCGATCTTGCCGCCGCGCGCATAGGGCGCCAGCAGATCGACGACCTTGATGCCAGTGACCAGGATCTGCGCTTCCGTCGACTGGTCGATGAAGGGTGGAGCAGGACGATGGATCGGCAGGGTCATCTTGGTCGTGACCGGGCCGCGTTCATCGACCGGCTCGCCGATGACGTTAATGATGCGGCCGAGCGTCTCGGGGCCGACCGGCACCACGATCGGACCACCCGTGTCGACCGCATCCTGGCCGCGCACGAGGCCGTCGGTCGTATCCATGGCAACCGTGCGCACGGTGTTCTCGCCCAGGTGCTGCGCCACTTCGAGCACCAGGGTCCGGCCCTGGTTCTGAACGTGCAGCGCATTCAGGATCGCCGGCAGATCGCCGTCGAACTGCACGTCGCAGACGGCGCCGATGACCTGGGTGATCTTGCCGATGGTATTCTTTGCCATGGTTTGCTCCACTTTCCCCGCTGTCGGGGCTGCTCGTCGATTGTCGGTTCGCCGTTGTCCAGGCCTGGCGCCTAGACCGCCTCGGCGCCGGAGATGATCTCGATCAGCTCCTTGGTGATGTAGGCCTGGCGGCTGCGGTTGTAGGTCTGCGTCAGCTTGGCGATCATTTCGCCGGCGTTGCGCGTCGCGTTGTCCATCGCGGTCATGCGCGCGCCCTGCTCGCTGGCAGCGTTCTCGAGCAGCGCGCGGAACACCTGGATCGCCAGGTTGCGCGGCAGAAGATGGGCGAGGATCGCCTCCTCCTCCGGCTCGTAGTCGTAGACCGAGTCGCTGGTTTCCGCTTGACCGGCAGGCTTCTCCTCGACGGGAACCGGAACCAGCTGCTGGATCGTGACGATCTGGGTCATCGCCGATTTGAATCGGTTGTAGATGATCGTCGCGACGTCGAACTCGCCCGCCTCGAACATCTCGGCGATCTTGGCGGCAACCCGTTCCGCGGCCGCGAAGGCAAGACGCGGCTTGGCCACGTCCTCGACCGTGCCGACGATCAGCCTGGCGTACTCGCGCCGGAGCTGATCCCGGCCCTTGCGGCCGACGCACAGAAGCTTGATCGTCTTGCCCTCGCTCTGCAGGCGGCGGATCGCGCGCCGTGCTTCGCGCACGATGGTTGTGTTGAAGCCGCCGCACAGGCCGCGGTCGGCGGTCGCCACCACGATCAGGTGCACATCCTGCTTGCCTGTGCCTGCGAGCAGCTTCGGCGCGCCTTCCATCATCGCGACCCCGCCGGCGAGCTGCGCAACCATGCGCGCCATGCGCTCGGCATAGGGACGCGCCGCGATCGCCTGATCCTGGGCACGGCGCAGCTTGGCCGCCGCCACCATCTTCATGGCCGCCGTGATCTTTCGCGTCGATTGGACGCTGTTGATCCGGATCTTGAGGTCCTTGAGGCTGGGCATTGCGCGCCTTGTCTCTTGTCCTGCGTGTCGCCGGGCCGCTCAGGGGGCGCCGGGATGGCGCCCTGCCGGCTCAGGCAAAGGTCCGCGCGTATCCCTCGACAACCGTCTTGAGCTTGTCCTCGGTCGCCTTGGACAGCTCCTTCTCGTTGCGGATGGCATCGAGAATATCGGCGTGCTTGGCCCGGATTTCCGACAGAAGACCGGTCTCGAAGCGCACGACGTCCTCGACCTTGACGTTGTCGACGTAGCCGCGCACGCCGGCGAAGATCGCAACCACCTGCTCCTCGACCGGCAGGGGCTGATACTGGCCCTGCTTCAGGAGCTCGGTCAGGCGCGCACCGCGCGCCAGAAGCCGCTGGGTCGAGGCGTCGAGATCGGAGGCAAACTGGGCGAAGGCAGCCATCTCACGGTACTGGGCGAGCTCGAGCTTGATGCGGCCGGCGACCTGCTTCATTGCCTTGATCTGTGCGGCCGAGCCGACCCGGCTGACCGACAGGCCGACATTGATGGCGGGCCGGATGCCCTTATAGAACAGGCCGGTTTCCAAAAAGATCTGGCCGTCTGTGATCGAGATGACGTTGGTCGGGATGTAGGCCGAGACGTCGCCCGCCTGGGTCTCGATCACGGGCAGCGCGGTCAGCGAGCCGGCGCCGTTCTTGTCGTTCATCTTGGCGGCGCGCTCGAGCAGGCGCGAGTGCAGATAGAACACGTCGCCCGGATAGGCCTCACGGCCCGGCGGACGACGCAGCAGCAGCGACATCTGGCGATAGGCGACCGCCTGCTTCGACAGGTCATCGTAGAAGATGACGGCGTGCATGCCGTTGTCGCGGAAGAA
This sequence comes from Alphaproteobacteria bacterium, assembly GCA_016869645.1. Lineage (GTDB taxonomy): Bacteria > Pseudomonadota > Alphaproteobacteria > SHVW01 > SHVW01 > SHVW01. The sequence continues at coordinate 5,755 of VGDO01000021.1, forward strand.
CTCGCCCATGGTGCAGCCGGTGTAGGGCGCCAGGAACTGCAGCGGCGCCGGCTCGGACGCCGTCGCCGACACGACGATCGAGTATTCGAGCGCGCCATAGTCCTGCAACGTCTTGACGATCTGCGCGACCGTCGATCGCTTCTGGCCGACTGCGACATAGACGCAGTAGAGCTTCTTCGATTCGTCGCCCGCCGCGTTGATCTTCTTCTGGTTGATGATGGTGTCGACGATCACCGCGGTCTTGCCGGTCTGACGGTCGCCGATGATCAGCTCGCGCTGGCCGCGGCCGACCGGCACCAGGCTGTCGATCGCCTTGAGGCCGGTCTGCATCGGCTCGTGCACCGACTTGCGCGGAATGATGCCCGGCGCCTTGACTTCGACGCGCATGCGCTTGACGTCGGTGAGCGGTCCCTTGCCGTCGATCGGGTTGCCGAGCGCGTCGACGACGCGGCCGAGCAGTCCCTTGCCGACCGGCACGTCGACGATGGCGCCGGTGCGCTTGACCGTGTCGCCTTCCTTGATGTCGCGGTCGTCGCCGAAGATGACGACGCCGACATTGTCGCTCTCCAGATTGAGCGCCATGCCGCGGATGCCGCCGGGGAATTCGACCATCTCGCCGGCCTGGACCTTGTCGAGCCCGTAGACGCGCGCGATGCCGTCGCCGACCGACAGCACCTGCCCGACTTCGGCGACTTCGGCCTCGGTGCCGAAATTCGCGATCTGGTTCTTCAGGATGGCGGAAATTTCCGCCGCGCGGATATCCATCTAAGCTACCCCTTTCATCGCCAGCTGCAGTCGCTGCAGCTTGGTCCGAATGGAACTGTCGACCATGCGCGAGCCGACGCGCACGACCAGCCCGCCGATCAGCGCGGGATCGACCTTGAGGTCGACTGAAATCTTGGCGCCGACCACCTTGCGGAGATTGTCCGTGACGGCCGAGACCTGCGCGTCGCTCAGCTTGCGTGCCGAGGTGACCTCGGCCGCGATTTCGCCGCGCCGTCCGGCCAACTCGGCCAGATAAGCCTTGATCATCGCGCCCAGCGCAAACAGGCGCCGGTTTTGCGCGACGGTGCCGACGAAGCAGCGGGTCAGCTCGTTAGCCTTGGCCAGCACGGCGGTGATCGCCTTGACCTGGTCGGCGCGCGACAGCACCGGGCTGCGGATGAGACGCGCCAGGTCGGTTGATTCGCCGATCAGATCGCGCAGCCGACGCAGATCGTCGGCCACTGCATCCAGTGATTTTTCAGCTTCGGCGAGTTCATAGAGCGCCGCCGCGTAACGCTCGGCAAGTCCGGTCAGACCCGTGGTTTCCGATGCCACCTGGGAGCGCCCCCATCGCCCGACAACCCGCCCGCGCGGTCACTCGACCGGCCAGCCATTTCATGATCACGCGCAGTGAGCCGCCGGCTCGTTCCCTCACGCCGCCTAACCCTTTGCGACGAAGAGCTTTTGTAGCCTCAACCATGGCCGCAACACGCGACAAAACGACGCCCGGGCGGAGCCTCCCCACCCCCGACCGGCGGAGTCGTAACATAGTCATTGGTGCAGCGCAAGATTGCTCGGCCCGACGCAGCGCGACACGACCAAGTTCCGGCCGTAAGCCAGCTCACAGGAAGCTGTAGGGGTCGACATCGACCTGGATCCGAACGCTGGCCGGGGTCTTGTTGGCGCCGATCCAGGCTCGGACCAGGGCCTGGACATTGACCCGGCGCGGCGCCTTCAGCAGCAGTCGACGGCGATGCTGGCCGCGCAAGACGGCAAACGGCGCCGGAGCCGGCCCCAGCACCTCGACCTCGTCCGATCGTGGCGCCGTCCGGCCGAGACCACGCGCGGCAGCCTCGACCGCCTCGACATCGTGGCCGCTGACGATGATGGCGACAAGCCGTCCGAAGGGCGGCATGCCGCGCTCGCGCCGCGCCTCGGCTTCCTCCGCCAGGAAGCGGTCCCGATTGCCCGATGTCAGAGCGCCGATCACGGGATGTTCGGGCATAAAGGTCTGAAGCAGGACGCGACCGGGATGCGCCGCACGGCCGGCGCGGCCGGCAACCTGATGGAGCAGCTGGTAGGTGCGCTCGGCCGCGCGTAGGTCCCCGCCGGCGAGACCCAGGTCGGCATCGACCACCCCGACCAGCGTCAGCATCGGGAAGTGATGCCCCTTGGCCACCACTTGCGTGCCGATGATGACGTCGACCTCGCGCTCGCGGATCGATCGCATGATCTCCGCCGCCTGGCGCGGACCGGCGATCGTGTCGCTGGCGAGCACCAGGAATCGCGCATCGGGGAACGCGCCGAGCACCTCCTCGGCGACCCGTTCGATACCCGGGCCGCAGGGCGCCATCGAATCGGGCGCCGCACAGGACGGGCAATGGCGCGGCACCGGCATGGCGTAGCCGCAGTGGTGGCACTGCAGGCGTCCGGCCAGCCTGTGCTCGACCAGCCACGCCGTGCAGTGCGGGCATTGCATGCGATGTCCGCAGGCACGGCACAAGGTGAGCGGCGCATAGCCGCGGCGATTGAGAAAGAGCAGCGCCTGCTCGCCGGCCGTCAGCGCCTGGGAAAGCGCGCCATGCAAGAGCGGAGACAGCCAGCGCCCACGCTCGGGCGGCTGTCGCTTCATGTCGACCACTTCGATTTCGGGCAGCTCGGCATCGCCGTGCCGATCCGGCAGCTCGAGCCGCGCATAACGGCCGGCCTGAACGTTGACGACGGATTCGAGCGACGGCGTGGCGGAGACCAGGACGGCCGGAATTCCCGTCAGCTGCGCGCGCACGATTGCCATGTCGCGCGCGTGATAGACGACGCCATCCTCCTGCTTGAAGCCGCCGTCATGTTCCTCGTCGATCACGATCAAACCCAGTTCGGCCAAGGGCAGGAACAATGCCGAACGCGCGCCGACCACGACGCGGGCGCGACCTTCGGCGATGGCGCGCCATGTCTTGCGTCGAGCCGCGCCCGTCAGGTCGGAATGCCACTCGGCGGGACGCGCACCAAAGCGCTGCTCGAACCGCTCGAGCCACTGCGCGGACAAGGCGATTTCGGGCAGCAGCACCAGCGCCTGCCGGCCGCGACGGAGCGCTTCGGCGATCGCCTCGAAATAGACCTCGGTCTTGCCCGCGCCTGTGACGCCGTCGAGCAGCGTCACCGAGAATGCATCGGCCAGCCTCGCACGCAGCGAGTCGGCCGCCGTCTGCTGTGCCACCGACAGCGCAGGCGATGGCCGCTGCCAGTCCGGGCCCGCGAAAGGCGCGCGCGCCGGCAAGGCAACCGGCACGACGGCCCCGGCAGCGATCAGGGCGCTGACAACGCCCGCGCCGACGCCGGCCTCGTGGGCGATCTCACTCGCCCCCCGCGGCGGGCCATCCGACAAGAGCTCGAGAACGCGCCGGCGTGCCGGCGTCATGCGGATGGCGCACTGGTCGGCGATCATGTCGGGTGTGCCGCCGGCGCTCGCGTAGGCCAGCCGCGGTGGCAACGGTACGAGCGCAGCCGGCACGCTCATCGCCATGCGCAGCACCGCGCCGGGCGGCGAGACAGTGTAGCTCGCGACCCAGTCGACGAGTCGACGGACAGGTTCCGGCATCGACGGGGCATCGAGTCGCTCGATCACCGACTTCAGCTTGGCCGCTTCGACCTCGCCCGTTGCGGGTCCCCAGACGACTCCGATCACCTCGCGCCGGCCGAGCGGCACGCTGACGAAATCGCCGGCTGCCAGCGACATTCCCGGCGGTGCGAGATAGTCGTACGCGCCGCCGAGCGGCAAGGGCAGCAGGATTGCCAGGCGCTGCGCCTCGTCCGACCGCGCCGCCGAAGCGTCGCGTGACGGCTCAGAACTGGCGCCTGGAGCGGTCATGGGATAGAGTGGCGGAGGAGTCGATTCGGTCGCAAAATCGAGGTCTGCATGTCATGAAATTCTTCGTCGACACCGCTGAAATCAAGGAGATCGAGGCGCTTGCGGCGACTGGACTACTCGACGGCGTGACCACCAATCCGTCCCTGGTCGCGAAATCGGGCCGCAAGTTCGTCGACGTGCTGAAGGACATCTGTGCCGTCGTCAAGGGGCCGGTCAGCGCCGAAGTCACCGCGACCGAGCACAAGACCATGCTGGCCGAAGGCCGCAAGCTTGCCAAGGTGGCGGACAACATCGCGGTCAAGGTGCCGCTGACGCCGGACGGATTGCGGGCATGCAAGGCGCTCAGCTCCGAAGGCACGATGGTCAATGTCACGCTGTGCTTCTCGGCTGCACAGGCGATTCTCGCCGCCAAAGCGGGGGCGACCTTCATCTCGCCCTTCGTCGGCAGGCTCGATGACATCGGCAGCGACGGCATGTCGTTGATCGCCGACATCGTCACCATCTACCGGCAATACGAGGAGTTCGACACCGAAGTGCTGGTTGCTTCCGTGCGCGGCCCGCAACACGTCGTGACTGCGGCCAAGCTCGGGGCGCACGTCGCGACGATGCCGCCAACGGTGCTGTGGCAGATGTTCAAGCATCCGCTTACCGACAACGGGCTCGCCGCCTTCCTGGCCGACTGGAAGAAGACCGGCCAGTCGATCCTCGACTAGCGCGATCCGATGGCACGCAACCCCACCGATATCTCCCCGGCTGAGCCGCCCGGTCCGACCGCCCAAGAGGTCGCCGCCTATTTGCGCGCGCATCCGGATTTCCTCGTCGAGCATCCCGATCTCGTCCAGGTCCTGGCGCCGCCGGCGCGCATGGCGCCCGACGCCGGCCCGCGCAGCGTGGTCGACATGCAGCAGTTCATGCTCAAGCGGCTGCAAGTTGAGATCGACCGGCTCAAGCGCGATCAGCGCGACCTGGTACAGACCGGGCGAAGCAATCTCGCCATCCAGTCGCGCGTTCATGCCGCGTCGCTGGCGCTCCTGAGCGCCACCTCCTTCGAGCATCTCATCCAGACCGTCACCACCGACTTCGCCGTGCTGCTCGACGTCGATGTGGTCATGCTCTGCCTGGAGCCGAGCGCGTCGTCTGTTCCCGGCATGCGTGCGGCCGGCGTACAGGTTCTGGCCACGAACGCCGTCGACCGGCTGATCGGCGAGAATCGGGACGTCATCCTCAGGCCCGACGTGGCCGGTGACCCGGCCATCTTCGGCGCCGCGGCAGGTTTGGTGCGCTCCGACGCCTTCATACGTCTGCGCATCAGCGCGAAGGCGCCGTCGGGCCTGCTCGCATTCGGCTCGCGTCGCGTCGGCGCCTTCCACGCCAACCAGGGCACCGAGTTGCTCGGCTATTTGGCGCGGGTGCTCGAAAGCTGCATCCGCGCATGGCTCGACCTTCCCGCATAGCCGCGTCCGGCGCCCGGACGATCGACGTTCCGGCGCAATCTGACGTCGGCAGGGCCGCCGGCGCATGGTTGGCCTGGCTGGCCGACCAGCGCCGTGCATCGCCTCACACGGTGGCCGCCTATCGGCGCGACCTGACAGGCTTCCTCGCCTTCGTTGCCAAGCACACGGGACAGCAGGCCGATCTGCCCGCGCTCGCCGCATTGGGTCTGACGGAATTTCGCGCCTATCTGGCGCAGCGCGCCGACGCCGGCGGGGCCAGAACGTCGACGGCGCGCGCACTTTCCGTGCTGCGCGGATTTTTCCGCTTCCTGGAGCGTCGTGGCCTCGCAATCAACACTGCACTGGCCGGCATCTCCGGCCTGCGGCTGCCGCGATCGGTGCCGAAAGCGTTGTCCGTCGAGGAAGCGGGCGAGGCGGTCGGAGCGGTCGCGGCACTGGCGGGCGCGCCATGGCTCGGCCGACGCGACGTCGCGGTGCTCACGCTGCTCTATGGGGCAGGGCTACGCATCGGCGAGGCCATCGGACTGGCGCGCCGCGATCTGCCGCGCGATCCTGCTGCGCCGCTCGTCATCACCGGCAAGGGTCGCAAGCAGCGCGTGGTACCGCTGCTGGCACCGGTGCGCTCCGCCATCGAATCTTACTTGTCGCTCTGCCCCTACCAGCTGGGCCCCGATGACCCACTGTTCGTCGGCGCACGCGGCGAGCGGCTCAGCGCGCGAGTCGTGCAGCGACAGATGGAGCGCCTGCGCGGCTGGCTCGGCCTGCCGGACAGCGCGACGCCGCATGCGCTCAGGCACAGCTTCGCCACCCATCTCCTGGCCGGCGGCGGCGATCTGCGCGCGATCCAGGAGCTGCTCGGCCACGCATCCCTATCGACGACGCAACGGTACACCTCCGTCGACGCGGCGCGACTGATGGCCGTTCACGCTGCGGCCCATCCGCGCGCCAAGACGTGACCCGTCAGGCAGATCAACAACGGGACGGCGTCGCCGAGATGGATTTCCTTTTGCACTACGAGATCGTCGTCCGCGACTTCATTGCCGCACACCACGACTGGGCGGGCCCGATCGCCCTCGGTCTCGCCTTCGGCGAATCGCTGGCGTTCATCGGCATTCTGCTGCCGGCGACCGCGGCCATGGTCTTCATCGGCGTTCTGATCAGCAAGGGCCTGCTCGACTGGTGGTACATCCTGCTCTGGGCCATTCCCGGTGCGGCGCTCGGCGATTGGGTCAGCTATTGGATCGGTCGCAAGTTCGATCGCGCCGTCGGCCGCCTGTGGCCATTCAGCAGCCATCCGGACATGCTCGAGAAAGGCCACACCTTCTTCGAGAAATGGGGTGTGGCGAGCGTGTTCCTCGGCCGCTTCTTCGGGCCCGTCCGTGCCGTCATCCCGCTGGTCGCTGGCATGATGGACATGCCGCGCGGCCCGTTCCAGCTCGCCAACTGGACGTCGGCCGTTATCTGGGCGTTCTATTGGCTGGCTGTCGGCGTGTTCGGCGACCGCCTGTTCAGCTGGATCGCGCAGACCTTCGGACCCTGGACCTTGGCTGCCTTAGGTGCCGCGGCGCTGGCGATCGGGCTCGTCGCTTGGCGCTGGCGCCGGCGCAGCTGAGTTCGGACCGCGGCCCGAATTGCCGGGCGCAGAAGGCGCGACCCAGCGAACGAAGAGCAAGCCCGCGGCCGAGCCCGCGCCCATCACGGCGAAAGCGCAGACCCATGCCGTGCCGTTTGCGGTGCCGCCCATGGCGTCGAGCGCCGCACCGACCGCCAGCGGACCGGCAAAACTGGCAGCGAAACCGAGCAGGGAATGGACGGCAAGCGTCGCGCCCTGCTCGCCTGGCCTTGCGCCGGCGACGGCGCCGGCAGTCAGGGCTGCCGAATCGCCCATGACGATCACGTTGTAGGCAATGGCGAACGCGATCACCAGCATGAAGGGGAGCGACGCGCTCGCGCCGGTCGCCAATGCGACGACGACGGTGATCGCCATGACCCAGCTCACCACGCGCTTGCGGCCATGCTTGAGCGAGAGCTCGGCGCCGATGATGGTCGCGGGCATGCCGGCGATGACGGCAATGGCGGCGATCGTCGTCAGATTCCAGCCACGGCTCCCCTCGGGCTGAAGACTCTCGGCGAAGCCAAGGAATACGACGAGCCAGCCGCGGATCGCCATGAGCTCATAGGAATGCCCGGCATAGCCGAGCGTGAATCCCATCGCCGCACGATTCTTCAGCACGGGCCGGAAGTCGAGCAGATTGCGCGACGGCGCCGCGCCGGCCGGCACGGGCTTGGCCGCAACGCCGAAGATCACGAGCAACGCGCACAGCAAGTTGCCGCAGCCCGCGACAAAGAACGCCATCCGCCACCCCGCCAGCGGCTCGATCAGACCGCCCAGGAAGAAGGACAGGGCGATGCCCAGACTGAAGCCCTGCGTGTAGTACGGGACAGCACGCAGCTTCGCCTGCCCGTCGAGCCGGTCGGTCAGCATCTTCAATCCGGGCATGTAGGTGCCGGCGAGCCCGATTCCGGCCACGGCGTGGCAGACCAGCGCGCTCCAGAAACCGCCGGCAAGCCACGCAAACGCGATGAATGCCAGGCCGCCGATCACGGCCGAGGCGATGTGGATGCCTCGGGCGTCGACGCGATCCGTAAGCGCCACCAGCACGGCGACGACCGTCGCATAGCCGCCGTAATACATGCCCGTGATCCAGCCAATCTCCGTGTTGGTCAGCTGCCACGCTTCGGCAAACACCGGCGCCAGCGCAGCGAAGATCGAAGACCCGGCCATGCTGGCAACGTTGGCGAGAAGAATGACGGTGGTCAGTTGGAAGGTGGAACTCACGGGGATCAACGCTAATCGCCCCCCGGCGTCGCGGCAACCGCCGGCGGCGATCGAGGCGGCTTCAAGGCGCGGCCATGTTGGCCTAGATTGGCAAGGTTGCCACAGAGTCCGAGCGTCCTCTTGCAACTCGACCCGTCGATCATCGCCTTCGTCTTGCTTGCGGCAGGGATGCATGCGGGCTGGAACGCCCTGATGAAGGTTGCCACCGACCGCGTCGTCGCCATGGTCTTGGTCAATGCGATGTGTGCGGCGCTCGGCCTGATACTCATTCTGATGACGGACGCGCCCCACCGGGACAGCTGGCCCTATCTCGCGGCAACCGCGGCCGTGCATCAGTTCTATTTCGTCTTTCTCGTCATGGCGTATCAGGCAGGCGACCTCAGCCATGTCTACCCGATCGCACGCGGCTCGGGGCCGTTGCTGGTCGCGCTTCTGTCGGGTCCGCTGGTCGGCGAATCGTTGGCGACCGGCCAAGCGGTCGGTGTCGTGCTAACCTCGCTCGGCATCGCCAGTCTCGCCTTGGCCCAACGGGGGGTGGTCCGCGTCCAAAACCTGAGCCCCGCGTTGTGGGCGCTGGCGGTCGGCCTGACCATCGCGATGTACACGATCATCGATGCGCGCGGCGTGCGCGCCTCACATAGCCCGCTCGGTTATGTCGGCTGGCTGTTCGTCCTCAACGGCCTGTGCTTCGTTTTCTGGATCGGCGCGCGCCCGCCTTCCCTGTTCGCTGCAGCGGTCCGTCAGACCTGGCGCCAATGGATGGGCGGCGGCCTGCTCACGACGGGCTCCTATGGCATCACGCTCTGGTGCTACTCAATCGGCGCCGTCGCGCCGATTGCGGCGCTGCGCGAAACCTCGGTGATCTTCGCGGCCTTTATCGGCTCACGGCTGCTGGGCGAGTCCTTCGGGGCGCGGCGGGTCTTCGCGGCGGCGATCGTTGCCGCCGGCGTCATCGCGATGAGCATCCGGACCTGAGCGCGCGGTCGACGCTGCCGGCCTCACGCCGACGGATTGCAACCGGCCGGGAACTGCTTCTGGCCCAGGCTCGCGCGAAAATGTTCGAGCGCCCAATGGACCGACGGGAAGGCGATGTCCGCCCAGGGTATGTCGTCCCAGCGGAACAACGCGACCTCCAGGCTCTCCGGGCCCGCTGTCACATCGGGCGCGAGGAGCCGGGCGCGATAGATGATCTGAACCTGCGACAGCCGGGGAATGTTGTAAACGCCGAGCACGCCCTCGAGCGCAATACGCGCGCGTGCTTCCTCCCACGCCTCGCGCGCTGCGCCAGCTTCCGTTGTTTCCCTCTCTTCGAGATACCCGGCGGGCAGCGTCCAAAATCCCTTGCGCGGGTTGATGGCGCGCCGGCAGAGGAGGATCGTCTCCTGCCACGTGCACACGGCGCCGACCACGACCTTGGGATTGACGTAGTTGATGAAGCCGCAATCGGTGCACACCAGGCGCTCGCGGTCGTCACCATCGGGCACCATGCGCACGACCGGGCCCTTGGCCGGACGCTCCGCATCGCCGGCCGACGCCTCTGACGGCGCAGGCACCGCGGTCGCGTCAGGAAGATCGCTGCGTGAAGCCATCAGCGAAGTTTGAACCCCGGCCCGGGGCCCCGCAAGGCCCCGGGTCGGGGTGCCCTCACGCAGCCGCAGCGTGCCGGGCTGCGAAGCCTGCTTCACCGTCGAGCACGGCGGCGACCGCATGCACGACCGCCGCAATGCGCACCGCCGCCTGCACGGCTTCGGCGCCGAGGCCGGCCTGCCGCACGGCGCGCTCATGGGCGTCGAGGCAGGTGCCGCAGCCGTTGATGGCCGACACCACGAGCGACCAGAGCTCGAAATTGACCTTGTCGACGCCAGGCTTGCCGATGACGTTCATGCGCAGCTTGGCCGGCATGCCCGCATAGTCCTTGGCCGCAACGAGATGCACGAAGCGATAGTAGATATTGTTCATGGCCATGACGGCGGCAGCCGCCTTGACAGCCTGAAGGGCTTCGGGCGACAGCTGCGCGCCGAACTCGACGGTCAGCGCCTGAATGACGGCGGGGTTGCGCGACGCCAAGGCGGCGGCGATGAAGCAGCCGGCGCGCTGCTCCCGATCGAGAGCCGTCTCATCGGCGAGGCTCGACAGATTGAGGCGGATGTCACGCGCATAGTCCGGCAGCGCCATCTTCAGCGCTTCGATCGACATGGGTATCTCCTTTCATGAGAGTCAGGCGGCGGCGCCGGGCGGGCGCCGCCGCTTCCGGTTTTCAGGCGGCTTTCAGAACCGCGTCGCCCTTCTGCCAGTTGCACGGGCACAGCTCGTCGGTCTGCAAGGCATCAAGCACGCGCAGCACCTCCTGAGGGTTGCGACCCACGTTCAAGTCGTTGACCGCGACGAAGCGGATCACGCCTTCGGGATCGACGATGAAAGTCGCGCGCAGCGCGACCCCTTCCTGACGGTCGAGGACGCCGAGCGCCGCCGACAGCTCGCGCTTGATGTCGCTCAGCATCGGAATCGACAGCGCTTTGAGGTCGGCATGGTTCTGGCGCCATGCCAGGTGGACGAACTCGCTGTCGGTGCTGACGCCGTAGACCACCGCATCGCGCTCCGCGAACTGACCTGCCAGCTTGCCGAACGCGGCGATCTCAGTCGGGCATACGAAGGTGAAGTCCTTGGGCCAGAAGAAAACGACCTTCCACGATCCGGGCGCCGACTGGTCGCTGATCGCGGTGAAGGCCGAGGCGGGGTCGTTTGTCACGACCGCCTTGAGGTTGAATGCCGGGAACTTGTCGCCGACGGTTAGCATGGTCGATCTCCTTGCCTGGTTGCGCCGCGCCGGGACCGCCCTGCGCCGCTTAGGCCCCTGATTTAAGGTGCGACGTTCAATCGATCCAATGATAAATTATGATCGTTTCGATCGGAGAATTCGATGAACGCTCTCCCCGGCTTACGCCAGCTCCGCTACCTCGTCGCCCTCGACGACGCACGACATTTCGGCCGCGCCGCCAAGAACTGCCACGTCACCCAGTCGACGCTGAGTGCGGGCATCAAGGAGCTCGAAACCCAGCTCGGCGTCACGCTGGTCGATCGCAGCCGGCGGCGGGCGGCGCTGACCGCGCTCGGCGCCGAAGCCGTTCTGCGCGCGCGCCGCATGCTGGCCGAGGCGGCCGACCTCGTCGAGGCGATGCGCGGCGCGGCGGAGCCGCTCACCGGCACGCTGCGGCTCGGAGTCATTCCGACGGTCGGTCCGTTCCTGCTGCCGCGCACGCTGCCCGGCCTTCGCCGTGCGTTTCCTCGCCTCAAGCTCTATCTGACCGAGGATCTGACCGAGCGGCTGGTCGATCAACTGGAGGCGGGCAGGCTCGACGCCGTCGTCCTGGCGCTGCCCTGCGACTGCGGACCGATCGAGGTCCATCCGTTGTTCGAGGACCGGTTCAGCCTGGCGCTCCGGCCCGACCATTCATTGGCGCACGCGCGTCGGATCTCGCGCCGGCAACTCGAGGGACAGACGCTGTTGCTCTTGGCGGACGGCCACTGCTTGCGTGCGCAGGCTCTCGAAGCTTGCGCGCTCGTCGACAATCGGGCGCATGACAGCTTCGCCGCCACGAGCTTGCACACGCTGGTTCAGATGGTCGAGAACGGTCTCGGCATCACGCTGTTGCCCGCGCTCGCAATCGAGGCCGGCATCCTCAAGGGCACCCAGCTGACGACCCGCCCGCTCGAGGGCGCGGCCGCCCATCGCATCGTCGGCCTCGGATGGCGCAAGGGTTCTCCGCGGACCGCCGAGTTCGCGCTGCTGGGACGCTGGCTCGCGCGTCACCAGACGCAAGACGCCGCGCTCGGGGGGAAGCGCGGCGTGAAGTCGAGATCAGGGATAGATGCTAGACGTTGATGTCGAGGTTGAGCCCGCGGTGTTTCCGTCCGGAGACGGGGCCTTGCACCTGCGGCGTACTGGAATTGACCTGTTCCGACCGGTCGTTCCGTTCGCGCTGAGCCTCGGAATTCCGCGACTCACGCGCCGGCTGAACGGCGACGCGCGTAATCTGCCGCGTCTCCTGGTATTCGACCACCGGTCGAACCAAGGCGAACTGCGGTAGCACTGGCGTCGTTTGCGCCGGAGGGGGAACAAGCATTTCTGCACACCTCTCGTAACTACATGGTACGCCCTCGGAAACGATTCAACAATGAGATTCTTAACGCAAATTCAATGCGATAGAGGCAAATTTAGCTAAAATCCTACGGGTTTCCTCCGGCGTGCGACAGCGCGGCAACTCCCGGCAATTCCTTGCCTTCCAGCCATTCCAGAAAGGCACCCCCGGCCGTCGAGACATAGGTGAAGTCACCCTCCACGCCGGCATGGATCAGTGCCGCGACCGTATCGCCCCCGCCGGCCACGCTCAGCAGGTGACCGGCCCTGGTTGCGTCGGCCGCCGCCCGGGCGACCGCCATTGTTCCCCGATCAAAGGGCGCCGTCTCGAAGGCACCGAGCGGACCGTTCCAGACCAAGGTCCGGCACGCCCGTATGGCGCTGACGAAGCGCTCGATCGTCGCCGGTCCAATGTCGAGCATCATCTGATCGGGCGGCATCAGCCACTTGCCGCCGGAATCGGCCGACACGATGCTCGTCGCGGCGCCAGCCTCGAGCTTGTTCGCCACGACCGCATCGGTCTGCAACAGAAGCTCGCAGCCGCGATCGCGCGCGCGCGCCACAATGTCGCGTGCGGTGCCGGCGAGATCGCGTTCGCACAGCGACTTGCCGACCTCGATGCCCTGGGCGTGGAGGAAGGTGTTGGCCATGCCGCCGCCGATCAGCAGCTTGTCGACGCGGGCGACCAGATTGCCCAGCAGGTCGAGCTTGGTCGACACCTTGGCGCCGCCGACGACCGCTGCGACCGGCTTCCTGGGGTGACCGAGCGCGGCTTGGAGCGCGTCGAGCTCTGCCTGCATCAGGCGACCGGCAGCGGCTGGCAACAGACGAGCGATGGCCGCGGTCGACGCATGGGCGCGATGGGCCGCCGAGAACGCATCGTTGACATAGACGTCGCCGAGCCGCGCGAGCTGGGCGGCAAAGCTCGCGTCGTTGGCCTCCTCCTCCGGATGAAACCGCAGGTTCTCCAGCAGCAGGACGGCGCCGGAGCCGAGGTTCGCCACCGCTGCTTCGGCCGTGGCGCCGACGCAATCGTCAACGAATTCGACGGGCGCGGACTTGAGCGCGCGTGCCAGTGCCGCGGCCAATGGCTTGAGCGAGAAGGCCGGATTGCGCCTGCCGTCGGGCCGGCCGAAATGAGACATGACGACGACCCTGGCACCCTTGCCGATCAATTCGCCGATCGTCGGGGCGACGCGCTCGATGCGCGTCCCATCGGTGACCTTGCCGTCCTTCATGGGAACGTTGAGGTCTGCGCGCAGGAGCACGCGCTTGCCGGCCACCGCTACGTCGTCGAGGGTGTTGAAGTTACGCATGAATCCGTCGCTCCGCAGGGATCAGGGCGCAAGAACCAATCACGACGATTCGAATTTGGCAACCCGAGCATGGCCAAATTCGGCTCTTATGTTATGATCCTCGTGGTTGAGTGACAGTGCTCGGCTATCCCCCAAAAACTCGCTCCAGACAACTGGCGACCGGGGATCACCGTTCCCTGTAAGTCAACGCACTGACACCTTGGCGGCGGGCGGCGGGTGCGACAACCGGGCAACGGCACGATTGAAATCGGCGGCGATCGCCTCGTCATGGTGGTCGATGACGACCCCGTGCAATGCGAGATCCTGTCGGCCTTTTTCCGGGAACGCGGCATACCCTGCGTCACCGAGACCAACAGCTTTGCCGCCGTCAGCACCATGAAAAGGCGCCATCCGCGCGTCGTCATCATGGACATCCGCATGCCAGGCCTCGACGGCATCGCGGTCGCCAAGCTGGCGTCATCCATGCAGCCGAAGCCGGTGATCCTGCTGATGTCGGCCGAGGGCCAGGCAATCGTCGAGGCCAATCGCGCCGGCATCGAAGTCTTCGCAGTGCTGGAAAAGCCGTTGCCGCTGAAGCACCTCGGCACGTTCATCCAGCGCGCACTCGACCGCGCCGCGCGCGCTTAGCAGGCGCGCTTCCAATCAGGCTTTCTTAGTTGCCGCCGCAGCGCGCAGCCGACGTCACTTGTAGGGATCGGCCGCGTCGCGCAGCCCGTCGCCCATGAAATTGAAGGCGAGGACCACGATGATGACGGGCACGACCGGCAGCATCAGCCAGGGATATTCGGCCACCACGTTGATGTTCTGCGCCTCGTTCAACAGCACGCCCCAACTCGTCACCGGCGGGCGCAGGCCGAGACCGAGGAAGCTCAGCGCCGTCTCGCCGAGGATCATGCTGGGAATCGACAAAGTCGCCGAGGCGATCAGGTGGCTCATGAAGCTCGGCAGAAGATGACGGCCGATGATGCGGCTGGGCTTGGCGCCCATCAGGATCGCCGCCGTGCAGAAGTCCTCTTCGCGCAGTGACAGGAGCTTGGAGCGCACGGCGCGCGCGAGGCCCGTCCACTCGATCAGGCCCAAGATGACGGTGATGCCGAAGAATACGAGGATCGGGCTCCACGTCACCGGCAGCGCCGCCGAGAGCGCCAGCCACAGCGGCAGCGAGGGGAAGGAGCGGATGATCTCGATCATGCGCTGGATCGCTAGGTCGGCGACACCGCCGTAATAGCCGGCGATACCGCCGATCACCAATCCGAGCGTGAAACTGATGGTGATGCCGATCAGGCCCACGGTCAGCGAAATGCGCGTCCCGTAGATGACCCGGCTCAGCATGTCGCGGCCGAGCCGGTCAGTGCCCAACAGGAAAAGCGTCCCGCCTTGCGCCGGACAGATCAGATGGAAGCGCGCCGGCACCGTGCCCCAGAACAGGTAGGGATCGCCCTGGCAGAGGAAGCGGATCGGATAGACCTGCGCCGGATCCTCCGTGTACTCCCTGTGCAGGTTCTCCATGTTCAAGCTGTATTTGAGCCCGTAGACGAACGGACCGACCAGCCTGCCGTCGTGGAACAGGTGTATCGATTGCGGACTGGCATAGACGTATTCCGTGTTGCGCGTTTGTAGCGCATAGGGCGCGAAGACCTCGGCCAGCACGACCATCAGGTAGAAGAACGCGAGTATCCAGAGCGACACCACGGCGATGCGGTGACGCCTGAACTTCCACCACATCATCTGCCACTGCGACGCGAGGAAGTATCGCTCCTGCAGCGGCGTGAGCGCCGGCTCCGTCACCGGATCGAAGGGGGCGGTCGAGACGTAGTGCTCGAGCCTTCCGTTGCCGCGACGGTCGCCTGAGGTGACGGTCATCGCGATACCCCGCCGTGCAGCCGGATACGCGGGTCGAATGCGGCGAGCGCGAGGTCCGACAGAAACACGCCGAGCACCGTCAGCAGCGCCAGAAACATCAGGAACGAGCCCGCGAGGTACATATCCTGGCTGCGCAGCGCCTCGAGCAGGACCGGGCCAGTGGTCGGCAGCGACATCACGACCGAGACGATGGTGGCGCTCGAGACCAGTTCCGGCAGGTAGTCGCCGATGTCCGAGATGAATGGGTTGAGCGACATGCGCAGCGGATATTTCACCAGAAGCTTGAATGGCGGCAGCCCCTTGGCGCGGCCGGTCGTGACGTACTGCTTCTGCAGCTCGTCCAGCAGATTGGCGCGCAGACGACGGATCATGCCGGCCGTGCCCGAGGTGCCGATGACGATGATCGGGATCCAAAGGTGCTCAAGCACCGACTTGAACTTGGGCCAGCTCCAGGGCTGCCCGATGAACTGCTCGTCCATCAAGCCGCCGATCGACGTGCCGAACCACACATTGGCGAAATAGAGCATGACAAGCGCCAGCAGGAAGTGCGGTGTGGCGAGACCGAGAAAGCCGAGGAGCGTCAAGCTGTAGTCCGACCAGCTGTACTGGTGCGTCGCCGAATAGACGCCGATCGGAAAGGCGACGATCCAGGTGAAGAGAATTGTGCAGAACGACACCAGGATGGTCAGCCACAACCGGTCGCCGATCACGTCGGTGACCGGCAGATTGTGCTCGAAGGAGTAGCCGAAATCGCCCTGAACGACCCCGAAGATCCAGTACAGGTATTGCTCGTGCATGGGCCGGTCGAGGCCATATTGCTGGCGCAGGAACTCGATCTTTTTCGGATCGACCGCCTCGCCCTGCGCCTGCAGCTCGGCGATATACGTCGTCAGGTAGTCGCCCGGTGGCAGCTGGATGATGATGAAGGTGATCACGCTGATGGCGAGCAGCGTAGGCACCATGATCAGCAGACGGCGGACGAGATAGGCGAGCATGCCGGCGCCTGCTACTGGCTCAGCGCCGTATGGGTCGCCGCGCGCGGCGGCGACCCGTCGAAATAGAAAGTGTCCGGCCGGTAGACGCCGAAATGGGCTCCCGGATCCCAATTATAGATCCCCGCGACCGGCACGTTCTTCAATCGCTTGT
The DNA here is from genome assembly GCA_016869645.1 of Alphaproteobacteria bacterium. Lineage (GTDB taxonomy): Bacteria > Pseudomonadota > Alphaproteobacteria > SHVW01 > SHVW01 > SHVW01. The sequence goes on from VGDO01000021.1 coordinate 22,361, forward strand.
GGACCACGACCGGCTGGAGCACGCCCGACACAATGCCGATCGTATAGACCTCCTCGGCATGGATCTGGAGCATCCGCGTCCAGATCTTGCCGCGTTCGGCGGATGAGGCGGCCGTGCGCCACTGGCCATAGAGATCGAGCAGCTCCTTGGCCTCAGGCAGATCGACCGCCTCTCCTGCCCGGCCCTTGGTCTCGACGAACTGCCCCCATTTCGGCCATTGCAGGAGCTGCTGATCGACCGGCGCCAGCTCATGCGGGCTCGAATCCGGCACGACGAGGCCGTTCTCCAGCCCGAACCAGATCGACATCACCGTCTCGCCGGCGAAGATCCGGTTGCGGAAGACCTCGCGCTGGGACGGCTTGATGTAGAGCTTGATGCCGAGCTTGAGCCAGGAGTCGGTGATGAGCTGCAGCACGTCGACCTGCTCGGTGCTTTCGCCTGCCGTTTCAACGATGAGGTTGAGCGGCCGTCCATCGGGCAACAGCCGGATATCTCGACCGTCGCGCTTGGTCAGCCCGATCTCGTCGAGCAGCTTGTTTGCCTTGTCGATGTCGTACTGGGCCCAAGCGGTCTGGAATTTCTGCTGGAACAGCTTGCTGTCGGGCAGCACAGTGTTGTTGCCCTCGCGCGCGAGGCCGTAGAAGATCACCTGATTGATCTCTCGCCGATTGATGCCGAGCGAGAGTGCGCGGCGCCATCGGACATCGCGATTGAGCGCGCGCCAGGCTGGATCGTTGGCGTTCAGGTTGGGATAAATCGCGAGATCCGCGCCGCGCGCCGTGCGCCACAGCCGCACCGTGAAGTCGTTGCGCTTCTCCGCGCTTTTCAGAAAGGTGTAATTGTCGAACCGGATCGAGCGGGCCTGCAGGTCCGATTCGCCGCCGCCGACCTTGGCCGGAATGATCTTGTTGTCCGCGATCTGGATCACGACCTCGTCGAGGTATGGCAGCTGCAGCCCGTTGGCGTCGACGCGGTGAAAATAGGGGTTGCGCACGCTGACGTACCGCTCAGACGGCGGCTTGGTGACGAGAACCCAGGGCTGCAAGCTGGGCAGCTCGGGATTATCGTTGTTGTACATGTTGCTGACACGGGTGAAGAGGGCGGCCCAGTTACGCAGCCGCGCGTCCCTCACCTTGCGTTCGAGCGCAGCGCCGTCGGCATACTTCCGATGATATTGCTTGAGGAAGTGCGCCGGCTTCACCAGATCGAGCGGCCGCGGCCCGGCGATCGCGGGCAGGAAGTTGGGATTGGGTTTCGACCAGGTGTAACGCACCGCGGTCGGGCTCAACACCTCGACGGCCGGCGCTTCGCCATCGACCATGAACTCGATGGACGCACCGGTCGGTGCCAGTTCGTCGTTGAGCTGGATGTCCTCCCAGGCGAAGCGGAAGTCTTCCGTGGTCAACGGATGTCCGTCCGACCAGCGGTGCCCGGGCCGGAGATGAAACGTAAAGATGCGCCCGTCCTGCACCTCGTAGCGCTCGAGGAGATCGGGCATGAGTTCGAGCTCGGAATTGTAGCCGATCAGCCGTGCATAGCCGTAGACGACCAAATAGCGAAGGTCGCGCGCGGTCCCCATGAGCATACGGATCGATCCGCCATGCACGCCCGGCGACAGGTTGGGCCCGGTCAGATCGGCGACCGCCGGCACCTTGGGCAGCCGCTCCGCCACAGGAGGAAGCCTACCGGCGCCGACCAGCGGGGCAAGAATGGGCGGCTCGACCGGTGGAGCGCCATGAGTCGGCATGACCATGGCGCCGGCCAGCGTCACCGAGGCGAGCATGAGGGCGGCAATCCGGCGCGTCACGACACCGCCTCCATGACCTTGGCGGCGGGCATTCCGGTCGGATCGGCGCGCACGAAATGGCCGCCGCCGATGTCGAGCAGAGTCGGGCGTCGCACCCCATCGACGGTGAACGGCGCCGCCCAGGCGGCCGGCACCGACGCCTTGCCGTCAAGCACGGCGGTGAAGTCGAGCTTGTGCGCCAGATCGGGCTCGGGAACGGCCGCCAGCAGCGCTTTGGTGTACGGGTGGACCGGGTTGCGGAACAGCTCCGCCCGCGGCGCCAGCTCGACCAGGCGACCGGCGCACATCACCGCGATTCGGTCGGCGACATAGTCGACGACTGCGAGATTGTGCGAGATGAAGATGTAGGTGAGCCCCAGCTCCTTCTGCAAATCCTTCATCAGATTGAGGATCTGCGCCTGGATCGAGACGTCGAGCGCTGAGACCGGCTCGTCACAGATCAGCAAGTCGGGTCGGAGCGCCAGCGCGCGCGCGATGCCGATGCGCTGGCGCTGTCCGCCGGAGAAACTGTGCGGGTATCGCTTGAGATAGCGAACGTCGAGGCCGACCAGGCGCATGAGCTCCTTGACCATCTCTGCGCGCGAGGCGGCATCACCGATGCCGTGGATGACCAGCGGCTCGCTCAAGATGTCGAAAACGGTCATGCGCGGATTGAGCGAGCTGAAAGGATCCTGGAAGATGAATTGCATCTTCTGGCGGAAGCGGATCATTTCATCACCTTGGATCGCGAGCAGATCGACCTGGCGCCCGCGGTCGTTGAAACGAATGCTGCCGGCATCGGGCGTCAGCGCGCGCATCAGCACTTTCGACAGCGTGGTCTTGCCGCAGCCGGACTCGCCAACCAGTCCCAGGCATTCGCCGCGCGCCACGTCGAAACTGACGTCGTCGACCGCGAGCACGGCGTCGTGGACCTTGCCACCCCCGAACAATGCGGATTTTCGGATGCTGAAGCTCTTGGTGATGCCGCGAACCGAGATCAGAGGACCGGCATCATCAGCACCTTCGGGCCAGGCCTCTTTCTTGACCATGAGCTGACCGCTCTCGTGCTTGATCTCGCGCAACGGCACCAGCCGCTCGCCAGGCTTCATGTTGAAGCGCGGCACGGCGCGCATCAGCGCCTTGAGGTAGGGATGCTTGGGCGCTTCGAAGATCTCGTCGAGCGGTCCCGACTCCATGACCTTGCCGCGATACATGACCACGACTTCCTCGGCGACGTTGGCAACCACGCCCAGGTCGTGCGTGATGATCAGCACGGCCATGCCGAGCTCGCCCTGCAGATCGGCGATCAGCTTCAGGATCTGCGCCTGGATGGTCACGTCGAGCGCAGTCGTCGGCTCGTCGGCGATCAGAAGGGCGGGACGGCAGATCAGCGCCATGGCGATCATGGCGCGCTGACGCAGACCGCCGGACAATTCGAACGGATAGGTGTCGAGCGCCTTGCGTGGGTCGGGAAAACCGACCAGCCGCAGCATTTCCTGGGTCAGCTGCCGTCCTTCGGCCGTGGAAGCCTTGTGATGCAGGTGTAGCGCTTCGCCCACCTGGTCGCCGACCGTATGGAGCGGCGACAGCGAGGTCATCGGCTCCTGGAAGATGATGGAAATGCGGCCGCCGCGGATCGCGCGCATGGACCGGCTGTCGGGCGGCAAGAGCGCGATGTCGGTGATGGTGCCGGGATGGTCGGGATCGGCGAACAGGATCTGGCCCTGCGCGACGCGCGCAACCTGCGGCAGGATGCTCATGATCGCCTGGGAGACAACCGACTTGCCCGAGCCGGATTCCCCGACGAGCGCCAGCGTCGAGCCCGGCCGGATGCGGAACGATACGCCGTCCACCGCCGTCAGCGGACCTTCCGGAAGGTCGAACACGACCTTGAGGTCGCGCACGCGGAGCAGCGGCGTTGTCATGCCAGTCTCATCCCGGATTTGATCCGGTGCGCGCTTCGTCATCGCCGCCGAGACCGGTCCGATCGATGCCAAGCGCGCCAAGATTGTCGAGCGTGGTCGGGTTCAACTTCAAACCGGCGGCGCGCGCCGCCGTGGCCGCTCGCCTGACCAGTTCGTCGAAGCCATCGAGGTTGGAGTCGAAGCTCAGCGAGCCTGCCGGGCCGGCAAGCCGAAGCTGCATCCAGCCATGGGCACGGTCGCGGCGGGTCGAGTAATAGCGCAGTCTAAGGTCTCGGATCGATTGCCATTCTAGCGACATTGATCTCAAACCCGAAACCGAGACTCCTTGATCGGACATCTCGACCGACGACATCTGGCGCAGACCCGTTCGCAGGCCAAAGAGCAGGAAAAGTCCGGCCAATCCGCCAAGCACCACGATAATGGCAGTATTTGGCGGCACGAACAACAATGGAAGCCCGGTCGCGACGAATCCGACGCTCGCCCTGGCATAGTCGGCGAGCAGAGCGCGAGCAGGATAGCGGTAGAGTGTCATGCATGAACCTCGAAGACGTCGGGCGGCGCCAGCCAGTGTGCCGCGGGATGTTTGCGCGTCTCGTCCAGCAAACGGCGCATGAAATTCCAGCACGGTTCATCGTGCACGAGGTGATGAGTCAGCAAACCGGTCGGCTCCGCGCCGTCCGCCATTCCCGTTCGACGCGCGGCAAGATGACCTACGGCAAGCCCGAGGGCAGCACCAGCGCCGACGAACTTCCGGCCGCCACGCCAATCGACGATGTCGACATGGGTATTGGCTATCCGAAGGCCCGGCGCGGCCTGCGCTGACCTGCGCGCCCGGTAGACCGATATCCCGACAAAGCCGATCGATGGCAAGGCGGGCAGAAGATCGCCCGCGATGCGGTTCCAGGGCGGCACCAGCACCGGCATCGCGCATGCGCCGAACAACTTCTTCAGGCGCATTTCGCCCCGCCTCAACTCGTCGAGCCTGATCGACAGCGGTCGCTCGCTGCCGAGCTCCGACTTCGTTCCAACCGCGTGGTTGTGATGGGCGTAGCCGTGTTGCAGCACGGCGCATGGGCTGCCCGATCCCGGCGCGGAACGAAGGCGATCGGCCAGTGCGCCAGACGCATGCGCAGGGATGACGGCGAGCGCGGGCACCACGCGCGCCGTCCCCGCCAGGTCAATCAACCGGTCGAGCTCGACCGATGGCTCGACCGCATCGTCGTCTCGCCACCAAAAGGTGGCACGCCGGCCGGCGGCGGCCCAGGCGTCGAGCTCCCGCTCGAGATCGGACCAGCTTGCCGGGACGTCTTCAGCCCCGCGGCGCGATGCATCGGGGTCACGCGCGGTCATGGGGCGGCTCACGCCGCACCCCGCGTCTGGCGCCGAGCCAGCAGTTCTCCAACCAGCCGGGCCGTCGTCGCCGCTCCGGTCATGTCGGGGGTCGTGGCCGCGCGCCGCTGTCCCAGCGCCTCGGCGATGCCGCGCGCGAGCGTCGCACCGTCAAGCTCGGCATCGGGCACGACCGTCAGCAGGTTGCGCTCGGCAAAATGCCGGGCGCGGAACCCCTGTTCAGTCTCGCCCGCGTCCGCGAAGGGCACGACGACCGCGGGAACGCCGGCCGATACGATCTCCATAACCGTATTGTAGCCGGCCTGCGAGATCGTCAGTGCCGCGCGTGCGATCCGGTCGGGCAGATCGTCGCGCCAGCGCTCGACGACCACGCCGCTGGGCGCTACGGCCCGAAAGCGGGCGTAGGCGGCGTCATCCAGGTTCTCGCCGGCGATGATCCGCCAAGTGCGCTCTGCCAGGGGCGTCAGCGCGCGCGATGCCAGCGCCGCCTCGATCAGCCGGGCGCCGACCGCCCCGCCGCCCGCCGAGACGATGACCTCGCCATCGGACGATGCGCCCTGGGCCGGCTGCGGCCGGGCGACATAGCCGGTGTAGAGCAATTTGGCCGCAATGCGCAGGGCAGCCGGGAAGCTTGCCTCGAACGGAATGAAGGCAGGGTCTCCATGGACGAGCACGGCGTCGAAATGGCGCTCGACGAGGCGCACCGCTTCGTCGGCGCGCGCCGGATTCGACTTGGCGACGAGCACGTCGCGCACCGAGCTGAGCAGGAGCGGCCGGGGGCCCGCCGCATCGACAGCCGCAATCAAGGCGTCCAGCTCGAAGCGCATCTGGCGCCGGCCGAATGGATACATCTCGAGCATCACCACTTCGGGCCGAACGCTGTCGAAGATCTCGAGAACGCGACGGCGGCGTGCATCGCGCCAGCGGTCGTCGATCGGCTCGCCCCGTTCGTCGATCAGCGTCTTGAACGACGAATCAGCCGATTTGACCGGCGCCAGTTGGATCAGCCTGGCACGTCCGACATCGAGGCCAGGCACGGGAAATCCACCGGTCAGCAGCGTCGTCTCGAGGCCATGGTCGGCGAGTGCCTGCGCCAGCAGGGCCGCGCGGCGCAAATGGCCGATGCCGAGCAGATGCTGAACGTAGAAGAGCACACGTGGCACGGACATGGGTCAGCCGGACTTCAGGGAGATGTTGAGACGGTCGACGCTGAGACCGCCGGTCTCCAGCAGGTTGAACAGGTGCAACGCCGACCAGTCAAGCTTGGCCGGCGGCGGGCCGGTCATGGTCCATCCGGTGGCCAGCGCAAGGACGGCGCGGACGATGCCGCGATGGACGACCGCGACGGCGGGCCGCTCCGCGGCGCGGCGCTCGGCGAGCCATGGCCTGACCCGCTCGATCACGTCGCGCGGGCTCTCGCCGCCGGGCGGACGGAAGTCGAGCCCGCGCGCCTCGTTGTCGATCAGTTCAGCGCCGTCGCGCGCCTGCAACTCGTCATGGGTGTGACCTTGGTAGTCGCCCCAATCCATCTCGATCAGTCGCGGCTCGATGCGCGGCTCGAGCGCCGTCAGCAGACGCGCCGTCTGGATAGCGCGCAACAAGGGACTGGAGAACCAGTCGAAGCTGCGGAACGGCTCGGGCACACGCCACGCACTGACGATCGCGCGGCCGGCGTCGCTGAGCGGCGTATCCACGCGGCCCTGGTAACGATGCGCCTCCGACCACTCGGTTGGGCCGTGACGGATCAGCGCTAGGGCGATCATCGGCGCAGCCGCGCGAGCGCGGCATCGAGCGCCGTCACGGCGCCGGCCAAGCCGTGCTGGCTCGTCACCCGGTGAGCGGCGGCGGCGCCCGCGGCGCGCCGAGCCTCCGGCTCGTCGAGGAAGCCGGCAACCGCCTGTGCAAAGGCAGCGACATCATGGCGCGCCACGAGGCGGCCGGCGATGCCATCGGCGACGACATCGGGCACGCCGCCCCAGCGTCCGGCGACGACCGGCAGGCCCGCGGCCTGCGCCTCGAGGAGCGACATGCCGAAGGCCTCGTTGACGGCCGGCCAGACGCAGAGATCAGCCGCGGCATAAATGCCGGCAAGCAAAGCGGGCTCACATCGTCCGAGGAATAGCGCACGCTGCGTCGCCGCCTCCTTAATTGCCGCTTCGACCTCGGGCCGCGCGATGCCGTCGCCGACCACGAGCAAACGCCAGGCGCGATCCTTGATGAGGCGCAGCGACTGCGCGAGCTCGCGATAGGATGCGAGCTTGTCGCCCGGCCGCATCATGCCTACCGCGATGAGCCACGGCACGGAGGTGTCGAGGCCGTGCGCCGCGGCGAGGGCGGCGCGATGGCGCGAGCGCTCGAGAGCGGCCGCCGCGAATGGTGCGTCATCGACGAAAGGCTTGAGCGGCTGCCAGCGCTGCGGCGAGGACAAATAAGGCGCCACACCCGCGTGATCAGCCGAGTTGAGGCCGAGCACCAGGCTTGCCTGGCTCAGCGCCGCGGTCACGGCGGCATGGCTGCCGGCCCAGGCGCCGTTCGCGCGCCGCGCCGCCACGGAGGCCTCGGCCACGATGTAGGGGATGCCGAGCGCGGCAGACACGGACGGCCCGACCCGGTCGGGCGCCTTGTAGTAGAGGTGGTAAGTGAACCAGGCGTCGGGGGCGCCGTCCGGACGGCCGCGGTAGCGGCGCACCAGATGATCGGCAAGCCGCTTTCCGGCCGCGGCAAAGCGCGCCTGGCGCTCGGGATCGCCGCCCGCGTCGCGGCTGCGCAGCCGGACGGCGAGTTCGACCTGGTGCCCGGCGCGCGTCATGGCGGCCATCAAAAGCCGCGCCATCGCCCGGTCGCCCGACGGCACCGGATGCGTCGGCGGCTTCAGGGGCGCATGGAAGGCGATGCGCATGGTCAGCTCACGCGCTGGCGCGCTGCCGGTCGGCGCCCCTTGCCATGTCCCGGGTGATGTCGTCCTTCGCGCCGCCGCCAACACCGAACTTGGCGGCGAGCTGTTCGATGCCGCGCTGGTGGCCGAAGTCGCGCCGGACGCGGGCGGCGCCGGCGTCGCCCAGGCGCGCACGGTAGCCCGGATCGGCAATGAGCCGCGCAAGGCCATTGGCGAGCCCCGTGACATCGCCCGGTTCGGCCAGCAGGCCGGTCCGTTCGTCTTCGATCAGCTCGAGCACGCCCGGCATCCGCGTCGACAGGCAGGCAAGGCCCTGGCTCAGCGCCTCCATGAGCACGTTCGGTAGACCGTCGCGATCGCCGTCGGCGGCAACGCGCGGCGCAAGCGCGAAGAGGTCTGCTTCACGATAGGCGGCGATCACGACTTCCTGCGGTTGGGCACCACGCCAGGCGATCCGGTCCTGCAAGCCGCGGAGCTTGGCGCGGTGTTGCAGATCCTTGCCGAGCGACCCGCCGCCAATGTGCACGAGGCGCCAGTGCAGCCCCGAAGGCACGCGTGCCAGCGCGTCGATCAGATCCTCGTAGCCCTTCTTGGCCACCGCACGCCCAACCGAGAGGATCACGACCGGGTCGTCCGCGCGGCTGCCGTCGCGCATCTGGACGGTCGACGGCGGTTCAGGAAAGCGCGCCAGGTCGATCCCGTGATAGACGAGTTGGACCCTGTTCCCGGCGGGGGCCAGTTCGGCGAGATGGCGCCGGCCGTTCTCCGTGCAGGTGACCGCCCATGCACACGCCGCCAGCTTCTCGCGTTTCTCCCAGTCGGGCGTCGTCCAGATGTCCTTGGCGTGGGCCGACACTGACCACGGCAGGCCGGTCATCATTGCGGCATAGCGTGCGACGGAGGCGGGCGTGTGCAGGAAATGCGCGTGCAGACGGTCGATGCCGGCCGGCAGCTCATGCGCCAGGACCAATGCCTGGCCGAACCGGCGGATCCGGTTGGGCGTCGGGTCGCGTGCAAGATCCTTGAGCCACTGTGCCCGCGCATCTGCATAGGCGGCCGAGCCTCTGAGCCTCTGCCACGCGCCGAGCACACGCATCGGCTCGCGGTGAAGGTATTCCGGCAGGTAAAGCACCGGCGCCTTGATTTCGCGATGGACCGGATGCACGTGACGATCGGTCGGATGGCGCAGGCTGACGATGCGGATATCGAGGCCGCACGCCTCGAGCGCCCGGATCTCCTGGGCGATGAAACTTTCCGAGAGGCGCGGATAGCCCTTGAGAACAAAGGCGACGGCGGCCACGGATGCCGGTTCCCTGAACTCGGCTTGCCGACTCAGGCGTGCCGGCTGACCAGGCTGATGTCGGCGGCCGAGGGCTTCGTCAACCACCGACCGATCAGACGGCTGACCTCGCCGAAGCCGTCGAGCAGGCCATGCAACTCGGCTTCCGACGGCAGGCGCTGCTCGGGCAACCGCCGCAGGGCCACCGCCATGACGCGCGGGTCACGGCCGCCATCATCGACCAGCATATTGACCAGACCCAGATCGCGCGCGCGCGCCGCACGCAGGTACTGCTCCATGCGCGGTGCCGTGCGCGGCACGATGAGCGCGCGCTTGTCGAAGGACAGGATCTCGCAGAACGTGTTGTAGCCGCCCATAGCCACAACGCCGACGGCGCGACCCATCAGGATCTCGAGGTGGGCATTGAAGGTGATCGCCTCGACCTTGGGCAGGCGCGCACAACGCTGCAGGAATTCCGCCTGGCGCTCGGGCTGCATGAACGGGCCGAGGACGATCAGCGCCTGATGGGGCAGCCTGTCGTCGTGCTCGTAGGCGCGCAGCACCCAATCGATCAGGCCCTCGCCGTCGCCACCGCCGCCGGTGGTCACCAGAATGTAGGGCTGGTCGGCGAGCCGCAGGTTGAAGTTCGTGTGCGCGCTGGGCGGCACCGGCCCGATGGTGCGCCGGAGATAGCCGGTATAGTGGATCTTGCGCCGCGTCGAGGCGGGCACATTAATGCCGGCCAGCGGGTCGCAAATCTGCGGCAGGCCGTAGACCCAGATCTCATCGTAGAGTTGACGCAGAGCGGGCAGGACGTTCTTGCGCTCCCACTCCGGCGCCAGCAGCGCCGGCTCGTCCATGACGTCGCGCAGGCCGAGGATGAGCGGGGTGCCGCGCGCCTTCAGCATGCTCAGCGTGTCTTTGACCTCGCCACGCAGGCCGAGCGGCTCCTTGTCGACCAGAAAGAGGTCGGGATCGAAGCTCTCGGCCGTGTGGCGGATGATCGAGGCGCGCAGCGCCAGGGTCTCGTCGATATTGAGGTGCAGGTTAAGCGGCGTGTACTCGCCGTTGCGCAGCTTGATAACGCCGGGAATGCGCACGAAATCGACGCGCGTGCAGAAATCGAAGCTGCCGATGATCGGCGAGCCCGACAGGATCAGAACCGAGAGATCCTTGTTCTCTTCGACGAGCGAATGGGCAATCGCGCGGCAGCGGCGCAAGTGCCCAAGGCCCATCGTGTCGTGGCTGTAAATCAGCACACGCGCATGGTTACGGCGCATGGCCATTCCCTTCAAAGCCCCCCGCGCGTCCCGATGTCGTTGTAATTGCTCAAGACTATGGCACAGCGATGGGACCGCCTAAAGTCGAATCTCGGTGAACCACTCGTGATCGGCGAACTTAGGTAGGAGCGTTTACCCGGAAAGGCGACCTGCGATATTGTCGCAGCGGGGGGCGCCGCTGTTTCCGGGGCTGCGCCGTAACGCTCTGAGCGGAAACGAAAAATGGAAACCAACCTGTTCCGGTTCATCTTCAGGCACAGCTACCGACAACAGATATATCTACTGATCATCACGGGCATTTCGTTTCCGTTTCTTTATTATTCGTATGATTTGCCGAAAATGATCGTCAACCAGGCGATCAACGGAAAGGACTTCCCGAAGAATTTTTTCGGCCTGTCGTTTGACCAGATTCCCTATCTCTTTCTGTTGTGCGGCTTGTTCCTCTTGCTCGTCTGCATCAATGGCGGCTTCAAATTCTACATCAACGTATATCAGGGCCGCATGGGCGAGCGCATGCTACGCCGCCTGCGTTACGAGCTTTATGCCCGCATTCTCCGGTTTCCGCTGCCGCACTTCAAAAAGGTCTCTCAAGGCGAGCTGATCCCCATGATCACCGCCGAGGTCGAGCCGATCGGCGGTTTCATCGGCGAGGCGATCAACGGCTCTGTCTTTCAGGCCGGCCAGCTCATCACCGTCATCATTTTTCTGTTCGTCCAGGACTGGAAGCTGGGCCTCGCCGCGACGGCGCTCTATCCGTTCCAGGGCTGGATCATTCCCCGCCTGCAGAAACGGGTGAACCAGCTCGGCAAGGAGCGCGTGCGCACGGTGCGCAAGCTCTCCGAGCGTATCGGCGAATCGGTCTCTGGCATCCACGAGGTCCATGCGCACAACGCCGCGCGCATCAAGCTCGCCGAGTTCAGCGACCGGCTCAACACCATCTTCGGCATCCGGTTCGAGATCTACAATCGGAAGTTCTTCGTCAAATTCCTCAACAACTTCATCAATCAGCTGACCCCGTTCTTCTTCTTCAGCATCGGCGGCTACCTCGTCATCATCGGCGACATGAGCGCCGGCGCGCTGCTGGCGGCACTGGTCGCCTACAAGGACATGTCGGCGCCCTGGCGCGAGTTGCTCAACTACTACCAGCAAAAGGAAGACATCCGGATCAAGTACGAGCAGGTCGTCGAGCAGTTCATGCCCCAGGGCATGATGGAGGAGAAGCAGCAGCTCGAGGAGCCTGAAACGATCGAGCCGCTGAGCGGTCAGCTCGTGGCGAGCAACGTCAGCCTGACCGAGGATGGCAAGGTCGCCGTCATCGATTCCGCGTCATTCTCGTTCCCGCTGACCGAACACGTGGCCATCGTCGGTCCATCGGGCTCGGGCAAGGACGCGCTGGCCATGCTGATTGCCCGTCTGCTCATGCCGACATCGGGCCAGATTACCGTCGACGGCAGAGACCTGACCGCGCTGCCCGAAGCGATCATCGGACGCCGCTTCGCCTATGTCGGCGGCAATGCCTACGTTTTCTCGGCCAGCCTCGGCGAGAATCTGCTGATGGGTATCATGCACCGACCGATCAGGTCAGTCGGCGGCGAATCAGAGGAGCGGCTCCGGCGCAAATTGAGCGCCGAGGCCGAGATCACCGGCAACAGCACCGACGATATCAACGCGGACTGGATCGACTACCAAGCGGCCGGCGTCGGCGACCATAGGGGTCTGATCCGCCGCGTGACCGAGGTCCTGCATCGGGTCGATCTCGAGGACGACGTGTACCAGCTCGGCCTGCGCGGAACGATCGATCCGTCGCACCAGCCCGAGATGGCAACCCAGGTTCTCGCCGCGCGGAGCGCGCTGCGCGTTCGGCTCGCCGATGATGCTTATAGGGGCCTGGTCGAGCCGTTCGACGTCGCTGCCTTCAACCAGAACGCCACTGTCGCCGAGAACCTGCTGTTCGGCACGCCGGTCGGCGACGTATTCGACATCGACAGGCTCGCCGAGAATGCATATGTGCGGGAGGTCTTGGACAAAACCGGACTGACCGAGGATCTAATCGGCATCGGGCGCGAAGTTGCCAAGACCATGGTCGAGTTGTTCGCCGACCTGCCGCCCGGCCACGAGTTCTTCGCCCAGTACAGCTTCATCAGCTCCGACGATCTGCCCGATTTCCAGGCAATCCTGGCGCGCGCCGAACGCGCCGGCGTGGCCGGCCTCAATCCGGCGGACCGCCAGCGCCTGCTCACCCTGCCCTTCAAGCTATCGCTGGCGCGCCACCGCCTGGGCTTGATCGACGCAGCGATGCAGGCACGCCTGCTGGAGGCACGACGAGCCTTTGCCCAGGACATCCCCGAGGATCTGCGCCGCAACGTCGAGTTCTTCGACCCCAACCAGTACAATTCGGCATCGACGCTGCAGGACAACATCCTGTTCGGCAAGCTCGCCTATGGGCAGGCACAAGCCGGCCAGCGGGTTGGCGAGCTGGTCGCCGAGGTGGTCCGCTCGCTCGGATTACGCGAGGCGGTCGTCGAGGTCGGGCTGAGCTACCAAGTCGGCGTGGCCGGCGCGCGGCTGTCGGCCGCGCAGCGCCAGAAGATCGGCATTGCGCGCTGCCTGCTGCGCCGTCCCGACGCGCTGATCGTCAACGAAGCAACCGCACTGCTCGACAGCGCGACGCAGACCCGCATCTTCGACAATCTCATGGCCGAGCAGGCCGGCAGAGGCCTGATCTGGGTCCTGCACCGGGCCGGCCAAGCCAAATCATTCCCGCGCGTCCTGGTCGTATCGGAGGGCCGCGTCGTTCAGCAGGGAACTTTTGACGAGGTCAATCGTGACGGTTCGGCAATGGCCGGGCTGTTGGCTAAGGAATAGGTTGGTCGGAGGCCGCCCAGCATGAGCTTGAACGAAGAAGTCGACGTTCTGCGAGCCATCCCGCTGTTCTCGAAGATCGAGCCAGCCAAGCTGAAGCTGCTCGCCTTCACCAGCGAGCGCATCACCTACGAGTCCGGCCAGGCGCTATTCAAGCAAGGCGATATGGGCGACGCCGCCTACATCATCATGGACGGCGAAGCGGCGGTGCTGATCGATACGGCCCAGGGCAGGATCCAGGTCGCCAAGTTCAAGCGCGGCGACATCGTCGGCGAGATCGCCATCCTGTGCGACATGCCGCGCACGGCGACCGTCGAGGCCGTCGGCAAGCTGACGACGCTCCGCATCTCGAAGGAGCTGTTCTTCCGCCTCGTGACCGAGTTCCCGCAGATGGCGATCCAGATCATGCGTGAGCTGGCGCACCGAGTCGAACGCATGAACATCCAGCTGCGCGAGATGGTCAACAAATCCCGCAACTGAGGCCGGGCATAGCCATTTCGGTCGAAGCGCCGTGAGCCGGCTCGACAGCGCGATCCGCAGGCTGACGGCACAGCGCGTCTGCCTCGACCGGGCGATCGAGCTCACCGCCGGCCTGTACGGACCAGTGCTCGAATTCGGTCTCGGCAACGGCCGGACCTACGATCACCTGCGCGAGAAACTGCCCGGGCGCGCGATCTACGTTTTCGAACGCGAGGTGATGGCGCATCCGGACTCCCGTCCCGATGCCGATCATCTGGTGCTCGGCGACTTGGCGGAGACGCTGCCGCGCGCCCGGGCGCGCATCGGGACCGCGGCGGCCTTGGCACATATCGACATCGGTTCGGGCGACCGGGCGGCCACCGCCCGGACTGCGGCACTCATTTCGCAGGCCTTGCCTGACCTTCTGGCGGCCGGCGCCGTGGTGGCCAGCGACCAGCAACTGAACATCCCCGGAGCCAGCGGACTGTGCTTGCCGGAGGGTGTCGCGGCCGGCCGCTATTTCATGTACCGGATGGACTAGCTGGTTCGACCGGAGAGCGCCGTCGGTCGTTCCGTTCCGGCCGCGGCCAGGCGCGCTTCGCCATAGCGCGCCACAAGACCGGCCGCTTCGGCCATCGCCTCGACATCATTGAACATCGGCACGCCCGCCGACTCCATGGCACGGAACCACTCGGCCTTGCCCGGCAGCGTGCCCATCATGCTGTGCATGATCGGCAGCTTGGCCGCACGGCACAGCTCGGCCAGCCGGGCGATGACCGGTCCGGCATCGACCATGAATGGCACGACGTGGATCATCAGGATGGAGTCGTAGGTGCCGGCCGCCGATTCGAGCGCCGCGGTCAGCGTCATGGCGAAACGGTCCTCGCGTGCATCGGCCAACAGGTCGAGCGGATTGGCGACCGAAGCTTCGCCCGGCAGGTTGGCGCGCAGCGTCGAGGCGAAGGCATTGGGCAGCGGCGGCAGCTCGAGCCCCTCGACCGTTGCGCGGTCGGTGCAGATCACGCCGGGCCCGCCGGAGTTGGACAGGATCAGCGCGCGCCGGCCGAAGCCGTCGGGAAAGAAACCGAACCCTTTGGCGGCAAGCAGCAGGCGGCGCAGGCTCTTGACCCGGATCATGCCGCAATCGCGCACGAACTCCTCGATGGCGGCGTCGTCGTTGACGGTGGCGCCGGTATGGGCGGCGGCGGCCCGGCCGCCCGGCCCGGTCGCGCCGCCGATCAGCGCCACGACCGGCTTTCGCTGGGTGACCGCGCGGGCAATGCGGCGGAAGCGCTGGGGATCGTCGATCGATTCGATGTAGAGCAGCACGCAGGTGATCGACGGATCCTGTCCGAGGTGATCGAGATAGTCATCGACCCCGAGATGCACGGCATTGCCGACCGAAACGACGGTGCCGACGCGCAACGGCATCTCGTTGGCCTTGGCGATGACTTCTTCGGCGAGCGCACCCGACTGGGAGATGAACGCGATACCGCCTCCGGGCGGCATGTCGCGCAGGAAGGTCGCGCCGAACCGGCGCTGCGGATCGAGGTGAATGATGCCGGCGCAGTTCGGGCCCGCGATGGTCAGGCCGCCTTCGGCCGCGATCCGACGCAGGTCTTGATCGCGAACCTTGCCCTCGGGACCCGCCTCGGCGAAGCCGCCGGGCAGAATCAGAAGATTCTTGTGGCCGGTCGCCACGGCCTCGCGCACGGCATCGAGGATCAGATCGGGCCGGATGACGATGACGGCAAGTTCGGCCGGGGCCGTGAGCTCGCGCAGCGAGCGGCGCGTGGCCAGCCCGAACATCGGCTCGCCCTTGGGATTGACCGGGATGATCTCGCCGTCATAGCCGCAGATGCGGAGATTTTGCAGGACTGCGCCGCCGGAGGAGGTCGGACGCTCTGCCGCGCCGACCACGGCAACCGAACGGGGCGAGAAGAACGGCTTCAGATCGCGCCGATCCGTCACGTGTCCAACTCGATCGTGACGGGCACGTGGTCGGACGCGCGCTGCCAGCCGCGCGCATCGCGCAGCACCGAGGCCGATCGCAGATTCTTGCGCAGCGGCGGCGTGACCCAGACATGGTCGAGGCGGCGGCCGCGATCGCTCGCCAGCCAGTCGCGCGCACGGTAGCTCCACCAGGTGTAGAGCTTGCCCGGCGGCGGCGCGAAATGGCGCACCGCATCGACCCACTCCACCGTCCCCTGCAGCCGGCTCAGCTTCTCGACCTCGATCGGCGTGTGGCTGACGACGTCGAGCAGCTGCTTGTGGGACCAGACATCGCATTCGAGCGGCGCGATATTGAGGTCGCCCACCAGGATCATGGGCCGCGAGCGCTTGCGTTCGGCGCCGAGCCAATCCGTCACCTGGTCGAGAAATTGCAGCTTGTGGGCAAATTTCGCGTTCTGCACCGGATCGGGAATATCGCCGCCCGAGGGAATGTAGAAATTGTGCAGCTCGATGTTGCCCGGCAGCATGGCAATGGCGTGACGGCTGTCGGCGCGATCGCACCAGCTGCGGTCCTCGCCGCGCTCGAGCGGGATGCGCGACAGGATGGCGACGCCATTGTAGCCCTTCATGCCGCGCACGATCTGGTGCTCGTAGCCGGCGGCGGCGATCGCCTCGCGCGGGAAGAGTCCGTCCTCGACCTTGATCTCCTGCAGGCAGATCACATCGGGCTTCTCCTGCTGCATCAGCCGGAGCAGGAGCGGCAGGCGCAGGCGCACCGAGTTGATGTTCCAGGTGGTCAGGCGCAGCGGCATGTCTGTTCCGTTAGAACAGGAAGAAGTGGCCGCCGACCAATCCGAGCGGCCAGCGCCCGGCGGCAAACAGGCGGTATTTTGCCGTGAAGGCGTGGTCGCGTTCCGCTTCGGCGGCCAGCGCGAGGGCGGCCTGGTAGCAGGCTTGCGTCGCTGCACCGGCCGCTGCCCGCACCAGCGCCTGGTCGGCCACGCCGTCGCGCTGCGCCGCCGATGCCGCCAAACCATGCACCCGGTCCGAGGCGCCTTCCGTCACGCGCGTGAGGGCCGCCATTGCCCGGCCTTGCCCCAGTCTGGCGATTGCCTGCTGCAGCGCGGCCTGGCGCAGCGCTTCCTCGCCGTTCCACCAACGCCGGTCCCAGTCCGGTGCGTCGGCAATCCGCTTGGCCGACGGCCAGTCGGCCACGATGTCGATGGCCACATCGGCAAGTCCGGGAATGGCGAGGCCGGCAAGATAGGTCCGGACGTCTGCGTCCTCGCCGGCGCTCAGCGGCGCGCCAAGCGCGGCGAACCACGACGCCTGCACAATGCTTCGTGCAAATACATCGATCGCGCCGGCATCCGGCCGGTCGAGCGGGCGCGCCGCTGCGAGCGCCGTCATGAACGACCGCGTTCCTCGCGCCACAGCCCCAGCTTGTCGTGCACCGGACGGTCCGAGAAGCTGAAGATGACCGCGTCCTCGGTCGCCTCATGCCGGTGCGAGGTCCAACCCGGCACGACGAAGATGTCGCGCGGTCCCCAGGCAAACACCTGGTCGCCAACCTTGGTCGTGCCGCGGCCTTCAACGACGGAGAAGACAGTGCCGTCGGTCGAGCGGTAGGGCGCGCCTTTGAAGCCCTTGGGCAGAAGCTGCATGAAGGTGCCGATGGTCGGCATCGCCCAGCCGCCGGTCAGCGGGTTGACGTACTGCATCTTGAGTCCGTGGCACGGGTCCCACTGGTCGCGGCGGCGCATGGCTTCCAGGGCCTCGCGCGTGCGGTCGTAGGGATAGTTGAAGACCGGGCTCGTCAGCGAGGTTGGCCGCTCGCCGAGCGGCAGCATGCCTCTTCCATAGCGCGCCGGCGAATCGCCCTCCGGCCGCGTGATCGCCTGCTCGTCGGCGCCGTATTTCTCGGCAAAGCTGCCGTTGAGCAGGCGCACGATCGGAATGTCGAGGCCGTCCATCCACACCATGGGCGTGTTGCCCGGATTGCCGTGATCGTGCCAGGTCCAGGACGGCGTGATGACGAAATCGCCCGGCCGCATGGTCGTGCGTTCGCCGTCGACGGCGGTATAGGCACCCTCGCCCTCGATGACGAAGCGCAGCGCCGACTGGGTATGGCGGTGGCTCGGCGCCACTTCGCCGGGCAGGATGTACTGCAGGCCGCAAAACAGGCTGGTCGTGATGCAGCGCTGACCCGGCAGGCCCGGGTTCTCCAGGATCAGGACGCGGCGCTCGGCTTCCTTGGCGGTGATCAGCTCGCCCGCCTCGTCGATGAAACCGCGGATGTCCGCATAGCGCCACATGGCCGGAACCGCCGTCGTCACGGGCTGCGGCGTCACGAGGTTGTGCAGAACCTCCCACAGCGGAGCGAGGCTGTGCGCGCCGATCCGCTCATAGAAGTCGGCGCGCGCATTGCTGGGCGTCGGCTTGACATGTGTCGCCATGGTTTCCTCCCGGGCCCCCTGGACCCAAAACGGCGGACCCAACTCCGCGGACCCGGCGATGCCGCCCGGTCCGATCCGCGCTAGGCAGCTTCGGCCGGCAGGGCCGGCCATTTGAGCTTCAAATGATCTTCCACCAAGGCCCGCGCGCGCTCAAGGAAATCGGCGCGCATCTCTTCGTTCTTGCGCTGCTTGATCGACCAGTGGCGGAACCGCTCGTTGTTGCGCGAGCCTGACTTTCCGAAGAAAGCGGGCAACAGGGGCAGGTAGCGGTCGATCGCATCCTGCACCTGGCGGCGCCCATCCGCGGTCCGGCACAGCTCGGTGCACAGGTCCTTGCCGAACTGCGCGTGGAAGCGCTCCTCCGGCATGGTCATGCGCGCGAGATTGCGCAGCGGGTGGAAGGAGCAATGCAGCAGGTCCTCGACCTGCAGGATCTCCGCCAGATCGGCCAGCAGCTTGATGACGCAGAACTCCGGCCAGGTCTTGAGCGGGAAGGCGAAGATCGAAAGCGGCTTCTTGCTCGAGGGTGTCATCGCCTCCTCGGGAATCCCCATGTCGACGCCGAGTTCCTTGAAGCGGACATGGTGACCGTATTCCTCCATGGCAACCCGGCAGGTCAGCCACTTGGTATAGGGTGTGGGCGCCAGAGCGATGGCCGGCTCGTCGAATACCTGGGCGCCGTAGAGCTCGTTGACGGCGTGGCTGACCACGATCTTGCGCAACAGCTCCTGAAATTCCGGGTCCTGGTTCTTGAGCTCGGCAGAGGTCTTGACCTGGGGCCTGGATTTTTCGGACATGGATCGGGTTCCTCAGAGAACAGGTTCGCTATTGAACGATTCGAGATCGGTGAGCGCGTCGGTGAAGCTGCCCGCCAGCTCGGATTGGATGGCGTCGGCCAGCATCTCCTCGCCATTGGGCGCCACCAGCTTCGCCACCGGCCGGGGCTGCGAAAATAGGAAGATCTCGCGGCCGCGCACGCCGAACAGCTGTCCCGTCACGTTCTGCGCGCGCGATCCGCACAGATAGCCGACGAGACGCGCCACATGGGACGGCGCGGCCTTGAGCGCGCGCTCCTTGTAGGTTACCTGCGCCGGATTGGCCGGCTGGATCGTGTCGGTCACGCGTGTCGCGGCGAAGGGAGCGACCGCGTTGCAGGTGACGCGCGAGCGCGCCATGTCGAGGGCGACCACGCGGGTCAGGCCGAACAGACCGGCCTTGGCGCTCGCATAGGCCGATTGCCCGTAATTGCCGTAGAGGCCGGCGCTCGACACGATATTCACGATGCGACCCCAGCCATAGGGCTTGCCGCCGCGTTCGGCCTTCGCCTGGTCGCGCAGCACGGGCGTGGCCGCCGCCAGCACGTGGAAGGCACCGGACAGGTTGTTTCGGATGACCGCTTCCCAATCGCCCGGATTGGCCTTGAAGATGAAGGCGTCGCGCAGGATCGCCGCATTGTTGACGACGATGTCGAGGCCGCCGAAGCGCTCGAGTGCTGCGGCGACCGCGGCCGCCGCCGCGGCCGGGCTGGCAATGCTGTCGGAGAAAGCTGCGGCGCGGTCGCCGAGCTTGGCCGCCTGGTCGCGCGCCACGGCCGGATCGGGTGCCGACCCCGCGATCGACACGCCGCTGTCGGCAATCAGCACCGAGGCGCCGCGGGACCAGAGGTGCTGGACGATGGCCGCGCCAATGCCCCGGCCCCCGCCCGTCACGAGCGCCACGCGGCCGTCCAGCGCCTTGCCCTGATCGTTCATGATGCCGCCCTCAGCTTCAGCTTGTCGGCTTCGGTGTAGAAAGCGTCCGCGTGGATGTCTTCGCGGCGGGCGCCCAACTCGATCGCCGTTGCGGTCATGGCTTCGACCATGACCGGCGGCCCGGCCGTATAGACCTTGCAGCCATCGAGGCTCGTCATGTCCGCGGCAACCGCGTCGGTGACCAGGCCCGTCCGACGAGCCGTGGCGCCGCGGGGCTCAGACAGAACGGGCACAAAGTGAAGGTTGGCATGACGTGCCGCAAGACCGGCCAGATGATCTTCGAGATAGAGGTCACGTTCGCTACGCACGCCAAAATAGAGATGGATCGGCTGCCCGGCACCGCGGCTCAGGACCGCTTCGACGATCGACTTGATCGGGGCGAGCCCGGAACCGCCGGCCACGGCAATGATCGGCCCGGCATGCAATTCGCGCAAATAGGCCGTGCCAAACGGCCCTTCAGCGGACACGCTGTCGCCGAGCGACAGGCGATCGAAAGCATAAGCGCTGGCATTGCGTGCCGGATCGGTGCCGTCCAGCCGGCGGATATGGAATTCGAGCTCGTCCTCGTCCGGGCGGTTGGCCATGGAGTAGTCGCGTGCCGCCAGGCCATCGAACGTCAGCGCGCAATACTGTCCTGCCGAGAAGGTGAAAGGGCCGCCGGCCGTGATCGCCAGGCGCAGCCTCACGATGTCGTGGGTGACCGTCGCGCGGCCGATGACCCGGCAGGTCAGCTGGCGCCGCGGATGCACCATCATGTCCTCGGTTTCGAGCCAAGCGACTTCGGCATCGTCCCACACGGTCGACCGGCATGCGAGGATCAGCCCCGCCCTGCGCTCGGATTCGGTCAGGGCGTATTCGGAATACGGCGTCATTTCGACTTCGCCCGACAGCAGCCGCGACTTGCAGGCGCCGCAGTTGCCGGAGCGGCAGCCATGCGGATAGGGTACGCCTGCTGCGAGAGCCGCCTCAAGAATGGTGGCTCCCGGCTCGACCGCGACCGGCTCGGCCCACTGGCGGATGACGACGCGTGTCGTCATGTGCCGTTTCCCTGCTATGTTGGTGATGCGAGGCCAATTTTATTATAATCAGTTGGCCTGTCAAATTGTTTGCTACGCAAACAATAATGGCCGATGGGGGCGCGGGTTCATGGCGGCGAGACGGGGCAAGATCGGGCTTCAGCACGGCACCTTGGATTCGCTGCTCGGCTACCATTTACGCCGTGCGCAAGTCGCCGCGTTTGCCGACTTCGCCCGCACCATGTCCTCGATCGACCTGACACCCGGGCAATTCGGCGTGCTCGTGCTGATCGCAGCCAATGCGGGATTGAGTCAAAGCGCCCTGGGCACCGCGCTGGGCCTTGACCGCTCGACGGTGGTGGGCGTCATCGACCGGCTCGAGCGGCGCGGGCTGGTTGTGCGCGCGCCGGCGCCCAATGACCGCCGTTCCTACGCACTGAAATTGACCGACAAGGGCGAAGGGGTGCGCCAGGAGATGGCGCAACGCGTGCGCGGCCACGAACGGCGCATCGCAAGGCGACTGTCGGGCGCCGAACGCGAACGACTGATCGAGCTCTTGAAGCTGGTCGCCGGCTAGGCACTAAGCTGAACTTTGCCCGAATTTTGACCAAGCCACTGATGTGACTCGCGTTTGTCTGCGGGTCCTGACTACCAGGGGAATCGGGTGAAGCAGTTATGCGGCGATGAGACTGGCGAGGAAGTCGTCGTCCCAGGCTGCGACCTTGCGCCTGAGGCGTAGCGAATCCTTGCCGGGCGCGGTTCGGATCAG
>VGDO01000022.1 GCA_016869645.1 Alphaproteobacteria bacterium
ACGAAGGGCGCTGTCGACGGCGCGCCCATCACGGCCTACGCGGCGAGATGGCGGGCGATGACGAGACGCTGCACGTCGCTCGTGCCTTCGTAGATCTGACACACGCGCACGTCGCGATAGATTCGCTCGACTGGAAAGTCGTTGAGATAGCCGTAGCCGCCATGGGTCTGGATGGCCGCTGAACACACCTCCTCGGCCATCTCCGATGCGAACAGCTTGGCCATGCATGCTTCCTTGAGGCAGGGCTCGCCCGCATCGCGCAGCCGGGCGGCGTTGAGCACGAGCAGATGCGCCGCCTCCAGCTTTGTCGCCATGTCGGCCAGCCGGAAGGCCACGGCCTGATGGTTGATGATCTTGGCGCCGAAGGACTCGCGCTCACGCGCATAGGCGAGCGCCGCTTCGTAGGCCGCGCGCGCCATGCCGACGGACTGGGCGCCGATGCCGATGCGCCCGCCCTCGAGATTGGCGAGCGCGATCTTGTAGCCCTCGCCTTCGGCGCCGAGCATGAGATCGGGCGTCAGCCGACAATCCTCGAAGACGATCTGGCAGGTGTCCGACGAATTCTGGCCAAGCTTGTGCTCGGTGCGCGCCACTTGGTAGCCCGCGGTCTTGGTCGGCACGATGAAGGCGCTGATCCCCTTCTTGCCGCGCGCCGGGTCGGTGACCGCGAAGACGATCGCGAGGTCGGCGTTGGATCCCGAGGTGATGAACTGCTTGGTGCCGGTCAGCACCCAGTGATTGCCGTCGCGCCGGGCGCGCGTCTTGATCGCCGACGCATCCGAGCCCGCCTGCGGCTCGGTCAGGCAGAAGGCGGCGAGCATCTCGCCCTTTGCCATCGGCTTGAGGAAACGCTCCTTCTGCTCCGTGGTGCCGAATTTCAGGATCGGCATGCAACCGACCGAGTTGTGCACGCTCATGATGGTCGAGCAGGAGCCGTCTCCCGCGGCAATCTCCTCGAGCGCCAGGGCATAGGACACGTGATCGGCACCCGCGCCACCCAGATCCTCCGGGACCAGCATGCCCATCAGGCCGAGCTGACCCATCTCGTCGATCGCCTCGCGCGGGAACGCGGACGTACGGTCGCGTTCGGCGGCGCCCGGCGCCAGCTTCTCGCGGGCGAAATCGCGCGCCATGTCGCGGATCATGAGCTGCTCGCTGGACAGATGCATGAGAGCAGCTTCCCTATGCCCAACCGACGCAGTAGGGCTCCGGCTTGTGGTCGGTCGCGGCGCCGCCATCGCCCGGCGGCGGATGGCGCTCCTTGAAGGTGAAGGCCTGCGGCGTGACGCCCTTCCGCCGCAGATGCGCCAGGCGCTCCAAGCCTTCCTCCGCCGTCGGCATCTTGCCGGCGGGGACCCACCAGAGCACCTGATGAGCCTCGCTCGGCTTCTCGAACCACTCGCGCCGCCGCACCATCACCTCGGTATGGGCCGACCGATAGACATAGGCAAAGAGTGTCTCGGGCGAGGTCCAGACCGACATGTTGATGATGAATTGCGGGTCGTCGCTGACCTTGATGTCGGTCGCGTTGCCGCTGTCGCTCTTGAGGCGCCAGACGAATCCGGGCTGGGCTTCGGCCAGCGCGTTGATGCGGTCGAGCGCCGCCATGAAATCGGCAAGCGGCGGGCTATCGAGCGGTGCGACGGCGCGCGCGACGTTGAGCTGAGCGAGGTGCCATGCCGTGCTCATGTGATCTCCTACCAGGGGATGGCCGTGCCGTCGTAGTTGATGAATCGGCCCGTGTCGTTGGGCGTCAAGCCGAGGATGACGTTGCGCATGCCCGTGATGCTCTGTGTTGGCGAAAGCGTGGCGTTGGGCCCGCCCATATCCGTACGCACCCAGCCCGGATGGAACACCACGGCGATGATGCCCTTGGCCTTGAGGTCGGCCGAAAGCCCCTTCACTGCCGAATTCAGCGCCGCCTTGCTCGAGCGGTAGACATAGCTGCCGCCTGGGTTCTCGGCGATCGATCCCATGCGCGAGGAGATGTAGACGAGCGTCTTGCGCTCGCTCTTCTCGACATTGCCGATGAGCGCGTCCGTGACGCGGATCGGGGCGGTGACGTTGACCCGCATGGTCTGGGCCCAGGCCTCGTCGTCTATATCGCCCCAGCCGCCGCGGCCGCGCGGCTGGCCATAGACACCGGCATTGTTGATCAGGACATCGACAGATTCGCCGTTGAGCTCGGACTTGAGCGCACTGAGATCACCGCCATTGCAGACGTCGAGACGATGGCGACTGACCTGGCCGCCGATCTTCCTGAGCTCGGGGGTTTCCGGATCGCGCGCACAGGCAAAGACACGCCAGCCATCAGCGGCATATTGGCGCGCGAATTCGAGACCAAGGCCGCGGCTGGCGCCGGTGATGAGCACGGAGGGCATCACTCGTCTCCGCCGGTCAGGCCGCGTTGGTGGCCGTGGCGTTCCCGGGCGTCATGTTGACGCGGAAGCCGAAGTAGTTGACGTGGTCGGTCCGGTTGGCGCTGTAGGGTGCGCGCGCAAAAATGCGGCGCACCATCGGCTCGAAGGCTTCGAGCGGCATCGATTCGTAATTCTGATCGAAGGAGGCCTGGTCCCACTTCTCGCAGAAATGCGCCGTTGCCTGGAACGACGGATGACCGCGATAGCGCTCGCGCAGATTGCGGTCGATGCCGACCTTGTCGAAGTAGTGATAGCCCTGGAAGATCTCGTGCAGCAGCACGACGCCGTGGTTGATGTCGGACACGTAGGGCCGGACCAGCGACGCAGCGAACTCGGCATGATTCTGCGGCGCCATCAAGTCGCCGATGTCGTGCAGCAGGCCGCAGACGATGATCTCCTCGTCGGCGTCATCCTTGAAGGCGCGCGTCGCGGTCTGCAGACTGTGCTCGTAGGGGGTGACGGGCGCCACCAGGCTCGATCCGTCGAGACGCTTGAGCATCTCGAGGATGAGATCCGACATTCCGGCTGTGTCTCCCGACACGGAGTTCGCGACGGCGCGCCAATCCTCCGTCGTGCTCTCGTCCATCGAGCGGTACTTGGTCAGCGTCGTCATCGTCGTTCCCCTCATACGATCTGGAAGTGAGCCTCGGTCGGCTTCATGCCGACTCCGTTGATCGGCACCATGTCCTGCGGGCAGGCCGAAAACGCGATCACGAGATCCATTTCGGCCTTGAGCAGGATGTAGTCGCCCGCCTTACACACCGGCGGCTCGAAGCCGAGCCCGTTGTCGCCCGAGACGGGAATGTTCATGAACAGGTTCCACGGACTCGGCGTTTCCGGAACCTGCAGGCCGAGCTCGCGCAGCGCGGCGGCCAGATTGTCGGTGCAATTGTCGTGATAGCCCTTGCAGCCCAGCAGCTCGTAGCGGTGCCGGTCGCAGGCGGCGAGCAGCGTGTCGTGAATGCCGCCCGAGCGGTCCTCGGCCACGGTCAGTATCGGGCGGCGCTTGTTGGTCACCATGCTCTGGCCCGGCTTGCAGAAGATCGCGGCGAGCGACACCCGGGTGTGCTCCATCGACATGAACTCGCGGATGTCCGCGCGGTTGAACGCCCAGGTATCGACCACCTGCTGGCCATGGGTGTTGATGACCTTGATGTGCTGACCCTTGGCGGCGAAGGCGGCCTTGCCCTTGCGGGCGGGAATTGTGACGGTGTCGGCCATGTCCCGGGCCCCTCCTCACGCGCTCTGTTCGAACAGCTCGCGGCCAATCAGCATGCGGCGGATCTCCGACGTGCCCGCGCCGATCTCGTAAAGCTTGGCGTCTCGGAGCAGGCGACCCGTCGGATAGTCGTTGATGTAACCGTTGCCGCCCAGCACCTGGATCGCCTCGAGCGCCATCCAGGTCGCCTTCTCCGCCGCGTAGAGGATGGCGCCGGCCGCGTCCTTGCGCGTGGTCTGGCCGCGGTCGCACGCCTTGGCGACCGCGTAGACATAGGCCTTCGACGCATTCATCGTCGTGTACATGTCGGCGAGCTTGCCCTGCATGAGCTGGAAGCTGCCGATCGCCTGGCCGAACTGCTTGCGCTCGTGGACATAAGGCAGGACCACGTCCATGCAGGCCTGCATGATGCCGAGCGGACCGGCCGCGAGCACCGCGCGCTCGTAGTCGAGGCCGCTCATCAGCACGTTGACGCCCTTGTTGACCTCGCCGAGCACGTTCTCGGCCGGCACCTCGCAATCCTGGAACACGAGCTCGCAGGTGTTCGATCCGCGCATGCCCAGCTTGTCGAGCTTTTGCGCGGTCGAGAAACCTTTCATGCCCTTCTCGATCAGGAAGGCGGTGATGCCGCGCGGGCCGGCGTCGGGTGCGGTCTTGGCGTAGACCACCAGCGTGTCGGCATCCGGGCCGTTGGTGATCCACATCTTCGAGCCGTTGAGCACATAGCGGTCGCCGCGCTTGTCGGCGCGCGTCTTCATGCCCACGACGTCGGAGCCGGCGCCGGGCTCGCTCATCGCCAGCGCGCCGACATGCTCGCCGGAAATCAGCCTCGGCAAGTATTTCGTGCGCTGGGCCGGCGTGCCGTTGCGCCGGATCTGGTTGACGCAAAGATTTGAGTGCGCGCCGTAGGACAGGCCGACCGAGGCCGAGGCGCGGCTGATCTCCTCCATGGCGACGCAGTGCTCGAGATAACCCATGCTGGCGCCGCCATACTCCTCCTCGACAGTGATCCCCAGCACGCCCAGCGTGCCGAGCTTGCGCCAAAGATCCATCGGAAAGGCGTTGTCGCGATCGATGTCGGCAGCGCGCGGGGCGATCTCCGCGGCGGAGAAGTCGCGCACGCTCTCGCGCAGCATGTCGGCCGTGTCGCCCAGGTCGAAGTCGAGCGTCGGCATGGAATTGGAGATCATCGGACGACCGCCTCCCGCGGCATCCCGGCTACTATATCGGGCCGCCCCAAAGGCGGCCAGCCGGCCACAATTCGTCTAAATCAAGCCGGACCATCGGATTTGCCGGCCATGAGCATGAGCGTGGCGAGCGCGATGGCGCACAGCTTTTCCTGGCCGCTCTTGACCACGAAGACCTCGACCCGGCAAACCACCAGCGTGCGCCCGGGCTTGACGACCTGGCCCCGCGCGATCAAGCGCTCGCCGTCGCCGGGTGCCACGATGTTGAGCTTGTATTCGACCGTGAGGATGCTGGCGTCGGCGGGCGCGACGGTGAATGCAGCATAGCCGCCCGCATTGTCGGCCAGCGTGCCGATGATGCCGCCATGGAAGTAGCCGTGCTGCTGCGACAACGCCGCGCGATAATCGAGCGCGATGTCGCAATGGCCGGCGCGCACCTCGATGAGCTCGGCTCCGAGCATCTTCATGAAGGGCTGGCGCCCGAAGCTGTCGCGCACGCGCGCGGCGAAATCGGGATTGGGCGTGGCGTAGCGGCTCATACGGTCGCTTCGGCCTTCGCCGCCCGCGCCGAGGGGGGCGGCCAGTCGATGATGCGCTCGCGCGCACGGGCCGCGACCTCCACCGGCAAGGGCGACGATCGCCTCGTGCCCGAGTCGAGGTGGACGACCGTGAGCTCGCAGAGCGCGGCGGTCTCGCCGGTCTCTGAATTCATCATGTCGTGGACGTAGCGCAGCACCTTGTCGCGCACCTCGATGACCCCGGTGTGCACGACGAAGACGTCGCCGGCATGAAGCTCGCGCCGGTAGGTGATGTTCTGCTGCACGGCAGCCATGCCGGCCTTGCCCTCGCGCAGATAGGACGGCGTGACACCGAGCTGGGCGAACAGGTTCCAGGTCGCCTCGTCGAAGCGCCCGACATACCACATGACGTTCATGTGGCCGATGTGGTCGCACTGCCAGGGATAGACCGCGCCCCGCGCCGTCTCAGTCATCCCCGCCATGGCGCCCTCCTCTTTCAAGCCGGCGCACCGTCGCGGTCTCGCCAAGCAATGCACGGCAGCGCGCATCGAGCCCATCGAGCTCGTCGAGGATGACCTGGATGTCCTGGCGCTGCTGCTCGAGGATCGCCCGGCGCTCGCCGATCTTGCGCACGAAGAGCCGAAGCTGGCGCTCCTCGCCGCGCTCGGCGTCGTAGAGCTCGATCATCTCCTTGATCTCGGCGATCGAGAAGCCAAGCCGTTTGCCGCGCATGACCAGGCGCAGCCGCACCCGGTCGCGCGGCGCATAGATGCGCTGCACGCCGCGCCGCATCGGGCTGAGCAGCCC
Source organism: Alphaproteobacteria bacterium (assembly GCA_016869645.1). Classification (GTDB taxonomy): domain Bacteria; phylum Pseudomonadota; class Alphaproteobacteria; order SHVW01; family SHVW01; genus SHVW01. The sequence continues at coordinate 6,152 of VGDO01000022.1, forward strand.
GTGCTCCTCGTAGAAACGGATCGTGCGCGTCGTCACGTCGAACTCGCGGGCGAGGTCGACGATCGAATAGGTCGGATGCTCCGGCTTGGATCGCGGGGACATGATGTCGGAAGCTAGCTCAGCTTGACGTTTACGTCAACGTCAAGAATCGCGAGTGGTTGTTGAAAGCGGTCTTCCGCTACTCCTCGGCAACGAAGGCCAGCATCTGCTTCGCCGTGCGCAGCGAGTGGCGGCGTTTGATCGGCGCGGCGAGGAAGCGCGCGAGGCCCGCCGCCAGATCCCCGGCGGCGGCCGGCACCGCCCTGGCTTCGGCGCGCGCGGCGAGCGTCGTCTTGACCAGATGGGCCGAGATGATGAATTCGCCCTGGCCATGGTCGAACAGACGATCGACGGCACTGCGGAACAGAGCGCCCGCCTGTTCGGCGATCGGGGCCCGACCCAAGAGGTCGCGCTCGATGTAGCCGGCGTTGCGCCCGATGAAACAGGCAAGCTGCAGCAAGCCGGCGGGCCACAGATCGGGCGTCGCGGTCGCCACCTCGCGCAACGCGTGGGCAAAGGTGACGGCGTGGGTGAAATCGAGCCAGCCGATATTGTCGGCGACCTTGCCGCTGGTGCGTCGCTCGACACGCGTGTCGAAGGCCTGGAGATGCTGCGCGGCGGCGATGAGCGCGACCTGATAGATCGCCTCGGGCGCGTGGTCGGCCGCCCAGGCGGAAACCGTCGCCATATTGGCGCGCGCGTTGCGGCCGACGAGCGATGCGGCCTCGAAGGGCAGGACCTTGCCATCCCTCTCGCCCCAGGCGGCGAGACGGCCCGCATAGTCGCGGAACTCCGGCAGCAGATCCTCGCGCGAGGCGTAGATCAGCCCGCGCACATAGGCGAGCAGCACCGGCTCGGCGACTTCGCGCCCGAGCAGCTCCAGCAAGCGAACAGCCTTCGTCGCATAGATCAGCGAATGGCCGAAATCCTGGTAGTGGGTGAGCGCCGCTCGCGCCAGGACCGCGCGAAGCTCGCCAGCCGGCCGGTCCAAGGCGCCGCGGATCAGCTTCACTGCGGCAGGCTCTTCCTCGGCCTCGATCGCAGCCGCGAAGGCATCCGCGTCCCAGCGCCGCCGACCGCGCGGGAAGGGATAGCGCTCCTCCCCTTCGGCATCGTCGGCCATGTGCGCGATCGCCTCGACCAGCGCCACCAGGCGCAGTGCCATGTCGTCGGTCTCCGTGCGCAGGTCGAGCCAGTCCGCGGCAACCGCATAGGCATGACTCATGCCGAATTCGTAGCGATCGTGCGTCAATCTGATGGCGCGCCGGAACGCATCGAGTCCGTCGCCGCCATGATGCTCCAGCCTTGCGATCTCGCGCGCGATGCGCTGATAGTCAACGTCGTCGATCGCCTCGTCGAGGCTGGCGAGCGCATGCTGCTGCTTCACCTCGGCCGGCGGCTCCGTGACATCGATCTCGATGCGGCCCTTGCGCAGGCGCACCGGATAGCGGCGCAACTCGTCGCCGCCGACCAGCGTTTCGCCGCTCGCCAGGTCGAATTTCCAGTTGTGCCAGTTGCAGGTCAGCACGCAGCCCTCGGCCATGCTGCCCTGCGACAGCGGATAACCCTCGTGCGGGCAGCGGTTGTTGCAGGCGAAGATGCCGCGCTCGGTCTTGAACAGCGCGATCTGCCGTCCGTCGACGCGCGCGACGGCGCGGCCCTTCTCCGTGAGCTCATCTGCACCCAGCACATCGATCCACGCCATGGCCAACCTCCTGCAATGCGCGGAAGCTACGGCCGACTGCGCGCGAACTCAACCCGTGGCGTTTTGCGGGCTTTCATCCCCAACGCGGCTGTGGGCTTGGGAAACCCATGAAAGCTAGAGCGATCGTCGATACGCTTGACGTCAAGCGTATCGAATTCTGCTCTCGTTGCAATGATCCGAAGCCATCGCGACTGGCGCACCCAGGATTTTGCATTGGGCAAGCGGGTGGGCGAATTTCAGTCGTTCGCTCGGCAAGCCGAAAAGCGATTGGAAATCCTTGATGCGGCGCCGGACATTCGAGCTCTCATGACGTTGCCGAGCAACCGCTTCGAAGCATTGCGCGGCAATCGTCGGGGGCAGTATAGCATTCGCATCAACGACCAATGGCGAGTTTGCTTCGAATGGCCGGAGGCTGCCTCTGGTCCCGAGAACGTCGATATTGTCGACGACCACTGAGGAAAACGACAATGGCCAGAACGCCAATTCACCCGGGTGAAATTCTCGCAGATGAACTCAAGGAGCTGAACGTGAGCGCTGCTGCCGTGGCGCGCATTCTTGGTGTTCCCACCAATCGGCTGACCCAAATCATGGCGGGAAAGCGGGCCATGACGGCCGATACGGCGCTAAGACTTGGGCGGTGGCTAGGGACCGGCGCGGAGATTTGGCTCAATCTGCAAACAGCTCACGATCTCCGTGTTGCACAACGTCGCCTCGGCCGCGAGATAAAGGCAATTCCGCAGAGAGCCTCATGAATTCCAGGCCCGTTGGGACGTTACAGCAGGAACAGCGTCGCCAAGCCGAGGAACGAGAAGAATCCCAGCACATCCGTCGTGGTGGTGAGGAAGGGCCCGGCGCCGATCGCCGGGTCGAGGCCGAAGCGCGCCAGCGCAAGCGGGATCAGCGTGCCGGCGAGGCCGGCCCAGATCATGTTGAACACCATGGCACCGGCCAGCACCAGGCCGATTCCAGGGCTGGCGAACCACCAGGCGGCGAGCGCGCCGAGCAGGGTCGCGAAGACGACGCCGTTGATGCCGCCGACGGCCAGTTCGTTGCCGACCACGCGCAGCGCGTTGGCCGCCGTCAGGTGCTTGGTCGCCAGCGCGCGCACCACCACGGTGACGACCTGCATGCCGGCATTGCCGCCCATCGCCGCCACGATCGGCATCAGCACGGCGAGCGCCACGATCTGCTGGATCGACGCCTCGAACTGCGAGATCACGGTGGACGCGATCACGGCATTGACGAAGGTCGCGATCAGCCAGCGGATGCGCTGGCGCGCGGTCTCGTGCGGCGGCGCGTGGATGTCGCCCTCGCCGACGCCGCCCAGCGCCATCAGGTCCTCTTCGGTCTCCTCCTCGATGACGGTCATGACATCGTCGACCGTGATCACGCCGAGCAAGGCTCCCGCCTCGTCGATCACGGGAGCCGAGACCAGGCCGTACTGGCGGAACATGTTGGCGACTTCTTCGCGGTCGGTCGCGGGCGGAATGCTCCTGAAGTCGGTCGCCATGATGTCGGTCACGCGCACCGGCCGGTTGGTGCGCAGCAGCCGGTTGAGCGCGACCATGCCGACCAGTTTGCGGTCGGCGTCGACGATGAACAGCTCGGTGAAATCGTCGGGCAGAGTCTGGCTCGTGCGCATGAAGTCGATGGTCTGGCCGACCGTCCAGGCACGCGGAATGGCGACGACCTCGCGGCGCATGAGGCGCCCGGCGCTTTCCTCGGGAAAGGTCAGGCCCTGCTCGACCAGCACGCGCTCGGCAGCCGGCAGCGCGGCCAGCACGCGTTGCCTGATGTCGTCGTCCAGGTCTTCGACCAGATCCACGGCGTCGTCGCTGTCGAGTTCCTTGACCGCGGCGGCGACGTCTTGCGCGCCCAGCAGCTCGACGACCTGCTCACGCACGCTGTCGTCGAGATAGCTCAGAATCTCCGGGTCGAAGCGCCGGCGGATCGCGTCGATCACGCGGCCGCGCGGTTCGTCATCGAGGCGCTCGATCAGGTCGGCCACGTCGGCTGAGTGCAGCGGCTCGACCAGCGCGCGGACCTGGCCGGGCCGGTCGGCCTCGATGGCCGCCATGACCGCGGCTTCGACCGGCGGCGTGAGACCATAGAGCGCCGCCGGCATCCGGCGGCGCGCGGCGGCCGCCTCGCCCGGTGTGCCGTTGCCCCTGCCCGGCGCGCCGGATTGCAGCAAATGGCTATCGGCCGCGCCGGCGTCAGGCTTGGCGGCGCGTTCTTCGTCCGAACCCGTCACTCTCAGCCCCGCTTCGCCTTGCGCGCGCGCTTGGCGGGTTTGGCGGATGCCTCGGCCTGCATCTGGGCGTCGACCGCGGCGACCGCGGTCATGTTGACGATGCCGCGCACGGTGACGGACGCGGTCAGGATATGGGCCGGCAAGGCGGCACCCAGCAGGATCGGGCCGATCGACAGCCCGTCGGCCAGCGACTTGAGCAGATTGAAGGCGATATTGGCCGCATCCATGGTCGGCATGACGAGCAGATTGGCCGCGCCCTTGAGCCTGGAATTGGGAAACAGCCGGTTGCGGATTTCCTCGGACACGGCGGCGTCACCGTGCATCTCGCCTTCGACCTCCAGATCTGGCGCCATCTGCCCGATCAGCTCGAGCGCTTCGCGCATCTTGACCGCGCTTGCCGTGTTCAGGCTGCCGAAACTGGAGTGCGACAGCAGCGCCACTTTGGGCGCGATGCCGAAGCCCTGCACCTTGCGCGCCGCCATCACGGCAATCTCGGCCACCTGCTGCGCATCGGGCTCTGCCGTCACATGGGTGTCGACGATGAAATAGGCTCCGCGCGGCAGGATCAGCAGATTGAGAGCGGCAAGCGCATGGGCGCCGGGCGCGCGGCCGATGATGTCGGAAATGTGCCTGAGATGCCGATGAAACTGCCCGCCCACGCCGCACACCAGCGCGTCGGCCTCGCCGCGCCGGACCATCAGTGCGGCGATCACGGTGGTGCGCGTGCGAACCAGAGTGCGCGCGAATTCGGGTGCCACGCCACTCCGCTCGGTCAGGCTGTGATAGAGCTTCCAGTATTCGGGAAAGCGCGGATCGCTCAGCGGATTGCACAGCTCGAAATGCGTGCCCGCCTGGAGGCGAAGGCCCAGCCGCTCGACGCGGCTCGCCACGACGTCGGGTCGGCCGATCAGGATCGGCTTGGCCAGTCCCTCGTCGACCACGGTCTGGACCGCGCGCAGCACGCGCTCCTCCTCGCCCTCGGAAAAGACGATGCGCTTCGGATCCTGCTTGGCGCGCGCGAAGATCGGCTTCATGACCAGGCCGGAGCGGAAGACGAACTGCATGAGGCGCTGGCGGTAGGCCTCGAGATCGGCGATCGGCCGCGTCGCCACGCCCGAGTCCATGGCCGCCTTGGCCACGGCCGGCGCGATGGTGACGATGAGGCGCGGGTCGAACGGCCTGGGTATCAGGTAGTCCGGCCCGAAGGCGGCCGGCTGGTCGCCGCCATAGGCGGAGGCCACGACATCGAAGCTTTCCGCCATGGCGAGATCCGCGATCGCCTTGACCGCGGCAACCTTCATCGGCTCGTTGATCGTGGTCGCCCCGACGTCGAGCGCGCCGCGGAAGATGAACGGGAAGCACAGGACGTTGTTGACCTGGTTCGGGTAGTCCGAGCGCCCGGTGGCGATCACCGCATCGGGGCGCACGCGGCGCACCTCCTCGGGCATGATTTCGGGGATTGGGTTGGCGAGCGCCAGCACGAGCGGCTTCTTCGCCATGCTGGCGGCCATCTCCGGCTTCAGCACGTTGGGCGCCGACAGGCCGAGAAACACGTCGGCGCCCTCGATCACGTCGGCCAGCTTGCGCGCCTCGGTCTTCTTGGCGTAGCGCCGCTTGCGCGGATCCATCAGCTCGGTGCGCCCCTCGTAGACGACGCCGGCGATGTCGGTCACCGTGATGTTGTCGACCGGCATGCCGAGATCGACCAGCAGATCGAGGCAGGCGAGTGCGGCGGCACCGGCGCCGGAGGTGACCAGCTTGACCTTGTCGATCTTCTTGCCGACCACGCGCAGCCCGTTGAGGATGGCGGCGCCGACGATGATCGCGGTGCCGTGCTGGTCGTCGTGAAAGACCGGGATCTTCATGCGCTGGCGCAGCTTCGCTTCGATCTCGAAGCATTCCGGCGCCTTGATGTCCTCGAGATTGATGCCGCCGAAGCTGGGCTCGAGGCTGGCGACGATGTCGACCAGTTTTTCCGGATTTCTCTCGTCGATCTCGATGTCGAAGACGTCGATACCGGCGAACTTCTTGAAGAGCACGGCCTTGCCCTCCATCACCGGCTTGGCCGCGAGCGGCCCGATGGCGCCCAGACCAAGCACGGCGGTGCCGTTCGTGATGACGGCGACAAGATTGGCGCGCGCCGTGACCTCGGCGGCAACGGCCGGATCGTCGGCGATCGCCGTGCAGGCGAAGGCGACGCCCGGTGAGTAGGCCAGCGCCAGGTCGCGCTGGTTGGCGAGCGGCTTGGTCGCGGTGATCGCCAGCTTGCCCGGCACTGGCAGCCGGTGATACTCGAGCGCGCTTTCCTTCAGGCGGTCTTCCGCCATCTCATCCTCCCCTTTCGCCCTGGCTGGCCACGTCGCCCGTCTTGAAACGACGAAGCCCGCTGCTTCTGGGCGGCGGGCTTCGGAGCAATGGTGCGGTCGAGAAGACTCGAACTTCCACAGGGTTTCCCCCACAGCGACCTCAACGCTGCGCGTCTACCAATTCCGCCACGACCGCTTGGTGCTCCTGCTGGTGCGTCGGCAGGCCTGCTTGAAAGCGCCCGGTGAGGGCGTTAAATCCAGAGAAAGCTTGCCAATTCCGCGTGCCGGGAATAGCAAATCCGGATGGCTTTATCAAGCATTGCCGGACCCCCGCCAGCGCGCCGGTCGATCCCTGCGGCGACGCGCCGCGCGGCAGCCGGGCCGGAATGGCTGATCGCAGAACAGCCGGTCGGATACGAGGCCGCGGTGGCGACCATGGAGGCCCGCGTTGCCGCCATCCGCGCGGGCGCGGCCGGCGAACTGGTCTGGCTGGTCGAGCATCCGCCGCTCTATACCGCCGGCACCAGCGCCGCACCCGGGGAGCTGATCGACGCCGGCCGTTTTCCGGTGCACAGGTCGGGGCGCGGCGGTCGCTACACCTATCACGGCCCGGGCCAGCGGGTCGCTTATGTCATGCTCGACCTGAAGGCGCGCGGCGGTGACGTGCGCGCCTATGTCTGCGACCTGGAGGCCTGGATCATCCAGACGCTGGCGCGCTTCGGCGTGACCGGCGAGCGGCGCCCGGGCCGCGTCGGCATCTGGGTTCGCCGCACCGACCGCGGCGAGCCGCAGCGCGAGGACAAGATCGCGGCGATCGGCGTGCGCGTGCGCCATTGGGTCAGCTATCACGGCATTGCGCTCAACGTTGAGCCCGACCTCGGTCATTTTTCAGGGATCATACCCTGCGGGGTCGCCGAGCATGGCGTGACCTCGCTGGTCGACCTCGGCATTCCCGTGACCATGGCGGAGGTTGACGCGGCCCTCCGGGCGACCTTCGACGAGGTGTTCGCCGGCGCGGACAAGGTGCGCTGCGGCTGAGCCTATCTCTGTGCCAGAGCGCGTGACCAGGGCGTGACGGCCATCACTTGCCGGCCCGGCAAGCCTCGGTGACAATACGGTCGATGCCGGCGCACCCGATAAGGCCGAAGGCCAAGCCGCACCGGCGGCACTTCCTCTTCGCCTGGCTGATCGGCCTGGCGCTTGTCTTCGTGTTGACGCTGGCCGCCGGGCGGACGCCCGCGGGTTGGCTCGCCTTCGACCGGCTCCTGCATTTTGCCGGCTTCGCCGTGGTCGGAGCGCTCGCCGTCCTAGCGCTGCCGGGCTGGCTGTCGTTCCTGGCCGTCGCCGGTGTCGTGGCGCTCGGCGTGGTGACCGAAATCTTCCAGAACTCGGTGCTTGGCCGCGCACCCGATCCGGTCGATCTCTACGCCAACATCATGGGCGCCATGACAGGCGCCCTCGTCATCTACGCCGTTCTGGGCATTGCGGGCTGGTGGCGCCGCCGCAGAGCGAACGCCGACGACGAGCGGCGCCAGATCGAACTCGCCGCCGGCGACGTGCTGTTCCACGAGGGCGACACCAGCCGCGAGCTCTACATCGTGCTCGAAGGCGAGATCGAGATCGTCAAGGACAACGAGGGTACCGGCATGGTGATCGGCCTCGTCCGGCCGCGCGAGGTGTTCGGCGAGATGGCCTGCATTCAAGGCCGGCCACGCTACGCCGCGGCACGCGCGCGCGTCGATACCGTGGTCTACAGCCTGTCGCCCGACGAGCTGATCGACGCAGTCGACACCGTGCAATTCCCTCTGATGGCGATCCTGCGCAATCTCGTGGATCGCCTGCGCCAGCAGAACGACAAGCTCGCCGATCTGGCGGCGCTCACGGCGCAGGCCGCCGCCGCCGGCGACGCGCGAAGCAAGGTCACGCTCAAGCCGCACTCGATCATGCTCAAGACGCTGATGCCCGCCGAGCTGCCGATCGAGCGCTTCCCCTTTTCGATCGGCCGGCGCCGGCGCGACAACGAAAAGGCCATTGCGGCCGTGGACCTGATGATCGACGATGCGCCGCCATTCCGCATCTCGCGCTGCCACTTCCAGCTCAAGCGCCTGGGCAACAAGCTGCTGATCACCGACGAGCTGAGCAAACTAGGCACCGACGTCAATGGCACCCGGATCGGCAAGTTCGAGCGCTCGAACGTGGCCGAGCTCAAACCCGGCGCCAACCTTGTCACGGTCGGCGGCGTGGACTCGCCCTACACGTTCCAGATCGAAGTCAGATAGGCGTACAGCCTACCCAGTCGGCCGCTGCTCGAAGCCCGGCGGCGGCACGTCGCTTTCCGGGGCTCCGGTCACGCGCGTCACCTGTGCGGCTGGCGGACCGCGGTGGCAGGCGGCGATCATGTCATCGACCTGTGCCGTCGGACCGGCGAACACCGCCTCGACCGAACCGTCGCGGCGATTGCGGACCCAGCCCGCCAGGCCGCGCCGCGACGCCTCCTGAACGGTCCAGGCGCGGAACCACACGCCCTGCACGCGCCCCTCGATCTGCACGCGCACGCATTTCGGCGGCGCAGGGTCGCTCATTCGAACTCGAGAATCGCCTGATCGACGGCAAGGCTCGCACCCGCCGTGGCGCGGATCTTGGCAATGCGGCCATCGCGCTCGGCGCGCAGCACGTTCTCCATCTTCATGGCCTCGACGACGGCGAGCGTCTGACCGGCCTTGACTTCGTCGCCCTCGGCAACGGCCAGCGAAACGAGCAGGCCCGGCATGGGAGATAGCAGGAACTTGGACATGTCGGGCGCGGCCTTGACCGGCATCATGGCCGCCAGCTCGGCGCCACGCGGCGTCAGGACGATCGCCTCGGCGCTGCTGCCGGCGCGCGACAGGCGGCAGGAGATTCCGTCGCGCTCGACTTGCACAACAGCGTCGCGGCCATTGATCTGCCCGACGAACTGAGAGCTCCCCGGCGCCAGATCGCCGCGCACCGCCATCACCTGTCCGCCCGCCCCAAGCGCAACGTCGTAGCCGCCGTCGACCGCGGTCACCTTCACCGGATGGCTTGTGCCGTCCAGGCGCACGACCCAGTCGTGCTCGGTGATCCGGCCATGACCCGGCAATTGGCCGCTGATGCAGGCCGCGCGCTCGGCGCGCCGGCGATGCAGCGCAGCGGCGACCGCGATCAGAAGCTGCGTGTCCTCGGCCGAGCGCGCCGCTCCCTTGAAGCCTTGCGGAAACTCTTCGGCGATCAGCGCGGTGGTCAGCCGTCCCTCGCGGAAGCGCGGCAGCGCCAGGAGCGCCGACAGGAACGGGATGTTGTGTGCCACGCCACGAATCTCGAAAGAGTCGAGTGCCGCGAGCATGCGCCCGATTGCCTCGTCGCGATCGCGACCATAGGTGATCAGCTTGGCGATCATCGGATCGTAGAACATGCTGATCTCGGCGCCTTCGTAGACGCCCGTGTCGACGCGGATATTGCCGTCACCGTTCGCGGCTGGTGCACCGTCCGGTCGAGCGCCACTGGTCCGAACGCCGGGCGGGCGGTAGCGCACCAGGCGGCCGGTCGACGGCAGGAAGCCGCGCACCGGGTCCTCGGCATAGACGCGCGCCTCGATCGACCAGCCCTTGAGCGCGATGTCCTTCTGGGCAAAGCCGAGCTTTTCGCCGGCGGCCACCCGGATCATCTGCTCCACGAGATCGATGCCGGTCACGAATTCCGTAACAGGATGCTCGACCTGCAGGCGCGTGTTCATTTCCAGGAAGTAGAAATTGCGCTTGTCGTCGACGATGAATTCGACCGTTCCGGCCGACTTGTATTTGACGGCCTTGGCGAGCGCCACTGCCTGCTCACCCATGGCGGCACGCGTCTTGGCATCGAGGAATGGCGAGGGCGCCTCTTCGATCACCTTCTGGTGGCGGCGCTGCACCGAGCATTCGCGCTCGCCCAGATAGAGGCAGTTGCCGTGACCATCGGCGAGCACCTGGATTTCGATGTGGCGCGGCTGCTCGATGAACTTCTCGATGAACACCCGGTCGTCGGCGAAGCTCGAGCGCGCCTCGTTGGTCGCCGAAGCGAATCCTTCGCGCGCCTGCTCGTCGTTGTAGGCAAGCCGCATGCCCTTGCCGCCGCCGCCGGCCGAGGCCTTGATCATCACGGGATAGCCAATGTCGCGCGCGATCTTGGCCGCCTCGGCAGCGTTCTTCACGACGCCCAGATGGCCTGGAACCGTGCTGACGGCGGCCTTGGCCGCCAGCTTCTTCGATTCGATCTTGTCGCCCATGGCGGCGATGGCATGCACGTCGGGGCCGATGAAGACGATACCGGCGGCGTCGAGCGCGCGAGCAAAGGCCTGGTTCTCCGACAGGAAGCCATAACCCGGATGAACGGCTTCGGCACGAGTCTGCCGGCACGCATTGACGATCGCGTCGATCGAGAGATAGCTCTTGGCCGATGGGGCCGGCCCGATCGGCACCGCCTCGTCCGCCTCGCGCACATGCAGCGCGTCGCTGTCCGCCTCGGAATAGACCGCGACGGTCTTGATGCCGAGCCGGCGCGCCGTACGGATGACGCGGCAGGCTATCTCACCGCGATTGGCGATCAGTATCTTCTTGAACATCGGGCCCCGCCCGTTCGTCGAACCGCTTCGGCCACCCTTCCTAGCGCGAAACGGCGCGGCGAGAAAGTGGCGAAGCCGCGGTCAGCGCCTCAGGTGCCGGGCGGTATTCCGGTGCAGCCACGCAAGTCTGCGCCGGCCAAATTCACCTCGGCCAGCTCGAGCCCCGCGAAGTCGACCCCTTCGATGACCGCGCCGCGCAGGTCGGCGCCGCGCAGGCGGGCGCCAGTCAGTCTGGGTTGCACGACGCGCCCCGTCTTGCGCCCATCGGGCGCGTAGATCTCGGCGCCGACCACCTGCGCATTGCGCAGGACAGCGCCGGACAGATTGGCGCCGACGAAGACGGTGCCCGCGCATTGGGCCTGCTCGAAGCTGGTCTTGCTCAGATCGGCGTCGGTGAAGTCGGCGAACATGAGCTGGGCCCCCGTGAAGGCCGCGCCGATCAGCTTGGCGCCTTTGAAGTCGATGGCGCGCAGGTCGCAATTGGCGAAATCGATCGCGGGTAGATTTCGCCCGGCGAAATTCGCGCGCGCGCCCTCGGCGCCGCCGGTCGCGATCCACCGGCTGTGCGCTTCGAGCGCGGCCGCCACGTCGGTCGGCAGCTCGGCCGTCTTGCGGTAGACCGCGCCCTCGAGAAGGACGCCGGTCATATCGACCGTGGTCAGATCGACGTTGCGCAGATTGGCCTCGCGCAGGTCGGCTCCGCGCAGATTGGCCTTGTCCAGCTTGGCGCCCAGCAGGTTGGCGCCGCGCAGCTTCGCGCCGGAGAAATTGGCGCCGCTCAGATCGGCTCCCGCCAGATTGGCGGCGTACATGGTGGAGTTGCTGAAATCCGTGCCGATTGCGGTGGCGACGGCCAGGGTGGCGCCGTTGAGCTTGGCATTGACGACCCGCGCGCCATCGATCTGCGCTCCGGACAAATTGGCGCTCTGCAGGTCGGCGCTGTCGAGGTTGACCGCGGTCTGTCCGGTGTGGGCACCGGACGCATGAATCAGGATCTGACCGGCGCGCAGATCGGCCTTGATCATCGAGGCGCCGCGCAGCTTGGACATCATGAAGTTGGTGGCGCGCGGGTCGGCGCGGTCGAAGATCGCGGCGCTCAGATTGCAGTAGCTGAAATCGGCGCCGAACAGATCGGCCCGGCGCAGCTCGGCGCGCCACAGCGATCCGCGCACGAAGCGGCAGCCTGGCAGCACGGCATCGTCGAGCTTCACCTCGTCCAGGCGCAATTTCGATAAATCCTCGCCGCGGCGCTGCAGGCGCTCGCCGCCCGCGCGCCCGGCACAATAGTCGGCGTGCCGGATGAGAGCTGCCTTCAACTGCGCTGAAGGAGAATCCTGCATGGCACTCTTATAACTGCATCAATGTTAACACATTGCTTACGGCCGGTTAACGCTTTCGGGGAGCCCGCCGGGAGGCGGGTGACCGGTTCGGGTCAGCGGCGGGGCGGAATCCCAAGGCAGCGTCGCAGCCCCGCCCCGGCCAGGTTGGTCTGGCTGAGGTCCGTCCCGGTGAAATCGATGCCTTCGATGATGGCGCCGCGCAGGTCGGCACCGCCAAGCCTGGCCCCGGCCACGTTGGGATAGACCATCCGGCCGGTCCGCTGGCCGTTCGGCGAATGGAGGTCCGCACCGACGATCTGCGCGCTGCGCAAGACCGCGCCCGCCATGTCGGCATTGGCGAAGATCGTGCCGGCGCACTGCGCCTGCCCGAAATCGGCCTTGGTGAGCGCCGCGCCGGTGATGTCGGCGAACATGAGCTGGGCACCGGCGAAAGCGGCGCCGGCCAGCTTGGTGCCGCTGAAATCGACGGCGCGCAGATCGCAGCTCGAGGAACCGATGCCCGGCATCTCGCGCCCGGCGACGTTCGCCCGCGCGCGATCGGCGCCGCTGGTCGTGGACCCGGTCAAAGGGGCGCAAACAAAGGATTGCGAAGCGATCGGCCCTCTATAGTGGAATATTCGCGTGCTTCTTCCAAGGGTTGTCGAGCTTCTTCTCACGCAGCATGGCAAGCGACCGGCAGATCCGCCGGCGGGTCGCGTGCGGCATGATCACGTCGTCGATGAAGCCGCGATGGCCGGCCACAAACGGGTTGGCGAATTTCTGCCGGTACTCCTCGGTGCGCGCCTCGAGCTTGGCGACGTCGCCGATATCGGCACGGAAGATGATCTCGACCGCGCCCTTCGGCCCCATGACCGCGATCTCGGCGGACGGCCAGGCGAAATTGACGTCGCCGCGCAAATGCTTGGAGCTCATGACGTCGTAGGCGCCGCCATAAGCCTTGCGCGTGATCACCGTCACCTTCGGCACGGTCGCCTCGGCATAGGCGAACAGCAGCTTGGCGCCGTGCTTGATGATGCCGCCATATTCCTGGGCGGTGCCGGGCAGGAAGCCGGGCACGTCGACGAAGGTGACGATCGGGATGTTGAAGCAGTCGCAGAAGCGCACGAAGCGCGCCGCCTTGCGCGCGGAGTCGATGTCGAGACAGCCGGCCAGCACCATCGGCTGGTTGGCCACGAAACCGACGGTCGAGCCTGACATCCGCCCGAAGCCGGTGATGATGTTGCCCGCGTAGTTCGGGCCGATCTCGAAGAAGTCGCCCTCGTCGGCAACCTTGGTGATCAGCTCCTTCATGTCGTAGGGCTTGTTGGGATTGACCGGCACGAGGGTGTCGAGCGAGGGCTCCTCGCGGTCGGGCGTGTCGGCGGTCGGCCTGACGGGCGGCTTCTCGCGGTTCGACGCCGGCAGGAAGTCGATGAAGCGGCGCGTCTGCAGGATCGCCTCGACGTCGTTCTCGAAGGCGAGATCGGCAATGCCCGAGCGCGTCGTGTGGGTCACCGCGCCGCCGAGCTCCTCATGGGTCACGCTCTCGTGGGTGACCGTCTTGACCACGTCGGGACCGGTCACGAACATGTAGGAGCTGTCCTTGACCATGAAGATGTAGTCGGTCATGGCCGGCGAATAGACAGCACCGCCGGCGCAGGGCCCCATGATCACGGAGATCTGGGGGATCACACCCGAGGCCAGCACGTTGCGCTGGAACACCTCGGCGTAGCCGGCGAGCGATGCCACGCCCTCCTGGATGCGCGCGCCGCCCGAATCGTTGAGACCGATCACGGGCGCGCCGACCTGCATCGCCTTGTCCATGATCTTGCACATCTTCTCGGCATGCGCCTCGCTGAGCGAGCCGCCGAACACGGTGAAGTCCTGGCTGAACACGAAAACGAGCCGGCCGTTGATGGTGCCATAGCCGGTGACCACGCCGTCGCCCGGTATCTTCTGCTCCGCCATGCCGAAATCGGCGCAGCGATGCTCGACGAACATGTCCCATTCTTCGAACGAGCCGGGATCGAGCAGCAGCTCGATGCGCTCGCGCGCCGTGAGCTTGCCCTTGGCATGCTGGGCCGCGACCCGGCGCTCGCCCCCGCCGGCACGCGCCCCGGCGCGCTTCTCTTCGAGCTGACGGATGATGTCCTGCATCACATCCTCGCTGTCCCGATCGCCCAGGGAGCAGGCGCCCCGCCGGTCAGCAACACCTAACACTCCCTCCGCTGCGGCGCCACAGGTCAGGCCTCGAGCAGCCGCCAAAGCCGGTCCGCCGCGTCGAGATCCGCGCGAATCGCGGCCCGGCGCACCGTCGCCTCGGCGTCCTCACCCCATTTCTCAATCTGGTATGTCTCGTCGAGCTGGGCGGCTGCGAAGGCCGCTTCGACGTCGAGTCGGCGCGCGGCGAGCGCGAGCGCAATCACCAGCGAGCCAGCGGCCGCCGTCGCGACGTGGAGCCCGGCCAGCGCCAGATCATCGAATCCGGCGACGGCACGGCTGAGCGCATTGAGCGCTCCAGCCGGCTGCCCCAGGGGCACGATGCCTGCCGTGACGCCCAACGGCGCGTCATAGGTCAGCGCCGCCCAATCGACCAGCGGCTGCCATGCCGCCTGCTGACGGCGCACCAGATCGGCCGGCGCCTCGGCGCGGTAGCACACGAGATCAGTGCCGCCATAGGCAGCGATCTCCTCGATGACGCGCTGGCGCTGCGGGGCAACGCGATCGATGGCCGTGCTGGCGAAAGTCATCATCGGCATGGTCGCGGGCGCGACCGTGTCGCCCTGGCTCGACCACTCCTCGGCGATCGCCGCAGCCAGCGCCCGGGTCGGCACAATCAGGGGCGCCTTGGCCGGCGTATGGATAGGCTTGCCGTCGAGCGCCACCGAGTAGCCGTCGGCGATGCCCGCGAAGCGGCCGCGCGCGGGCACAGCTTCGGCGCTCTTGTAGACGCGCTTGAATGCCGCGGAGGTCACGGGCCGGGCGTCACGCGGTCAGCCCAGTTCAGCAAGGTGCGCGCCAGAGCGTCGCCGGTCTGGACGACGGTCAACGCCCCGGCCTCGGTCAACTCGTGGGCCTCGTGATAGCCCCACGCAACGCCGATCGGCGCCACCTTGGCGGCCCGCGCCATCTCGATGTCGAACGTCGTGTCGCCGATCATGACCGTCGCGTCGGGCGAGACGCCGAGCCGGGACATGGCATTGAGCAGCATGCCCGGATGCGGCTTGCCCGGCGCGTCATCGGCGGTCTGCAGCACGTCGAAGCGTTCGACCAGCGCGTGGCGCTCGAGCGTCGCGATCAGCCCGCGCCGCGCCTTGCCGGTCGCGACACCAAGCAGGAATCCCGCCTGCTTCAGCGCGTCGAAGGTTTCGATCAAACCGGGGAAGAGCGGCTCGACATGTTCGGGTCGCTGGCGCAGCCGCACGAAATTGTCGCGATAGAACTGGACGAGCCGGTCGTGCAGATCGGGTCCGTGATCGGGAAACAGGCGGCCGATGCCGACCTTGAGCGGCAGCCCCACGCCGCGCTTGATCTGTTCGGCCGCAGGCATGACCAGGCCGAGCGCCTCGCAGGCCGCCGCCACACCGGCCACGATGGCGTGCTGGCTGTCGACGATCGTGCCATCGCAGTCGAAGACGGCGAGCCGGAGTCCCCTGGTCATTCCGGCCCTTATAGGGATTCGGCCGAAGGTGAGCAAACCATCGATTTCTTTCCGTTATTACAATGTGTTATGCGCCCAGGCTCTCAATTCGACGCGGGGAATGGATCCTCGTCGAGATCGGGCGACCAGCCGAACATGCGCCAGGTTGCCGCCATGTGCTCGGGCAGCGGCGCCACGAGGCGCAGCGGTTTCGCACCCCGCCGCGGCAGGGTCAAGGCGCGCGCATGGAGGTGGAGCTTCCTGGAGAGACCTTGGCCGGTGATGAAGGCCGACGCGCCGCCATACTTGCCGTCGCCCAGGATCGGCGCACCCAGCGCACGCGCGTGTACGCGGATCTGGTGCGTGCGACCGGTCAGCGGCATGAAGGCAACCCAGGCGAGGCGCTGGCCGGCGGCATCGATCACCGTATAGAGCGTCACCGCGCGCCGTCCGGCATCCTCGTCGACGACGACCTTCTCGCCACCGGCGCCACCCTGCTTGTCGAGCGCCAGATCGATCTTGCCCTGTCGCGGGCGCGGCACGCCGGCGGTCACCGCCCAGTAGATCTTGCGCGCCGCGCGATCGCGAAACGCGTCGCCGAGGCGCGAAGCGGCGGCCGCGGAGCGCGCGACGATCATGACGCCCGAGGTGTCCCGGTCGAGGCGATGGACGAGCCGCGGCCGCTCGGGCGAGTCGAAACGCAGCGCATCGAGCCAAAGATCGAGATGCCGCTCGGTGCCTGTGCCGCCCTGGACGGCAAGGCCAGGCGGCTTGTTGATCGCGATCAGCTCATCGTCCTTGTAGAGCACGAGGCTGCGCAGCTCGGCCGCGATTTTCTCATCGACCGGCGGCGGCGCCGAACGGACAGGTGCGCGATCAGGCTTCGGTGCCGGCCCGAGCGGCGGCACGCGCACGGACTGCCCGACCATCAACCGCTCGCCGGCCTTGGCTCGCTTGCCGTCGACGCGGATCTGGCCGGTGCGCAGCAGCTTCTCGAGCCGGCCGTGCCCGAGCTCGGGGAAACGGCGCTTGAACCAGCGGTCGAGCCGAAGATCCCCCTCGTCGGCGCCGACCGAGACCGTCTGGACCTTGGTCATGTCATGAAGAGGCGGACGAGGTGCAGCCCGGCGACGAGGCCGAGCAGCGACAGCACGACCGAGCCGAGGACATAGACCGCCGCCCAGCCGAGATCGCCGCGCTGAATCAGCAGAACGGCGTCGAGCGAAAAGCTCGAGAAGGTCGTGAAGCCGCCGAGGATGCCGACCGTCAGAAAGGCGCGCATGTCCGGGCTGGCGTTCCACGCGAGGGCCATGGCCTCGGCCAAGGCACCCATGACGGCCGAGCCCAGGATATTCACGAGCATGACGCCGAGCGGAAAGGCAGGTCCGAAGAGGTGGCCGATCCAGCCGGCCATCAGGTAGCGGGCGACCGAACCGAGCGCGCCGCCGGCGGCAATCGCGAGGATCATGGTCATTCCTGGTGCATCCACTTTCTCCCACCCTCGCGCGAAAGCGCGGGGGAGGATCGGGGTGGGGGTCCGCAGCAGTCGGCGATTGCCCTTCGGGCCCCCACCTCGGTCTTCCCCCACCTGCGGCGGGGGACAAAGTTACGCTGGCTTGATGGTCGCAGCCGAATCCTCACTCCGCCTCTCCGCTCTTTGCCTGGCGCAGCTTCGCCCAGTAGTCGAGTCGTTTCCGGATTTCGCGCTCGAAGCCGCGCTCGACCGGCTCATAGAGCGCGCGCCGCGCCATGCCGTCGGGAAAGTAGTTCTGGCCGGAGAAGGCGTCCTCGGCGTCGTGGTCGTACTGGTAGCCCCGGCTGTAGCCGAGCTCCTTCATCAGCCGGGTCGGCGCGTTGAGGATGTGCTTGGGCGGCATCAGCGAGCCGGTGTCACGCGCCGCCGCCATGGCCGCGCCGTGCGCGCGGTAGGCGGCGTTCGACTTGGGCGCGGTGCCGAGATAGATCACGCATTGGACCAGCGCCAGCTCGCCCTCGGGCGAGCCCAGCCGCTCATAGGCCTCCCACGCCGCCATCGCCTGGTGCACCGCCTCGGGGTCGGCGAGGCCGATATCCTCGATCGAGAAGCGCAGCAGGCGGCGCGCGATGTAGCGCGGGTCCTCGCCGCCCGACAGCATGCGCGCCAGCCAGTAGAGCGCCGCATCGGTATCGGAGCCACGCAGCGACTTGTGCAGCGCGCTGATCAGGTTGTAGTGCTCCTCGCGGTCCTTGTCGTAGACCGGCGCGCGTTTCTGTACGACCGTCGCGAGGCCGGCGGGATCGAGCAGCGGCGCCTCGGGCAGCGTGAACAACTCCTCGGCGAGATTGAAAAGGTAGCGGCCGTCGCCATCGGCCATGGCCTTGAGCGCGGCACGCGCCGCCTCGTCGAGCGGCAGCCTGCGGCCGGCTGCCGCCTCGGCACGCCCGATCAGGAGATCGAGCGCCTTTTCGTCGAGGCGGTGCAGCACGAAGACCTGCGTGCGCGACAGCAGCGCGGCGTTCAGCTCGAAGGACGGGTTCTCGGTTGTCGCGCCGACCAGCGTCACCGTGCCGTCCTCGACATAGGGCAAAAAACCGTCCTGCTGGGCGCGGTTGAAGCGATGGATCTCGTCGATGAAGAGCAGCGTGCCGCGGCCGCCGGCGCGCCGTCCGCGCGCCGCCTCGAACACGCGGCGCAGATCGGCGACGCCGGAGAAGACCGCCGACAACGGCTCGAAGTGCAGGTCGGTCTTGTCGGCGAGCAGGCGGGCGAGCGTCGTCTTGCCGCAGCCGGGCGGGCCCCACAGGATCATCGAGGCCAACCGGCCCTGCGCCACCATGCGGCCGATCGGCTTGTCGGGCTTGAGCAGGTGGTCCTGGCCGACCACCTCGTCGAGCGTCTTGGGCCTGAGGCGGTCGGCGAGCGGCCGGGGCGCTTCGGCTTCGAACAGGCCCGGCGAGCCCAAACCTGGAGCGCCCATTGGGGCGCCGGCGCCCTTGCGCGCCACTACTGGACCACCACGTTCATCACCTGGTCGCCGCGCCGAATGCGGAGCCGCCAGGCATTCGACGCCGAGTTGATCGCGCCTTTGAGGGCGTCGATCGAGTCGATGTCGCGGTCATTGAGGCGCAGCACGATGTCGCCCGGCTGGAGGCCGATGCGCGCGGCGGCCGCGCTGCGCCGCAGCTCGAGGACGACGACGCCCTTCTGCAGCGGGTCGAGGCCGAGCTCTTCGGCGAAAGCCGGCGACAGGTTGCCGACCACGGCGCCGGCGAGCGGGTGGCGTCCGTCAAGCCGCGTCGGGCTGGGCGCGGGGTTTGCCGGCGGCGGCTCGAGGGGCAGGCTGGCCGTCGCGGCGCGGCCACGCCGGACGTAGTCGATCCTCGCGGCGCCGCCGAGCGGCAGGGTCGCCACGCGATAGCGCAGCGCGCCGAAATCCTCGACTTCGCGTCCGTCGACCCGGGTGACGACGTCGCCGGTTCGGAGCCCGGCGCGCTCGGCGGGACCGCCGCCATAGACCTGCTTGAGGACGACGCCGACCGGCCGGTCGAGGCCGAGCGAATTGGCGACCTCCGAGGTGACGCCGTCGCCGGCGGCGCCCAGCCAGGCGCGCACGATGCGCTGGCCGTCGCCCTGGATCACGGTCGCGACCATGTTGGACGGGATGGCGAAGCCGATGCCGATCGATCCGCCGCTGCGCGAGAAGATGGCCGTGTTGATGCCGACCAGGCGGCCGTCCATGGCGACCAGCGCGCCGCCCGAATTGCCCGGATTGATCGCCGCGTCGGTCTGGATGAAGAAGCTGAGATCGGTGATGCCGACCGCGGTGCGCGCGACCGCCGAGACGATGCCCTGCGTCACGGTCTGGCCGACACCGAACGGATTGCCGATCGCGAGTACGAAGTCGCCGACCTCGAGGTCGTCGGAGTTACGCAATTCGAGGAAGGGCAGTTCCTCGCCGCGCGGATCGATCTTGAGCACGGCGAGATCGGTGCGCTCGTCGCTGCGCAGGAGCGTCGCCTCAAACTCGCGTCGGTCCGACAGCACGACCGAGATCTCGTCGGCGTCCTTGACCACATGGTGATTGGTCACGATCGTGCCGTTGGGGCGCACGATGACGCCGGAGCCGAGCGAGTTCTGCACGCGCGGGCCCATCTGGCCGAAGGGCTGCTGGTCGCCGAAGAAGCGCCGGAAGAACGGGTCGTCCATCAGCGGCGAGGCGGCGCGCTGCTGCACCTTCTTCTTGGTGTAGACGTTGACCACCGCCGGCGCCGCGCGCTTGACCAGCGGCGCGAAGCTGAGCGTGACCTGCTCGCGGCTCTGCGGCGTGACGCGCTGGGTCTGGGCCGAGGCCGGAACGGCGGCGAGCAGGGTCAGGCTGGCGAGGATGGCCCACAGGCTCAATCGGGCGGACATGGTCTAGCATGTAGGCCAGGGCCGCCGCGCCGTCCAGGGGGACCCTCAATCGGGACAGGGGGAGGCCTCCCGGCTTCGCCCCTCCCTCTCCATCGGGCCGCGGTTTTGCTCTGCGCTTCTTTCAGACGTCGACTCACGAGGACGCCCTAGCGCTTCGCTAACCCTTCGCCGCCATCAGGCTGGGTAGAGGACTTCCACCTCCAAGCGGTCGATCATGTTCGGCACACAACGAGGAAGGGCGGCCATCGGCCGCCCTTCGAAGGTCGAAAACCGGCGTAGCGCTTACGCAGCCGCCGGCTGCTCCGCCTCGGCCGATTGCTTGGCAGCGTCCTTGGTCGGACCGGAATCGGTGCCCTTGGCGGCGGGATCGCGATCGATCAGCTCGATCAGCGCCATGGCGGCCGCGTCGCCGTGGCGGAACCCGGCGCGCACCACGCGGCAATAGCCGCCTTGGCGCGTCTTATAGCGCTCGGCGATCGTGGTGAAGAGCTTCTCGGTCACCTTGGCCTCGCCCAGCACGCTGAGCGCCTGCCGGCGCGCATGGAGCCCGCCGCGCTTGCCCAGAGTGATCAGCTTCTCGACAATCGGGCGCAGGTCCTTCGCCTTGTGCAAGGTCGTCGTGATCTGCTCGTGCTTGATCAGCGACGCCGCCAGGTTGTCGAACATCGACTTGCGGTGATCCGAGCGGCGGCTGAACTTACGGCCGCGATTGCCGTGACGCATGATACCTCTCCCAAGCCCTGCCGCTCGCCCAATCCAGATAGCTCCGGGGGGCGATCAATACGGCTCTTCCAGACGCTTTGCCAATTCCTCGATGTTCTCGGGCGGCCAGTTCGTGATCTCCATGCCCAGGTGCAGGCCCATCTGCGCCAGGACCTCCTTGATCTCGTTGAGCGACTTGCGGCCGAAATTGGGCGTCCGCAGCATCTCCGCCTCGGTCTTCTGCACGAGGTCGCCGATATAGACGATGTTGTCGTTCTTCAGGCAGTTGGCCGAGCGCACGCTGAGCTCGAGCTCGTCGACCTTGCGCAGCAGGTTGCGGTTGAACGGCAGCTCGGCCGGCTTCTCCTCTTCGGTGACCGCCTTGGGCTCCTCGAAGTTGATGAAGAGTTGGAGCTGGTCCTGCAGGATGCGCGCGGCCAGCGCCACTGCGTCCTCGGGCGTGACCGAGCCGTCGGTCTCGACGCGCAGCGACAGCTTGTCGTAGTCGGTGACCTGGCCGACGCGGCTGTTCTCGACCTTGTAGGAGACGCGGCGGATCGGGCTGAACAGGGCGTCGACCGGAATGAGACCGATCGGCGCGTCCTCGGGCCGGTTCTGCGTCGCCGCGACGTAGCCCTTGCCGGACTCGACCGTCATCTCCATGGCGATCTTGGCGCCCTGGTCGAGCGTGCAGATCACGAGCTCGGGATTCATGATCTCGATGTCGTGGCCGGTCTCGACCATGCCGGCGGTCACCTCGCCCGGGCCGGTCGCCTTCAGGCGGATGCGCTTCTGCCCCTCGCCGTGCATGCGCAGGCTCATCGCCTTGATATTCAGCACGATGTCGGTGACGTCCTCGCGCACGCCGGGGATCGAGGAGAACTCGTGCAGCACGCCCTCGATCTGCAGCGACGTTACGGACGCACCCTGCAGCGACGACAGCAGCACGCGACGCAGAGCGTTGCCCAGCGTCAGACCGAAGCCGCGCTCGAGGGGCTCGGCGACGACGGTGGCGATCCGCTTGGGATCGTCACCCGACTCGACGTTGAGCTTGTTCGGCTTGATGAGTGCTTGCCAGTTCTTTTGGATCACGGTCTCGGACCTCATGGTCGATGGATGCCGCAGCATCAGCGATGAATTCATCAATACCTCTATCAGCGCATGGCTCGCGGGCGGCCCGGCCGAAGCGGACCGCAAAGCCCGCTCAGACGCGCCGGCGCTTGGGCGGTCGGCAGCCGTTGTGGGGGATCGGCGTCACGTCGCGGATCGACAGCACCGCGAAGCCGACAGTCTGGAGCGCGCGCAGCGCCGATTCACGACCGGCTCCGGGGCCCTTCACCTCGATCTCCAGCGTGCGCATGCCGTGCTCCATCGCCTTGCGCCCGGCATCCTCGGCAGCGACCTGTGCCGCGTAGGGCGTCGACTTGCGCGAGCCCTTGAAGCCCAGGCTGCCCGACGACGACCAAGCGATGGTGTTGCCCTGCGCGTCGGTGATGGTGACGGTGGTGTTGTTGAAGCTGGCGTTGACGTGGGCAACGCCTGCCGTGATGTTCTTGCGTTCGCGCCGGCGCGGACGTGCGGCAGCGGGGGTCTGTGGCTTCGCCATGATAGCTGTCGTCCCTCGAACTTACTTCTTGACGGTCGTCTTCTTGCCGGCGATCGCCTTGGCCGGACCCTTGCGGGTGCGCGCATTGGTGTGCGTGCGCTGTCCGCGCACGGGCAGACCTTTGCGGTGACGCAGGCCGCGATAGCAGCCGAGATCCATCAGCCGCTTGATGTTCATCGCCACTTCGCGGCGCAGATCGCCTTCGACGCGGTAATCGCGGTCGATCGTCTCGCGGATGCGCAGCACCTCGTCGTCGGTCAGCTGATGGACGCGCCGTTCGGACGGAACGCCGACCTTCTGACAGATCTCCTTGGCCCGGCTCTGTCCGATGCCGTGGATGTAGGTGAGCGCGATCATCACGCGCTTCTGCGTCGGGATGTTAACGCCAGCAATGCGCGCCACGACGGTGTCTCCTGATTTTCACGAACGGCAATGGATCGGGCCCGTAGCCGGACCCAGGCCGGCGACGGAACAGACCCAAATTGCGGACAAACGGAACCCTTCGGCCGCAGGGCGGCCGGGCGGGCGGATTATAGGGATGGGGCGATCGGAGTCAATCATACGGATCAATCCCCTAACGCCTCTTCCCGGCCTTGCGGGCAGGCTTCCTGGCCGGTCGCCGGGCGACCGGCTTGCGCTTGGCCGGCCGGGCTGCTGGGCGCGCCACAGCACGCGCAGGCCGGCGAGCGGCTGCCTTGCGGGCCGCCGGCTTCTTCGCCTTGGTCGCTTTGCGCACGGGCTTGGCCGCCTTCTTGGCCTTGGCTGGCTTGGCTTTTTTGGCCTTGACCGGCGTCGCCTTGGCTGGCTTGGCCTTGGCGCCCGCCGCGGCGGGAACGACCTGGCCCGGGCGGGCTGGGCTAGGCTTCGCCTGGCCCGGCTTGGCTTGGCCCGGCTTGATTTGGCCCGGCTTGGCTTGACCTGGCTTCACCTGGCTCGGCTGGCCCGGCTTCATGGCGTGCGCTGCGGCCGAAGGCCGCACGGGAATGCCGCTCGCGACCGGCCGGGGCGGTGCCGCCGGGAGCGGCGGGCGCGGCGGTGCCGGCGGGATGGCGGGCCGCCAGCTCGAGGTCGGCGTCGGCGGCGCCAGCACCGGCTTCGGCATCGACATGATCGGCGCCGTGCCGGCCGGCCGCTTGGCATTGATCACCGACTGGATCTGGCGCGTCACCACGTCGATCTCGGCCATGCCGTCGACCTTGGAGAGAATTCCCTTGGCCTTGTAGTACGGCAGGATCGGCTGGGTCTGGGCGCGATAGGCGGCGAGCCGCGCCTTGACCGTCTCGGAATTGTCGTCGGCACGGCGCTTGAACTCGGTCGCGCCGCACACGTCGCAAACGCCGGTCACGCGCGGCCGCTGGAACTTGTCGTGGTAGCCGGCGCCGCAGCGCGCGCAGGAGAAGCGACCGACGATGCGTTCGACCAGCGCGGCCTCGTCGACCGCCATCTCGATGACGTGGTCGAGCTTGAGCCCCTTCTGCTTGAGCATGGCGTCGAGCGCCTCGGCCTGGCGCGTCGTGCGCGGAAAGCCGTCGAGGATGAAGCCGCGCCGGCAGTCGGGCTGATCGATGCGCTCGGAGATGATGCCGATCATGATCTCGTCGGAGACGAGCTGACCGGAATCCATGATCTCCTTGGCCCTCCGGCCGACCTCGGTGCCCGCCGCCACCGCGGCGCGCAGGATGTCCCCGGTCGACAGCTGCACGATGCCGAGCGCATCCTGCAGCCGCTTCGCCTGGGTGCCCTTGCCCGCGCCAGGCGGGCCCAACAGGATGAGATTCATCAGCGTCGCCCTCGCAGCTTGGCCTTCTTGATCAGGCCCTCGTATTGGTGCGCGAGCAGGTGCGAGTGCACCTGGGCCACCGTGTCCATGGTCACGGATACGACAATGAGCAAGCTGGTGCCGCCGAAGTAGAAGGGCACGGAGTATTGCGAGATCAGGATCTCCGGCAGCACGCAAACCGCCGAGAGATAGGCCGCGCCCACGACAGTCAGCCGCGTCAGGATGTGGTCGAGATGATCGGCGGTCGCCTTGCCCGGCCGGATGCCGGGCACGAAGCCGCCGTACTTCTTCAGGTTGTCCGCGGTCTCCGTCACGTTGAAGACGATGGCCGTGTAGAAGAAGCAGAAGAACACGATGAGCAGCACGTAGAACAGGATGTAGAGCGGCTGACCGTGGCCGACCAGCGCGGTCAGCGTGATCAGCCATTCCGGCCCCTGGTTGGCCGAGAAGCTGGCGATCGTGATCGGCAGCAGCAGGATCGAGCTCGCGAAGATCGGTGGTATGACGCCGGACGTGTTGAGCTTGAGCGGCAGGTGGGAGCTCTCGCCGCCGAACATCTTGTTGCCGACCTGGCGCTTCGGATACTGGACGATGATGCGCCGTTGCGCGCGCTCCATGAACACGATGAAGCCGATGACGAACACCGACATGACCAGCATGAAGAGGATGAATACCGTCGACAACGCGCCGGTGCGGCCGAGCTCGAGGGTGCCGGCCAAGGCGCGCGGCAACTCGGCGACGATGCCCGCGAAGATGATCAGCGAAATTCCGTTGCCCACGCCGCGCGCGGTGATCTGCTCGCCGAGCCACATCAGGAAGATCGTTCCGCCAACCAGCGTGATGACCGTGGTCAGCCGGAAGAAGTAGCCGGGATCGAGCACCGCGCCGCCGCCCGAGGCGCGCATGCCCTCGAGGCCCACCGCGATGCCGTAGGCCTGGACCGCCGCCAGCAGCACGGTGCCGTAGCGCGTGTACTGGTTGATCTTCTTGCGTCCGGCCTCGCCTTCCTTCTTGAGCGCCTCGAGCGTCGGCGACACCGCCGTCAAGAGCTGGAGGATGATCGAGGACGAGATGTACGGCATGATGTTGAGCGCGAAGATCGTCATGCGACCCAGCGCGCCGCCGGCGAACATGTCGAACATGCCGAGGATGCCGCCGGCGTTCTGGCGGAAGATCTCGGCCAACACGACCGGGTCGATGCCCGGGATCGGGATATAGGTGCCGAGGCGATAGACGATCAGCGCGCCGAGCGTGAACCAGATGCGGCGCTTCAGCTCGGTCGCCTTGGCGAAGGCGCCGAAATTGATATTGGCTGCGAGTTGTTCTGCGGCCGAGGCCATGGGCGAACGCCCTACCCGTCAGCTCTTCTTGGCGTCGCCGGCGGAAGCCGCCGGCGCCTTCGCCTGCTTGCCCCCTGCCTCGCCCTTCTTGGCCTCAGATCTCTTGCCGCTCTGTCCCTCGGCCGCCTGTTTGTCGGCCGATTTGTCGGCCTTCTTGGCCGGTGCGGCTGCTTTGTCCTTGGGAGCGGCCGCCTCCTTCTCCAGCTTCTCGACCGCCGCCTTGCGCTTGGCGAGCCGTTCCTCCATCACGCGGGCCCACTTGCCCTCGGCAGGCTTGCCATCGGCCGGCTTGTCCGCGGCCTTCGCGGTGACGGTGACGCTGCCGCCGGCCTTCTCGACCGCCGCGATCGCCGACTTGGACGCACCGGCAACGGTGATCGTGAGCTTGGCCTTGAGCTCGCCCTTGGCGAGCAGGCGGATGCCGTCATGCGCGCGCCTCGTGATGCCGGCGGCGACGATCGCCGTGGCGTCGACCGGCTTGCCGGCATCGAGCCGACCGGCATCGATGGCGCTCTGCAGGCGGCCGAGATTGACCTCCTGCCAGTGCTTGGCGAACGGCGTGTTGAAGCCGCGCTTGGGCAGGCGGCGATAGAGCGGCATCTGGCCGCCTTCGAAGCCGCCGAGCGCCACGCCGGTGCGCGCGGTCTGGCCCTTGCCGCCGCGCGCCGAGGTCTTGCCCTTGCCGGAGCCGATACCGCGGCCGAGCCGCTTGTACTTGCGCCGGGCGCCGGGGTTGTCGCGAATCTCGTTCAATCGCATCGCACTGATCCTTCGACTGTCCGCTTGCCTCAGGCCGCGTTCTCGACGCGCACCAGATGCTGGACCTTGGTAATCATGCCGCGCACGGCGGGGGTGTCTTCGAGCACGCGCGTGCGGTGCAGCTTGTTCAGGCCGAGGCCGATGAGGGTCTGGCGCTGATCGAACTTGCGCCCGATCGGGCTGCCGATCTGCGTCACCTTCAGCTTCTTCTTCGACTCGCTCATGACTGCTCAGCTCCTGGCTTGAGACTCGGCCGCGCGGCTCAGGCGCGCGCCTCGTCCTTGTCCTTGCCCTCGTCGCGGCGGCCGAGGATTTCGCTCACCTTCTTGCCGCGCTTCGACGCGATCAGCCGCGGCGACACCATGGCGGTGAGCGCGCGGAAGGTCGCCTTGATCATGTTGTGCGGGTTCGACGTGCCGACCGACTTGGCGACGACGTCCTGCACGCCCAGGGATTCGAAGATCGCGCGCATCGGGCCGCCGGCGATGATGCCGGTGCCGGGCTTCGCCGCGCGCAGCACGACGCGACCCGATCCGTAGTGGCCGATGATGTCGTGATGCAGCGTGCGGCCCTCGCGCAGCGGCACGCGCACCATGGCGCGGCGCGCCTGCTCGGTCGCCTTGCGGATCGCCTCAGGCACCTCGCGCGCCTTGCCGGCGCCGTGGCCGACGCGGCCCTTGCCGTCGCCGACCACGACGATCGCGGCGAAGCCGAAGCGCCGGCCGCCCTTGACCACCTTGGCGACGCGGTTGATGCCGACCAGCTTCTCGATCAGCTCGCTTTCGTCGCGATCGCGATCACGTTCGCGCCGCGGGCTGTCTTCCTTGCTTCCCATGCGGGCCATGTGCAGTGCGCCTTTCTAGAACGACAGGCCGCCTTCGCGGGCGGCGTCGGCCAGGGCCTTGACCCGGCCATGGAACAGGTAGCCGCCGCGATCGAACACGACGGACTTGATGCCTGCCGCCGCCGCGCGTTCGGCAAGCAGCTTGCCGACGGCCTTGGCCGCCGCGACGTTGCCGCCGGACTTGAGCCCCTCGCGCAGGGTCTTCTCGAGCGAGGAGGCGGCGGCCAGCGTCACGCCCTTCAGATCGTCGATGATCTGGGCGTGGATGTTCTGGTGCGAGCGGAACACGGACAGGCGCGGACGCCCGCCCGACTTGCGGCGCAGCCGCGCGCGCACGCGCTGCTGGCGACGTTCGAAGAGATCTTTGGCGCTCGACATGGCGATCGTCCTACTTCTTCTTGCCTTCTTTGCGCAGGATGTGCTCGGTCACGTACTTGATGCCCTTGCCCTTGTAGGGCTCGGGCGGGCGAACCGCGCGGATTTCGGCCGCGACCTGGCCGACCAGGCGCCGGTCGGGGCCGCTGACGGCGATCGAGGTCGGCTTCTCGCACACGATGTTGATGCCGTCCGGGATCGGGTAATTCACGTCGTGGCTGTAGCCCATCTGCATGATCAGGGTCTTGCCCTGGACCTGGGCGCGATAGCCGACACCGTTGATCTCGAGCGCCTTGGCGTAACCCTGAGACACGCCCTGCACCATGTTCTTGATCAGGGCGCGCGAGGTGCCCCAGTTCATGCGGGCCCGCTTGGTTTCAGCGCGCGGCGTGACCACGACCCTGCCGTCCTTCATTTCCACGGCGACGTCGCCGGCGACGGTCATGCTCAGCTCGCCCTGCTTGCCCTTGGCCTTGACGACCTGGCCGGCGACCTGAACCTGCACGCCCGCGGGCACCTCGACCGGGTTCTTGCCGATGCGCGACATAAGCGTTCTCCTAGTGCCGTTCCCAGTTCCGCTGATTCCAGTGCTTCGGGGAAGGCACTAGAACACGCGGCAGAGGACTTCGCCGCCGACGTTCTGCGCGCGCGCCTCCTTGTCCGAGAGCACGCCGCGCGGCGTCGACAGGATCGAGATGCCCAGTCCGTTGTAGACGCGGCCGAGGTCGGACACGCGCGAGTAGACGCGGCGGCCCGGCGTCGAGATGCGCTCGAGCTCGCGGATTACCGGCTCGCCGTCGTTGTACTTCAGCTCGATCGTCAGCTGATTGATGCCGGGGCTCACCTGAGCCTGGCTGTAGCCGCGGATGTATCCTTCGCGCTTCAAGACCTCGAGCACGTTGCTGCGCAGGCGGGACGCCGGCGCCGACACCAAGGACTTGCGCGCGCGCTGACCGTTCCTGATTCTGGTCAGCATATCCCCGAGGGGATCGGTCATCGCCATGTTGATGGCCCTCCTTACCAGCTCGACTTGACCATACCGGGGATCTGCCCGGTCGAGGCCAGCTCGCGCAATGCGATGCGCGAAAGCTTGAACTTGCGGTAGAACGCGCGCGAACGGCCTGACAGCGCGCAACGGTTGCGCAGGCGCACCTTCGACGAGTTGCGCGGCAGTTCGGCCAGCTTCATGCGCGCGGCAAACCGCTCTTCCGGCGGCAGCTTCTGATCCTTGGCCATCGCCTTGAGCTTGGCGCGTTTGGCAGCGTACTGCTTGACCATCTTCGCGCGCTTGCCGTTCCGGTTGATCTGGCTGAGTTTCGCCATGATTCGTGCTCCGCCTTCAGTTCGCGAACGGCATCTCGAAGCCCTTGAGAAGCGCCTTGGCTTCCGCATCGGTCTTCGCCGTCGTCACGATGATGATGTCCATGCCCCGGATCTCGTCGACTTTGTCGTAGTCGATCTCGGGGAACACAATCTGCTCCTTGATGCCGAGCGCGTAGTTGCCGCGGCCGTCGAACGACTTGGCCGACACGCCGCGGAAGTCGCGCACGCGCGGCAGAGCGATGGTGATCAGCCGGTCGAGGAACTCGTACATGCGCTGCCGGCGCAGCGTCACCTTGCAGCCGATGTTCAGGCCCTTGCGCAGCTTGTAGGTCGAGATCGCCTTCTTGGACTTGATCACCAGAGGCTTCTGGCCGCTGATCGCGGTCAGATTGTCGACCGCATGCTGGATCTTCTTGGCGTCGTTGACCGCCTCGCCCACGCCCATGTTGATCACGATCTTCTCGAGCCGCGGCACCTTGAGGGAGTTGCCGTAGTTGAACTCCTTCATCAGGTTCGGCTTGACCACCTTCGCGTAGTGTTCTTGCAGCCTGGTTGCCATGGCGCTTCACCCAGTCCTAGAGGTCGATCGCCTCGCCCGACCGGCGGGCGATGCGCACCTTGCGCCCGTCCGTGACCTTGTAGCCGACGCGGGTCGGCTTCTTGGTCTTCGGATCGATCAGCGCGACGTTGGAAATGTGGATCGGCGCCTCCTTGTCGACGATGCCGCCGGCGTTGCCGCCGCTCGGCCGCGTGTGGCGCTTGACCATGTTGATACCCTGGACGAGCACGCGGCGCTCCTCGCGGATCACGCGCAGCACCTCGCCGCTCCGGCCGCGGTCGCGGCCGGTGATCACGACCACCTGGTCGCCCTTGCGGACTTTGAACTTCTCGGCCATCACAGCACCTCTGGCGCCAGCGAGATGATCTTCATGAACTGCTTGGCGCGCAGTTCGCGGGTGACCGGCCCGAAGATGCGGGTGCCGATCGGCTCGCCCTGGGGATTGATCAGCACGGCGGCGTTGCGATCGAAGCGGATCGCGCTGCCGTCCGGCCGGCGGATCTCCTTCTTCGTGCGCACGATGACCGCCTTGTGCACGTCGCCCTTCTTGACGCGCCCGCGCGGGATGGCGTCCTTGATCGAGACGACGATGACGTCGCCGACGGTCGCGGTCTTGCGCTTCGAGCCGCCCAGCACCTTGATGCATTCGACTCGACGGGCGCCGGAGTTGTCGGCGACGTCGAGATTGGTCGTCATCTGGATCATGACACGTTCCTAAATTCAGCCCCGCACGTCTCGACCCGTCAGCCCTGGGCAGCCGCCGCGGGCTTGGCGTCGTCGTCGCCGATCACTTCCCAGCGCTTGCGCTTCGACAGCGGCCGGCACTCGCGGATACGAACCAGATCGCCGACCTTGTAGGCGTTCTTCTCGTCGTGCGCGGCGTACTTCTTCGAGCGGGTGATGAACTTCTTGTATTCCGGGTGCATGAAGCGCCGCTCGACGATGACCGTGATGGTCTTGTCGCACTTGTCGCTCACCACACGGCCTTGCAGAACTCGCCTGGGCATGTCGTTTACTCCCGATCCTGATCCGTCACGCGCTGGCCTTCTGGCCGAGCACGGTGCGGATGCGCGCCATCTCGCGCCGCACGGTGCGGACGCGCGCGGTGTTCTCCAACTGGCCGCTTGCCGACTGGAAGCGCAGGTTGAACTGCTCCTTCTTGAGATCGGCGAGCTGGCTCTTGAGCTCGTCCGGCGTCTTCAGCCGAAGATCCTTGGCCTTCATGGTGCTAGACCTCCTCGGCGACCCGCGCGACGACGCGCGTGATGACCGGCAGCTTGGCGGCGGCGAGCGCGAATGCCTCGTGCGCCACCGTCTTGGTGATGCCGTCGACCTCGAACATGATGCGGCCGGGCTTGATCCGGCAGACCCAGAACTCGGGCGTGCCCTTGCCCGAACCCATGCGCACCTCGGCCGGTTTGGTCGACACCGGCACGTCGGGGAAGACGCGGATCCAGATGCGGCCGACGCGCTTCATGTGGCGCGTGATGGCGCGCCGTGCCGCCTCGATCTGGCGCGCGGTGATGCGGCCGGGCTCGACCGCCTTGAGGCCGAAGGATCCGTAATTCAGGGTGAAGCCAGCCTTGGCCTTGCCGTGAATCCGGCCCTTGTGGGCCTTGCGGTACTTGGTTCGCATCGGACTCATCATGGCGCGTCACCCGTGCTCGCTAACTGTTTCCGACTCGACGTGATCGACTGCTTGCTCAATCGGCTCGCTCAACCCGGGGCTCGCGACGCTCGCGCTCGCCGTGGTGGCCGGGCCGGCCGCCGTGCGACGGCTGCTGCTCGGCCGCGCGCTTGTCCTGGGCCATCGGGTCGTGGGCGAGGATCTCGCCCTTGAACACCCAGACCTTGACGCCGCAGGTGCCGTAGGTCGTCTTCGCGGTGGCGACGCCGAAATCGACGTCGGCGCGCAGCGTGTGCAACGGCACGCGGCCCTCGCGGTACCACTCCATGCGGGCGATTTCCGCGCCGCCGAGCCGGCCCGAGCAGTTGATGCGGATGCCCTGGGCGCCGAGCCGCATGGCCGACTGGACCGCGCGCTTCATGGCGCGGCGGAAGGCGACGCGCCGCTCGAGCTGCTGGGAGATGCCCTCGGCGACCAGCTTGGCGTCGATCTCCGGCTTGCGGATCTCGACGATGTTGAGGTGAACTTCGCCGCCCGTCATCTTGGCCAGCTCGGCGCGCAGCTTATCGATGTCGGCGCCCTTCTTGCCGATGACGACGCCGGGCCGCGCGGTGTGGATGGTCACGCGCGCCTTCTTGGCCGGGCGCTCGATGACGATCCGGCTGACGCCCGCCTGGGTCAGCTTGTCGTGCAGGAACTTGCGCAGCCGCAGATCCTCGTGCAGCAGGTTCGCGTAGTCCTTGTTGGCGAACCAGCGCGAGTCCCAGGTGCGGTTGATGCCAACGCGCAACCCGATCGGATTGATCTTCTGACCCATTAGGCCGTCTCCTTCGCTTCGTCGGCTACCTTGGCCTTGGCCGCCTTTTCCTGGCGCTCGCCGACGATGATGGTCAGGTGGGAAAACGGCTTGATCACGCGCGCCGCACGACCGCGGCCGCGCGCGTGGAACCGCTTCATGACGAAGCTCTTGCCGACCGAGGCCTCCTTGACGAACAGCCGGTCGACGTCGAGCTGATGGTTGTTCTCGGCGTTGGCGATTGCCGACTGCAGCACCTTCTTGACGTCCTGGGCGATGCGACGGCGCGAGAAGGTGAGCTCGGCGAGCGCGTCGCCGGCCTTGAGGCCGCGGATCAGGCCCGCGACCAGGCCGAGCTTGCGCGGGCTGACGCGGATGTTGCGCAGAATGGCGGTCGCCTCGGTCTCGGCCAGGCGCCGTGGGTGGGCTTTCTTGCTCATGGCGCGGGCGCCGCCGGCGCGCGCTTGGCCCGCTTGTCCCCGGCCGTATGGCCGTGGAAGGTGCGGGTCGGCGAGAACTCGCCCAACTTGTGGCCGACCATGTTCTCCGTCACCAGCACCGGCACGAACTTGTGGCCGTTGTGGACGCCGAAGGTCAGGCCGACGAACTGCGGCAGAATGGTGGAGCGGCGCGACCAGGTCTTGATGACCTCGTTGCGGCCCGAAGCGCGCGTCTTCGCTGCCTTCCGCAGAAGGTAGCCGTCGACGAACGGGCCTTTCCAAACCGAGCGAGCCACGTCTTGCTCCTCCTCTCGACTACTTGCCGCGGCGGCGACGGACGATCATGCCGTCGGTCCGCTTGTTGTTGCGCGTCTTGGTGCCCTTGGTGCCCTTGCCCCACGGCGTCACCGGATGGCGGCCGCCCGACGTGCGGCCTTCGCCGCCGCCGTGCGGGTGATCGATCGGGTTCATGGCCACGCCGCGCACGCTCGGCCGGATGCCGCGCCAGCGATTGCGGCCGGCCTTGCCGATGTTGATGTTCTGCTGGTCAGGGTTGGACACGGCGCCGACCGTCGCCATGCCGTCGGCCGGCACGCGGCGCACCTCGCCCGAGCCCATGCGCAGCACGACATGCGCGCCGTCACGGCCGACGATCTGCACGTAAGCGCCCGCCGCGCGCGCCATCTGGCCGCCCTTGCCGGGCTTCATCTCGACGTTGTGCACGATGGTGCCAACCGGGATGTTCTTCAGCGGCAGCGCATTGCCCGGCTTGATGTCGACGCGCTCGCCGGCGATCACCTCATCGCCCTTGGCCAGCCGCTGCGGCGCCAGGATGTAGGCCAGCTCGCCATCCTTCTTGTACTTGATGAGCGCGATGAAGGCGGTGCGGTTCGGATCGTATTCCAGGCGCTCGACCACGGCCGGCTCGTCGTGCCGCGCGCGCTTGAAGTCGACGATGCGGTAGCGCTTCTTGTGCCCGCCGCCCTTGCGGTAATCGGTGATGCGGCCGTGGTTGTTGCGCCCGCCGCTGTTGTGCTTGCCCTCGGTGAGGTTCTTGACCGGCTTGCCCTTCCACAGCTCGGAACGGTCGACCAGCACGAGCTGGCGCGTCGACGGCGTGACCGGGTTGAAATTCTTGAGTGCCATGGCTGCGTCCCCGTCAGATGCCCGTCGTGACGTCGATGGTCTGGCCCGACTCGAGCGTGACCATCGCCTTCTTGAAATCGGAGCGCTGGCCCGGCCGGCCCTTGAAGCGCTTGACCTTTCCGGCCAGCCGCACCGTGTTGACCGCGGTCACCTTGACCGAGAACAGCGTCTCGACCGCGACCTTGATCTCGGGCTTGGACGCGTCGAGCGGCACGCGGAAGGTGACCTGATTGTGCTCGGAGCCGCGGGTCGACTTTTCCGTGATGACCGGACGACGGATGATGTCGAGCATCCGGGCCCGGTCGATCTTGACCTGCTTGGCGTTGGTGGCGCGGGTCATTTCAGTCGAGCCTCCAGATGCTTGACGGCATCGCGCGTGAGCACGAGCACGTCGCGGCGCAGGATGTCGTAGACATTGGCGCCCTGCTGCGGCAGCACGTCGATGCCGGGAATGTTCTGCGCGGCACGCGCGAAATTCTGGTCGAGCTCCGGTCCGTCGATGATCAGCGCCGAGGCGAGCCCGAGCTTCTTGAGACGGCCGGCCAGCGCCTTGGTCTTGGCCTCGCCCAGCTTGGCGTCCTCGAGCACGACCAGCTTGCCGTCCTTCTGCTTGGCCGACAGCGCGGTCACGAGGCCGAGCTTGCGCACCTTCTTCGGCATGTCGTAGGCGTGGCTGCGCACGACCGGGCCGAAGATCACCGCGCCGCCGCGGAACTGCGGCGAACGCAGGCTGCCGTGGCGCGCGCCGCCGCGGCCCTTCTGGGCGAACGGCTTCTTGGTAGTGCCGCTGATGTCGCTGATGCCCTTGGCCTTGTGCGTGCCGGCCTGGCGCTTGGCCAGCTGCCAGTGCACGACGCGCGCGAGAATGTCGCTGCGCACCGGGCGACCGAACACGGCATCGTCGAGCTCGATCTCGCCGGATGCCTTGTCGTCGAGCGTCTTTACCGAGGCTTTCATCGCCGTCAGTCCTTCTTCACGAGGGCAGCCGGCACCGGCGCCTCCTTGGGCGCCTTGCGCTTCTTGGCGTCCGTGACCAGCACGTAGCCGCCCTTGGCGCCCGGCACGGCGCCCTTGATCATGATCAGTCCGCGCGCCGCGTCGGTCGAAACGATCTTGAGGTTCTGCACCGTGATGCGCTTGTCGCCGAGATGGCCGGCCATCTTCTTTCCGGGGAAGGTGCGGCCCGGATCCTGGCGGTTGCCGGTCGAGCCGTGGCTGCGGTGCGAGATCGACACGCCGTGCGAGGCCTCGAGGCCGGCGAAGTTCCAGCGCTTCATGACGCCGGCGAAGCCCTTGCCGATCGAGGTGCCGGCGACGTCGACGAACTGGCCGGGCAGGAAGTGTTCGACCGACAGCTCGGCGCCGACTTCGAGCAAGCCCTTGTCGTCGACGCGGAACTCGACGAGCTTGCGCTTGGGCTCGACCTTGGCCTTGGCGAAATGGCCGCGCATCGGCTTCGAGACGTTCTTGACCTTGGCCTTGCCGACGCCGAGCTGGACGGCGGTGTAGCCGTCCTTGTCCTTGGTGCGCACGGCGACGACCTGGCAGGCGTCGACCTTGAGCACGGTCACGGGAACGTGGCTGCCGTCGTCGGCAAACACCCGCGACATGCCCATCTTCTGCGCGATCAGACCGGTGCGCATGACTGAACTCCGATCAGAGCTTGATCTCGACGTCGACGCCGGCGGCAAGGTCGAGCTTCATCAGCGCGTCCACCGTCTGCTGCGTCGGGTCGACGATATCGAGCACGCGCTTGTGCGTGCGGATCTCGAACTGCTCGCGCGACTTCTTGTCGACGTGCGGCGAGCGGTTGACCGTGAACTTCTCGATGCGGGTCGGCAGCGGAATCGGCCCACGCACCTGCGCACCGGTTCGCTTCGCCGTGTTGACGATCTCGCTGGTCGACTGGTCGAGCACGCGATGATCGAACGCCTTCAGGCGTATGCGAATGTTCTGGCTGTCCATGATTTCAATCCCGGTCCGACTGTGCGGAAGCTGCGGC
Source organism: Alphaproteobacteria bacterium (assembly GCA_016869645.1). Taxonomy (GTDB): domain Bacteria; phylum Pseudomonadota; class Alphaproteobacteria; order SHVW01; family SHVW01; genus SHVW01. The sequence continues at coordinate 41,722 of VGDO01000022.1, forward strand.
CTATGTTGCCTACTTGATGATCTTGGAGACGACGCCGGCGCCGACCGTGCGGCCACCCTCGCGGATGGCAAAGCGCAGGCCCTCGTCCATCGCGATCGGCACGATCAGCTCGACGTCCATCGCGATGT
>VGDO01000023.1 GCA_016869645.1 Alphaproteobacteria bacterium
TGCCAACTCCAAATGTCCCGCGAAACGCCTGAAACCAAGCGATCCTGCGGCTTTCGGCCATGCCTACCTCGTCAAATCACCCACTCGTTTTCCTGATGAGCCCAAAAAAGATCAGGTTGACCGATATGCCGGGCATCCTGGTCGAAGCCGTGGTGACCACCGCCATGGTCGCGGGCATTATCGCGGTGTCGGGACCGATGGGCTGGCTGCTTGCCTATCTGGCGTTCGACGACACGGCACTCGCGTTCGTCAAATCAGTCTCGCAAGACCCGATGATCATTTTGCTCGTACTTGCGGCGGTCATGATCGTGCTGGGCACGTTCGTCGATTCGCTGATCGTGATGCTGGTATTCGCGCCCGTCGCAGTCCAGATCAGCACAGCCTATGCCATGGATCAGTACCAGGTTGGACTCGTCATGGTGATGTGCAGCCAGATTGGTGCCGTGTCCCCGCCGACGGCTCCTCTCCTGTTCGTCACAACCAGCATCGCCAAATGCAGAATTGACGAGACCAACCACTACGTCTGGCCGTTCCTTCTTGCGGAAATGCTGGTTCTGCTCCTGGTGATATTCGTCCCCGGGGTCTCCTCGTGGATTCCAAACTATTTCCTTCACTGACACGGCGACCGTTGCTGCATCAGCCGAAGCTCGTCTGGACGCGACGCTCGATTGTCGGTCGCGGGTCGAAGTCGGGCGCTGTCGGGTCCGCGAAGCCGGTCTCGGCGCAAGATACGACAGACCATGCGGCACTCAGATGCCGAGCCGGCGTAGCAGATCGGCGTATTCGCCAATCGTTCGCGTGGGAGCACCCGCGACCTTCGCGCGATCGTCCCAACAACGCAGGCGCACCGCATCCTCGGCGTAGCGGTTGCCGCGAAAGGCCTCGACCTGCTCCTCGGCGAGGCGTCCGCCCTGCAGCTCGAGACTGCGCACCGAGGCCGGCGACAGGATATCGAAATAGACCGGCTCGACGGTGCAGAGATAGCGCTTGGCGCCGACGTGCAAACGCACCGGCTCGGCGACGTCGAGACCGAACAAATCCTTGAGATAACCCGAGCCGATATCCTCGTGCTTGTCGTCCTTCTTTCGCGCTTTGGCCGGATCGCGGTCCTGCCTGGCGAGTAGGTGGCCGACATCGTGCAGCAGCGCAGCCGCGACCAAGGCCGGTGCCGCACCTTCGGCCTCGGCGAGTGCGGCGCACTGCAAGGCGTGCTGGGCCTGCGTCACGGCCTCGCGGCCGTACTGGGCGGCGCCCTCGGATTGATAGAGCGCGATCAGCTCGTCAATCTTGTCCATGTCTCACCTCGACTCCGACCTCAGTCTAGCATGGTTCACGGTGGCTGCGGCGGCAGGGACCGCCACAGCGCGAGCCACGCCTGCGCTTGACCTGCGCCCCATCGCTTCCAATCTCCATGGGGTTGCTCAGCGCGAAACGTTCCGGCCGCGGTGGTTTGGGCAAGCTGGAGACGAGCCCAGATGGGCAGCTCATGGTCCGATCCCCCCGGTTTGTGGCGCGGCAGTTGGTGGCGCGGTTTCGCGACGCGGGCCAGCCAGTATTTCTCGTTGTCGCCCGATAAGGTGGCGGCGGGTGCGGCCTCCGCGGCGGCGGCCGAGCAGGCGCGCCAGAGCGCCCAGCTCGAGGCGCCGGTCATCTGGCTCCTGGGCAAGGTCCAGTCCGGCAAATCCTCGATCATCCAGCGCCTGACCGGCGCGACCCAGGCCGAGATCGGCGAGGGATACCGTGCCAAGACGCGCACGGCGATGATCTTCGACTTTCCCGCCGAGGCGCCGCTGCTGCGCTTTCTCGACACGCGCGGGCTCGGAGAAACCGGCTACGACCCGGCCGAGGATCTGGCCGCCAGCGAAGCCAAGGCCAATCTGCTGATCGCCGTCATGCGCGCCGGCGATCCGAGCCAGCAACCGGTCATCGACGTGCTGCGGCGCGTCCGCGACAAACATCCGGACTGGCCGGTGATCGTGGCGCAGACCTGGCTGCATGCACGTTACCCCGCCAAATTCACGCATCCCCTGCCCTATCCCTTCACGGGTCGGCCCGAGGATGCCGGCCTGCCAGGCGTGCCGGACGATCTCTCTCGTGCCTTGACGCATCAGCGCGGATCGTTCTCGGACATGCCGGGGACTGCGCCGATCCTCTTCGTGCCCATCGACTTCACGCGACCGGAGGACGGGTTGTCGCCCGCGGATTATGGCGTGGAGGCGCTGCTGTCGGCGATCGAGACGGCGGCTCCCGCCACGGTCCGGTCGCGGCTGTCGGCCTTGCGCGCGTCGGAGGGTGACGATCTGAGCACCGCGGCACACGGACTGATCGTCGGCTTCTCCTTCGCTGCCGCCGGCGCGGACGTCGTGCCGGTCGTCGGCATGGTCGCGGTGCCGGGCATCCAGGGCGCGCTGCTCCATGCGCTCGCCGGTCGATTCGGTGTCGAGTGGAGCCGCGAGCACATACTCGCGTTCCTCAGCTCGCTCGGCACGCTGGCGCTGACGCGCTACGGTCTCGGCTTCGGCCTGCGCCAGCTCGCCAAGCTGATCCCGGTCTACGGCCAGAGCGTCGGTGCCGCGGCGGCGGCGGCGGCCAGCTTCATCTTCACCTACGCGCTCGGCCGCGCGGCCTGCGTCTATCTCGCCGCGCGCCGCATCGGTCAGAAGCCGAAGGACGACGAGATCGTCGCCGCCTATGCCAAGGGATTGCGCGAAGCCTTCGACATCTTCAATCGCCGCAAGGTCGACGGCACGGGGAGCACGGTCTGATGCTGCGCGAATTTCTCCGCACCCATTGGCGCGAGGTGGCGGCGGCCGCGCTGATGCTCCTGCCGCCGCTGCTGCTGATCCCGCTCGGCGCGCTGTGGCTCTGGCAACAGGGGCACGGGCTGTGGTTCCTGGCGCTCGGCCTGCTCGGCGCGATGCCGGCCGGCGTGCTGCTGTTAAGGCGGCGGCGCGGCACGTCGCACCTCGACAAGGCGAAGCCGATCGAAGCCGAGCCCCTTTGGCCGGAGCGCGAACGCCAGGCCTTCGCCGCGGTCGAGCGCTTGTGCGACGAGGTCGAGCCGATTTCGCTGGTCGATGCCGACCAGGCGTTTTCCGTGGCGCGCCGCACGGTCGAGCTCGTGGCACGTCACTATCGCCCCGACGCGGCCATGCCGCTCGCGGCTTTCACCATTCCGGAAGCGCTCCTCTTGTCGCAACGCGTGTCGGCGCGACTGCGCCGCACCATCCTCGACATCGTGCCGCTGTCCGACCGGCTCACGCTCGCCGAGCTGATCTGGGCGTCGCGCACGGTCGGCAAGGTGTCGCCGCTGCTCGATCTGGGCCGCGTCGCCTACGACGCCTATCGCTCGGTGCGCCTGGTGGTCAATCCGGCGGGCGCCATCATGGGCGAGCTCGGCAAGATCATCTTCGACGCGACGAGCGACAAGGCGGCCGACTGGCTGCAGCGCCGCCTGACCCGGATCCTCGTGCTCGAGGTCGGCAAGTCCGCGATCGAGCTCTATTCGGGCCGGCTGAAGAGCGACGAGGTGGAGCTCGACCGGCGCGGCGCGACGATCGCGCGCGAAGGCGTGGCCGCCGCCGAGGCGCCGCCGCTGCGTGTTCTCATCGCGGGCCAGGTCAATGCCGGCAAGTCGAGCCTGCTGAACGCGCTGGCGCGCGAGGCGCATGCACCGGTCTCGCCCTTGCCGGGTCCCGCGGGTTTTCGCTGTTTCGAGGCCAAGGATCCCGACGGCCGGGTCTTCGTGCTGGTGGATGCGCCGGGGCTCGGCGCCGCGCATGAATCGGTTTCAGCCCTGCTCGAGGAAGCGCGCAAAGCCGATATCGTGCTGTGGGCCGTCGCGGCAAACCAGGCCGCACTCGACATCGATGCCGCCGGCATGAAAGCCTTTCGCGACTGGTTCGCCGCGCGGCCGGACCTCAATCGTCCGCCGCTGCTCTGCGTGATGACGCACATCGATCAGCTCAGCCCCTTCTCCGAATGGCAGCCGCCCTACGACATCGCCGATCCGGCACGGCCGAAAGCACGGGCCATTCGCGGTGCCGCGGAGACGATCGCCAAGGATCTCGCGATCGAGGTCGAGGCGGTCGTGCCGGTCTGCCTCAGCCCGGAGCGCGGCCTCTACAATCTCGACGCCCTGTGGGCGCGGCTGGCCGCCTGCCTGTCGGCGGCGCGCTACGCGCAGCTCGCGCGCAGCCATGCAGCGTCGGGCAAGGCAGGCTGGTGGAGCGAGGCCGGCCGCCTCTATCGGGCGGGACGAACCCTGTTCAGGAACGCGTGAGCAGCGCGTCTCAGCCGCGTTTCCAGCGCTTGCGCCGCTTGGCCCATCTCGGCTGGTCGCAGATGTGGCCGAGGAATTCGATCACCGTGTGCACGCCGAGATACGACGTGATGCCGGTGCCGACATCGAGCTGCGGATTGACCTCGACGAAGTCGAAGCCGATCACGTCGACGCGCTCGGCCAGTGCCTTGAGAGAATCGCGCAGCTCGGCATAGGTCATGCCGTTCGGCTCGGCGGAGACGCAACCCGGGCAAAGCGAGATGTCCAGCACGTCGACGTCGATGCTGACGTAGCAGGGCGCCTCGGCCGGAACCAATTTCGCGAGACCCTTCGGGCCCATCTTGTGGAATTCCGGCATGGTGATGACGCGGTTGCCGTCGTTGATCGAGTCTTCGACCATGTCGGCCGACTCGCGCAGGCTGCGGATGCCGACCTGGGTCAGGCTCCTGACGTGCTTCATCGGCTTGATGTGCCGGAATGGGTGCTGGTTGGTGAAGCGCAGATCGTGGACGAAGGGCGCATAATCGGTGTGCGCGTCGAAATGCATGACGTGAAGGGCCTTGTCGAAGGCCCGCACCACCGGGTAGGTCACGGAATGGTCGCCGCCGAGCATGACCGGCATGGCGCCGCGATCGAGGATGGCGCGCGCCATGTCAGTCGCGAGATCGAAGGTCTTCTCGACATTGGTCGGGAGGATGTCGGCGTCGCCGCAATCGGCGATCAGCCCATTGGCCATCTCGTATTCGAGGTACTGGCGCCGGTTTTCGGGATTGTAGAAGCCCTTGCGGCCGCTGCCGACGAAGCGCAGCGAATGCTCGCGCAGCGCGCGCGGGCCCATGCGAGATCCGGCGAGGTAGGGTGAGCCTTCGTCGAACGGAATGCCGAAGACGGCGATGGCCGCATCCAGCGTGTCGAGATCTTCGCAGATCTTGGAGCGCAGGAAGGACGGGATGCCGACGAAGGGACGGTTGAGGCGGGGTTCCTTTGCGCTGCCGCGCTTCGCCCGCACATTGCTTGCCATGGATACCCCCGCCATTTCAGCTTGCCGACGCTGTCAGTTCACGGTAGCGGCGGCTGACCTCATCTGCAATTGGCAAAACCCGCGAGAGTCCGCAGACTCGGTCCCGTGAAACATCACGTCATCACCTCCCGCGACGGCCCCTGGTGCGGCTACGCCGACTCCGCCGCCATGCTGCTGAGCGCGATCGGCGAGCATGTCCCCGCCGGCAGGATCGAGGCGCTGACCGGCATGGGCTTCGGCGCCTTTGCGTCGCGGCGCGGCATGCCCTTCTTCAGCGGGCTGACCAGCGAGCCGGATATCGGCATCAGCAAGGCGATGGACATCCTCGGTTTTTCGTTCGACGAGTGGGCGTGCGCGAAGGGCGATGCGACGGATCCGTTCGAACGTCTGGCGACGGCGCTGGAGCACTCTCCGGCCGTCATCGGGCCCGTGGACATGGCGCACCTCGTCTACAACCCCGTCCGCCCCCAGGTTGAGGGCAACGATCACTATGTGCTGATTCTGGGCCTGGATGGCGACGAGGTGCACCTGCACGACCCGGCCGGCTATGCCCATGCGATAATCGACAGGGCGTCGTTGGAGCGCGCCTGGCGCGCCGATTCGATCAGCTACAAGCGCGGCTTCTACCGCTTGTGGAGCAATCCACGGCGTGTGAGCCTGCCATCCGCCGATGACATCTATCGTAAAGCGATGTCATTTTTCGTGATGCTGTACCACGAGGCGGAGGAACGCTCACAGCGGCTCAACCGTCCGATCGACAAGCAGGCGATCCTGGCCTTGGCCGCATTGGTCGGCGAAGCGCGGCTGACCGACCAGCAGATCGGACATCTGACGCAGCTCGTCCTCCCCTTTGGCGTCAAGCGGGCGCTGGACTACGTGCTGTTCTTCAAGGACCGGCACAAGAGGCTGAGCGCGCTCATGCAAGAGAAGGGTGAAGCTCTCGGCCGCTGCCAGTCGCTCATAATGCGTCAAGATTGGGCCGACGCAGGCGCAATCCTCACGCAGCTCGCGTCCCTCGAAGAGGCGATCAAGACCGAGGTGCTCGCCACGGCAGTCAGTGGCTCGAAATGAGCTTCGGCAGCCGATGTGTTCAGCCGGATTGACAGATCGTGTCCAGGCTTCGAAGCTCGCCCCGGCGCCGGGCCGGCGCAGGAAGTGAACGATCATGAATGAAACGCGTGCCGTCGACGTGCTAGACCCGCAAATGCGCAGGGTGTTCGACAAGCTCGTCGAGCTCGGCCGCGGCCAGCCCAATCGCTGGAGCGTGCCGATCGAAACCGCGCGCCAGATGATGCTCGACGGCTGCGGGCCGTGGCTCACAGATTCGCCGGCGCTGCATGCGATCGAGAACCGGGCCGTCGACGGACCATTTCGCCCCGTTCCCATCCGCATCTACCGGCCCACGGTTGCGGCGCGCGCAGCGCTTCTCTACTTTCACGGCGGCGGCTGGGCGCTCGGCAGCCCCGACACCCATGATGAGGTGATGCGCCGCCTGGCGCTCGCGAGCGGCCATGTGGTCGTGGGCGTCGACTATGCCAAGGCGCCGGAGTGGAAATTCCCGAAGCCGGTCGACGAATCCATCGCGGTGATCGCCACGATCGCACGACAGGCCGACGCGCTCGGCATCGACGCGAGGCGACTCACCTTCGGGGGCGATTCGGCGGGCGCCAACATCGTGGTTGCCGCCGCCCAGGCGCACAAATCGCTGTCCCCCGGCCTGCTCAAGGCCGGAGTCCTCTTCTATGGCGTCTACGACACGGACCTCGACACCGCTTCGTATTTCCAGCTCGGCGATGGAAGGTTCGGCCTGACGCGCGACGACATGGACCGGTACATCGCGCTCTATGTCGAGAACAACGATCAGCGGCGCGATCCGCGCCTGGCGGTGGTCAATTCCGACCTGCGCGGCCTGCCGCCGCTCGGCATCTACGCCGCCGGCGCCGATCCTCTGCTCGACGATTCGACGAGGTTCGCCGCCGCCCTGGCCCTGGCAAAGGTTCCTTACGAATCCGTCGTCTACGATGGGCTCTGTCATGGCTTTCTGCGCTACGCCGCCGACATCGACCGGGCCCAGCAGGCGATCGACCGCGCCGCTGCCTTCCTGAGGGCACACTGATGGCGGCCGACACTATCTTCGCCTCCGGCTTCAAGCCCCTCCCGTTCTGGTGGGAGGACTTCGCGCCGACCACCGAGGGCAGCACGGCGCCGCCCGACAGCGCCGATGTCGTCGTCGTCGGGTCGGGCTATGGCGGCCTGTCGGCCGCGCTCGAGCTCAAGCGCAGCGGCGTCGACGCCATCGTGCTCGAGGCCGAGAAGTTCGGCCAGGGCGCCAGCACCCGCAATGGCGGCGCCATCAGCGGCGGCGTCAATGTCGGCAAGGGCATTTCGGGCCGCGAGCAGGCGGCCCTGGAAATGCTCTCTGACGGCGCGGAGTCGATGCGCCACCTCGAGACGATCATCGCCCGCGAGGCGATCGACTGCCGCTATCGCCATGCCGGCCGCTTCGTCGGCGCCTGGACGCCCGACCACTACGACGCGCTCGCCAAGAAGGTCGAGACCCTCAACCAGAACACGGATTCGGGCGCGCGCATGGTGCCGCGCGAGCGCCAGCGCGAGGAGATCGGCAGCGATTTCTACTACGGCGGCATGGTCGTCGAGCGCGCGGCACAACTCCATCCCGCGCTCTACTACAAGGGCCTGCTGGCCGCCGTGCGCAGGGCGGGCGTCAGGATGTCAGCCGGCATCAAGGTCGAGCGCATAAGGCGCGAGGCCGACGGTTTCGCGGTCGAAACCTCGCAAGGTCCGATCCGCGCGCGCCACGTCGCGATCGCGACCAATGGCTACACCGGCGAGGCGACGCCGCAGCTGCGCCGCCGCCTGGTGCCGGTGGCGAGCCACATCATCGCGACCGAGGAGCTGCCCGAGGATCTCGCCCACGGCCTCAACCCGAAATGGCGCTCGCTCTCCAACACCTGCCGCATCCTCTGCTACTACCGGCTGTCGCCCGACGGGCGGCGCATGATCTTCGGCGGGCGCGCACGCTTCACGCCGGTCGATCCGACCGTGAGCAGCCGCATCCTCCACCGCTTCATGACCGACCGGTTCCCGCAGCTCAAGGGCGTCAAGCTCACCCATGCCTGGAACGGCAACGTCGCCTTCACCTTCGACGGCGCGCCGCACATGGGCGTGATGGATGGCTTGCATTATGCGCTCGGCTGCAACGGCAGCGGCGTCGCCATGCTGAGCTATCTGGGATACCAGACCGCGCGCAAGATCGTCGGTGGCAGCAACCGCGTCTGCGCATTCGACCGCGCGGAATTTCCGACCGCGCCCTTCTACACGGGAAATCCCTGGTTCCTGCCGATCGTCGGCGGCTGGTACCGGCTGCGCGACCGCTGGGAGAGATGGCGCGCCTGAATCTCAGCACGCCGCGCGCGCGGCGCCGGCGAAGAGCTCGGCCGGCCGTGCGAAGGGCCAGGCGCGGTCGGTTTGATAGCCCATGAACGGCACCGCCTCCGCGCGCCGATAGCCCTCGCTCTTGAGCGCGGCAATGAAATCCGTCTGGTAAGCCGGCACGTCGCAGCCGATGAGGCCTGGCATCTGCGGCGCGAGCGCGCGCACGAGCGCGAGCGCCACGGCAGTGTCCTTCGCCACCAGCGGACCGATGCCGCCATAGGTGCGTCGGTTCGCGACGCACGCATAGCCCGCAACGCGGCCCGCGGCGATTGCGACGACGCCGCGGATCGGCTGCTCGCTCAGGTGCGGCTGAAGCATGATCGCGCGATCGCCGCCGTAGACCCTCGCATCGAGGTCCAGCACGGCGTCGATATCGTCACGCATCATCGGACGGACGGCGCCGTTCGACGGCCCGGATCGTCGCCCCTCTCCTGCCCTCTGACGCAGATGGACCAATTTGTCGATTTCGGTGAAGCCGAGCTTCAGATAGATCGGCAGGCCGAGCTGCGTGGCGATCAGATAGATCGGCAGGCGCATGGCCTGCAGCATTGCCATGCATCGCTGGGTCATGAGGCGGCCAAGCCCGCGGCCGCGCCAGTCCGGATCGACGAGAATGTTGCCGATGAAGCCCATGCGCGGGGCAAAGGCGAAGACGAGGCCGGCGGCGACGAGCAAGCCTTTGAGATCGTACAGACCGAAGCCGCCGGTATGCGCGATGCGCGCGCGCCAATCCTCGACCGTGCCCGACCACCCTGCCAGATCCGACAGGCGGGCGCCGGCGGCGGCATCGTCGAGGGTGAGACGCCGCCCGCTCAGGTCGGAAGCAATCACGCCGTGCCGGCGGCGCCCCGGCCGAAGCGGGTGACGCCCATCTCGCGCATGACGTCGGCCAGCGCGTCCATCGCGCGGCCGATGTCGCGCTCGGTCACCACGCCGATGCAGGCGATGCGGAACGTGTTGGCCGCCGCGAGCCGGCCGGGAAAGATGACGAAGCCGCGCGCCTTCATGCCGTCATAGAGCTTCTTGAAGCTGTAGTTCGGATCGTCGGGATTGTGGAATGTCGCGACGATCGAGGCGCACAGCTCGTCGGGCAGCAGGGTCTGGAAGCCCATCTGGCGCATGCCGTCGACCAGCCGCCGCCAGCTGGCGCCATAGCGCCGGCCGCGCGCGGCAATGCCGCCCTCTTCGTTGTGCTCCTTCAGCGCCTCGCAGAATGCCAGCACGAGATGCGTCGGCGGCGTGAAGCGGAACTGGCCGGTGCGCTCCATGTGATCGTGCTGATCCCACAGGTCGAGGCTGTGTGACCAGCTATGCCCCTTGCACCTCGCCAGCGCATCGCGTCGTGCGATCACCCAGGAGAGACCGGGTGCGGATTGCAGCCCCTTGTTGGCCGAGACAATGACCGCGTCGAAGCCGAGCCGGCGCGCATCGAGCTCGACGAAGCCGAAGGTGGCGATGGCGTCGATCAGCAGGCCTTTGCCCAGGCGTCGGCACAATGCTGCGATCTCGTCGACCGGGTTGAGCATGCCGGTCGAGGTCTCGCAATGGACGACCGCGACGTGGCTGATCGCCGGGTCGGCTGCAATCGCCTGTTCGAACTGCTCAACCGTCGGCCGTTCGAGCGGCGTCGTGGCGAGCACGGCATAGGGCACACGCATCTGTCGGCAGACATCGACGATGCGATCGCCATAGACGCCGTTGCTGTGGATCAGCAGCTTGCCCGCAGTTGGCCCGTCGCGCGGCACCAGCGTGCCGATCGCGGCTTCAACGGCATAGGTGCCGGTGCCCTGCAGCGGTACCGCCGTGTAATCGCCGTCGCCGCGGCAGAGCGCGACCAAGTAGTCGCGCGCTTCCTTCACCTTGGCGACGATCGCCGCCTCGCCGAAGGCGAGGTCGTGCAGCATCGCCTGCTTGACCGCCATCGAGATGCTGCACGGCCCGGGCGTCAGCAGCAGCGGCTCGTCGCGAACGTCGTCGTTCATGAAGCACAACCCCCGTGGAAAGGCGCCGGCAGTCTCGCTCAGCCGGCGCGGCAATTCCAGCGTGTCAAAATAAAATATTTGCATCGGCGGCGAAGGTGCGCGCGACTCCAACATAAGAATCGAAATCTTCGGGAAATAAGCAGGGTATGCCCGTGATTGACGGAGCCTGCCATGTCGATCTTCGATAGCTTGATGTCACGGGTACGTTCCGACCCGCCGGCGCGCCGATGAGCGCCTTCGTGCTGCGCCGGCTCATGCAGGCCGTCCTGGTGATTCTGGTCGTCACCTTGATCGTCTTTTTTGGCGTCAGCGTGATCGGCAATCCGATCGACATACTCGTCGGCCCCGATTGCAATCAGGCCTGCCAGGCCGAGGCCATCGCGGCGCTCGGACTCGACCGGCCACTGGTCGATCAGTACCTCCTCTTCCTGGCGAATCTGGCCCAGGGCAAGTTCGGCACCTCCTACGTGCTGGGCTCCCCGACGATCGACCTGATCCTTCAACGGATGCCGGCGACGCTGGAGTTGGCCTTCTCGGCCATGACGATTTCCGTCGCGATCGGCATTCCATTGGGCATGTGGGCGGGGCTTCAGCCCGAGGCGCCCAGCGGCAAGGCGATCATGGTCGCCTCGATCCTGGGCTTCAGCCTGCCGACCTTCTGGATCGGCACGATGCTGATCGTCGTGTTCTCGGTCGAGCTCGGCTGGCTTCCGCCCACGGGCCGTGGCCCCACGGTCGACCTTTTCGGCATCCCCGTCAGTTTCCTGACTCTCGAAGGCCTGACCCATCTGGCTCTGCCGGCGATCAACCTCGCGCTCTTCAACATGTCACTGGTCATCCGCCTGACGCAGTCGGGGGTGCGTGAGGTGCTGCTGACCGACTATGTGAAGTTCGCGCGCGCCAAGGGACTGACCAACCGGCGCGTGATCCTGGTCCACGTGCTGAAGAACGTGCTGATCCCCGTCGTGACCGTCACCGGTCTCGAACTCGGCAACGTCATCGCGTTCGCGGTCGTCACCGAGACGATCTTTGCGTGGCCCGGCATGGGCAAGCTGATCATCGACTCGATCCAGGTGCTCGACCGCCCGGTCATCGTCGCCTACCTGATGATCATCGTGACGATGTTCGTGATCATCAACCTGATCGTCGACATCGCCTATTCGGTGCTCGACCCGCGCATCCGGCTGCAACGGAGCGCGACATGAGCGCCAGCAGCGAGACTGAGGCGTTCGTCAGCGCGGCGCCGCAAGGCACCTTCGCCCGTTTCGCCGAGGACTTTGCCGAAAGCAAGTCGGCCATGCTCGGTCTCGTCGTGCTGACGATCATCGTCTTCATCGCGCTCTTCGCGCCATGGATATCGCCGACCAACCCGAACGACCTCCTGCAGGTCAGCATCCTCGACAACCGTCTGCCGCCCGGCACGACCGGCTCGCGCGGCATCTATCATGCGCTCGGCACCGACGGTCAGGGCCGCGACATGCTGAGCGCCATCTTCTATGGGCTGCGCACCAGCCTCGCCGTCAGCGTGTCGAGCGGACTGGTCGCGGTCTCAATTGGCGCCACGATCGGCCTGATGGCCGCCTATTTCGGCGGACGCTTCGAGGCGCTCGCCATGCGCCTCGTCGACATCCAGCTCAGCTTCCCGACCATCCTGATCGCGCTGCTCCTGCTCGCCTTCCTCGGCCAGGGCGTAGGCAAGATCATCCTCGCGCTGATCATCGTGCAATGGGCCTACTACGCGCGCACGACACGCGCCGTAGCTCTGGCCGAGAAGCAGAAGGAGTACATGGACGCGGCGCACAGCCTTCAGCTCGGCCGGTTGCGCATCCTGTTCCGCCATCTCCTGCCCAACTGCCTGTCGCCGCTGATCGTGGTCGCGACGATCCAGAGCGCGCATGCGATCGCGCTGGAAGCGACCTTGTCCTTCCTGGGACTTGGCTTGCCGCCGACCGAGCCCTCGCTCGGCCTGCTGATCGCCAACGGCTTCACCTTCATCCTGAGCGGGCGCTACTGGATCAGCTTCTTTCCGGGCATCGCGCTGCTCATCACCATCGTCAGCATCAACCTGCTGGGCGACCAGCTCCGTAACGTGCTTAATCCGCGCCTGCAGAAGTGAATTTTGCGGCGCGGGGGCCGGCAAGGCTCGTTCCCCGCGCCGTCGCTTGAACGAGCCTTGTGATCTTCGAAGGAGGAAACAGTGAAACAAATTCGTGCGCGCTTCTCGGGGTCGCCGCGGCTGTCGCCTTCGGCGGCATGTCCGCCGCGGACACCCTGCGCATCGGCTTGGCTGTCGAGCCGAGCTCGATCGACCCGCACTTCCACAACATTCAGCCGAACCTGCAGATCGCACGCCAGATCTTCGACTTTCTGATCACGCGCGATCACAAGCAGCAGCTCGGACCGGGGCTCGCCGTCTCCTGGAAGGCGATCGACGACAAGACTTGGGAGTTCAAGCTGCGCGAGGGTGTGAAGTGGCATGATGGCACGCCTCTGACGGCCGACGACGTGGTGTTCAGCTTCGGCCGCGTGCCCAACGTGCCGGGCAGCCCGGGTGGCTACGGCGCCTATGTGGCCGGCAAGAAGGCGACCAAGGTCGATGACCTCACGTTCCGCGTCGTCACGGAGAAGCCCAATCCTCTGATGCTCAATGATCTCTCGACCTTCGCCATCGTGTCGCACAAGCATGGCGAGAAGGCGACGACCGAGAACTACAACACCGGCGCGGCGGCGATCGGCACCGGGCCCTACAAGTTCGTCGAGTGGGTACGCGGCGACCGCATCGTCATGGAGGCCAACAAGGACTACTGGGGCGGCCAGACGGATTGGGACAAGCTGCTCTACAAGCCGATCAGCGCCAGCGCGTCGCGCGTCGCGGCCCTGCTCAGCGGCCAGGTCGATTTCATCGACAACGTGCCGTTGATCGACATCGCGCAGCTCAAGCGCAATCCCAATGTCGCGCTCAGCCAGTCGCCGTCCAACCGGCTGGTCTTCCTGTCGCTCGACAGCAACCGGCCGGTCTCGCCCTTCGTGAAGAACAACGAGGGCCAGCCGCTCTGGCCCAATCCGCTGCGCGACGGGCGCGTGCGCAAGGCCATGTCCATGGCGATCAACCGCCCGGCCATCGTCGAGCGCGTCATGGACGGCGGCGCTCTTGCCTCGGGGCAGATCGTCCCGGAGGGCTTCTTCGGCCACAACCCCGCGCTCAAGCCCGAGAGCTATGACGCCACGGGAGCGAAGAAGCTGCTCGCCGAAGCGGGATATCCCAACGGCTTCCGCATCACCATCCACAGCCCGCGGGACCGCTATCCCAACGACGCGGCGATCACCGAGGCCGTGGCGCAGATGCTGACTCAAATCGGCATCAAGACCGAGGTGCAGATCCTGCCGGCGAGCGTGTACTTCACGCGCGCGTCGAAGCTGGAGTTCAGCTTCGCCTTCTTCGCGTTCGGATCGGACACGGGCGAAGCTTCGTCGCCGCTCAACGGCATGCTCACCACCTTCAATCCGCAGATTGGCGCCGGCGCCTTCAACCGCGGCCGCTACTCCAATGTCGAGTTCGATGCGGCCATGCAGGAAGCCCTGACCACGATGGACGATGCCAAGCGCGAGCAGCTGCTGCGCGACGGCACCGCCATGGTCATCCGCGACCATGCTGTCATTCCGCTGCACTTCCAGACCAACACCTGGGCGCTCAGAAAGGATCTGCGCTACGAAGGCCGGACCGACGAGAACACGCTGCCGCGCGGCGTGACCAAGGCGAAGTAATCACAATGGGGCGGGCCGGCGCCACACGCGGCGCCGGCCCCACGCCCCGGAAACATCCATGCCCCAATACCGCATTCGCATGATGGGCACACGGCACGCGGTCGCCGCGGGCCACTATCTTGCCGCGCAAGCGGCCCACCAAATTCTCGAGGCGGGCGGCAACGTGGTCGACGCCGGCGTCGCCGGCGGCATCACCATGGCCGTCGTGCAAAGCGACATGGTGAATTTCGCCGGCGTGGCGCCGATCATGATCCGCTCGGCCGAGACCGGCGCCGTGACCACCATCACCGGGCTCGGACACTGGCCGAAAGCGGCCTCCGTCGACTACTTCCACCGCGAGCACGGCGGACGCATTCCCGACTGCTATCAAAGCGCCGTGGTGCCCGCGGCACCCGACGCCTGGTTCACCGCGCTCGAGCACCACGGTACGATGGGCTTCGGCGAGGTTGGGTCGGCCGCCATCGCGCTGGCGCGCGACGGATTTCCGATGAACCGGCTGATGAGCGATATCCTCAAGCAGCACGAGGCGGAGCATCGGCGCTGGCCCTCGACCGCCGCGATCTATTTTCCGGACGGCAAGGCACCGGAGGAGGGCGAGCTCTTCTATCAGCACGACCTCGCCCGAACCCTGCAATTCATCGCCGACGAGGAAAGCGCCGCCGCGGCCAAGGGCGGTCGCGAACGGGGATTGCAGGCGGCGCGCGACGCCTTCTATCGCGGCGACATTGCGGCCGCGATCGTCAAGGACTACGCCCAGAACGGCGGATGGCTCAGTCGCGCGGACATGGCCGAGTTCCGCGTCGAGATCCGGCCGCCCGTCAAGGTGCGCATCAACGGCATCGAGGTGTTCTGCTGCGGCCCGTGGTGCCAGGGGCCGGTGCTGTCTCAGACGCTGTCCGTGCTCAAGGGCTTCGACCTGCGCGCCCTCGGCCACAATTCGACGCAATACATTCACACGGTGGTCGAGGCCTACAAGCTCGCCTATGCCGACCGGCACCACTATTACGGCGATCCGAATTTCGTCGAGGTGCCGATCGAGGCGCTGCTCAGCGACGCCTATGCCGCCGAGCGTCGCCGCCTGATCGATCCGCGGCGCGCGAGCCCCGGCATGCCCGAGCCCGGCGACCCGGTGCTGCTGGGCATCCGCTCGGCCGCGCGCAAGTCGGCGCTGGTCGCGGAAACCAAGCGCGTGCGCGAGGCGCTCGACACCTCTTACATCTGCGTCGTCGACGCCAAGGGCAACGCATTCTCGGCGACGCCGAGCGACGCGTCCTACAACGGACCGATCGTGCCGGGGATCGGTGTCGCGCCATCGAGCCGCGGCAGCCAGTCCTGGACCGACCCGAACCTGCCCGCCTGCCTGGCGCCGGGCAAGCGGCCCCGGCTGACGCCAATGCCGGCGATCGCGGTCGGCGCGGAAGGCTGGTGCATGCCCTTCGGCTCGCCAGGCAACGATCTGCAACCCCAGTCGATGGGCCAGGTTCTGCTCAACACCATCGTGTTCGGTATGACGCCGCAGCAGGCCGTCGACGCGCCGCGCTTCGGCACCTTCAGCTTCCCGCGCTCCTCCGATCCGCATCCCTACACGCCGCGCCTGCTGAAGATCGAGGCGAGTATTGACGAAAGCGTCCGCCGCGAACTGGCGGCGATCGGCCACAGGCTCGAGGAATGGCCTGCCGACTGGTGGGAGGCCGGCAGCGTCTGCGTTGCGACCGCGAAGCCGGCCACGGGCGTCGTCGAATGCGGCAGCGACTGGCGCCGGCCGACCGGCGCCTTCGCACGTTAGGAGCAGCCGATCAGCATGTATTCAAAGCGACCGACGGTCATGGGCACGCGCCACATGATCGCCTCCGGCCATTACCTCGCCTCGCTCGCCGGCTTCGAGATCCTGGAAGCGGGCGGCAACGCCGTCGATGCCGGCGTTGCGGGGGGTATCGCGCTCTCGGTGCTGGAGAGCACCTATGTCAGCTTCGCCGGCGTGGCCCCGATCGCGATCTATCTGGCCGACGAGCGGCGCGTGGTGACGATCAGCGGCCTGGGCTGGTGGCCCAAGGCCGCGTCATGCGAGCTCTTCGTCAAGCATCATGGCGGCGTCATTCCGCGCGGCATCCTCCGCACGGTGATGCCCGCGGCTCCCGACGCCTGGATCACGGCGCTCGAGCACTTCGGCACCATGTCGTTTCGCGAGGTCGCCGCAGCCGCGATCCGCTTCGCGCGCGACGGCTTCCCCATGTACGACTTCATGGCCGCGACCATCGCCGGCTCAAAGGTCGAGATCGGCGAGTTCCCCGGCAACGCCGCGATCTACATGCCCGGCGGCCAGGTGCCGGCGATCGGCGAGCTCTTCGTGCAGCCGGCGCTCGCCGCCTCGATCGCCCATATGTGCGATCAGGAACGCGCGAATGCTGGTCGCGGCCGGGAGGCGGCGCTCGATGCCGCGCGCGACAGCTTCTACCGCGGCGATCTTGCCGCCGCCATGCTCGCTTTTCACCGCGACCAGGGCGGCTTGATCACGGCGGAGGATCTCGCAGGATTCCGGGTCGAGATCGAGCCCGCCGTGCACAGGCGGTTCCACGACATCGACGTCTATGGCTGCAACACCTGGTGTCAGGGGCCGATGCTGCTGCAGGAGCTCGCCATCCTGGAGCGGATCGACCTCGAGCCGCTCGGGCACAACTCGCCTGCCTATCTTCATATGCTGACCGAGGCGATCAAGCTCTCCGCGGCCGACCGTGAAGCCTATTACGGCGACCCGCGCTTCGTGACGGTGCCGCTCGACCGGCTGCTGTCCGACGGCCACGCGGCCGAACGGCTGCGTCTCATCGATCGCGCACGCGCATCGCCTGACATGCCGCCGGCCGGCACGGTCGAGCCTGCTGCCGCGGAGCTCGACACCAGCTATGTCTGCGTCGTCGACCGTTTCGGCAATGCCTTCTCGGCAACGCCGAGCGACCCCGTGACCAGCGCGCCGGTCGTGCCCGCGACCGGCTTCGTCGTGTCGCCGCGCGGCGGCCAGTCATGGACCGATCCGAAACACCCAGCCTCGGTCAGGCCGGGCAAGCGGCCGCGGCTGACACCCAATCCCGCCATCGCGATCCGTCCCGATGGCTTCGTCATGCCGTTCGGCACGCCCGGGCATGATTCGCAGACCCAGGTGATGCTCCAGGCCTTCCTCAACATCGTCGTCTTCGGCATGGAGCTTCAGGAGGCGGCCGATGCGCCGCGCATCTGCTCGCTCAGCTTCCCGTCCTCCGCGAGCCCGCATCTGAGCCAGCCCGGACGCCTGCTGGTCGAGGCGCCGCTCTGGAGCGAGGCCGGCGCGGCGCTGAACGCGATGGGCCACCGCGCCGAAGCTTGGCCGACCACGGGCCCCGTCTATCTGCAGAACGCATCGGCCTTCTGCGCCGTGCAGCGCGACCTGCGCACGAGCGTGCTCAAGGGCGGCGCCGACCACCGCCGCGCCGCCTACGCCGTGGGCTGGTGAGCCGATGGCACCGTTGCACACGAAACGAATTCGCGCTTCCATCTAGCCCCGCCTCACGGCCGCGTTCGCGGCCGCCCATCCAATCTCGGAGGACAAATCGATGCGTTACGTCAATCTCGGCCGCAGCGGCCTCAAGGTCAGCGCGGTCTGCCTCGGCGGCAATTCCTGGGGTGCGGCAGGGCGGCGCACCTGGGCGCCCTTCGGCGAGGCGGAGAGCCGGCCCTTCTTCAAGAAGGCGCTCGATCTCGGCATCAACTTCTTCGACACGGCAGACGCCTACAACGCCGGCGAGAGCGAGACGATCATGGGCAACACGCTGGTGGGATATGCCCGCCGCGAGGAGCTTGTCATCGCGACCAAGGTCAGCCTCGCGATGGGCGACAAGCCCAACGACGCCGGCGTCGGCCGCAAGCACTTGATGGCCGGCCTCGACGCCAGCCTCAAGCGGCTGCGCACGGACTATATCGACCTCTACATCATCCACCGGCTCGACGGCGTGACGCCGCTCGAGGAGACCATGTCGGCGCTCAACGACATGGTGCGCGCCGGCAAGGTGCGCTACATCGGCGGCTCGACCATGCCGGCTTGGCGCATGGCCCAGATGCTGATGATCTCCGACCACAAGGGCTATGCGCGCTTCATTTCCATGCAGAACCTCTACAACGCCGTGCAGCGCGAGGAGGAGCGCGAGATGCACCCGCTCTGCGTCGAGCAGGGCGTCGGCCTGACGCCCTACAGCCCGCTCGCGCGCGGCTTCCTCGCGGCGAACCGGACGCAAGGCGGCGTCGGCGCCACCGAACGCGCGCGCGAGGACACGATCGCGCAGAAAAACGACCTGTTCCGTCCCGCCGATTTCAAGGTCGCCGACGCGCTCGCCAAGATCGCGCAGGCGCGCGGCATCAAGCCGACGCAGGCGGCGCTGGCGTGGCTCTATGCCAAGCCCGGCATGGCATCGCCGGTGATCGGCACGACGCAGCTCCACTATCTCGACGACGCAGCCGGCGCCGTCGACCTCAAGCTCACGCCCGAGGAATGCAAGTCGGTCGAGGAACCCTACCAATGGCGCGCGATGGGGCCGGGGTGAGATGTATTGAAGCGGATTCGGTTCAAGTGGCGTTGAGAACCTTCTCCGTCGCCGAAGGCGGGGGAGGGAGTGGCCACATCCTCGTCAGCGATCGTAACTCTATCACCTCGCATTGGGCGTAAGTCGCTCAAGAGTGCGGCTGCACTCCGGAATACCTTGCGCTTCTTGCCTCTTCGTAGCTCGGCCACCGCTGGCCTAGTCGCCGAGTTCGGGCGATGGCGCTTTGCCCCACTGCCCCTGCCCGCCAATGACTAATCTCCCCGCCCCGCCGTCGTCAGGATCGCCGGCGGCTCGAAGGCGCGCACGGGCGGGACCTCTCCGGTCCAGCGCTCGACCTCGACCAGGCAGGAATGGGCGACGGTGCCCTGCGCGAGCTTCGACGAGCCCTTGTCGACGGTCAGCACGTTGGGATTGCCGTGGGCATCGAGCGCGCCGGCGCGGCCGGGCTCGACCGGGTCGTACCACGCGCCGGTCGAGAGCTGGATGCAGTTCTTCTCGACCGCGTCGCTGACGATGGCGCCGGCGAGGCAGGCGCCGCGGTCGTTGAACACGCGGCAGATGTCGCCGTCCTTGATGCCGCGCTTGGCGGCGTCATCCGGATGGATGCGCATCGGCTCGCGGCCCGCGACCTTGCTGCCGCGGCTGTAGGCGCCGAGATCGAACTGGCTGTGCAGGCGCGTATAGGGCTGGTTCGACACCAGGTGCAGCGGGAATTTGGCGGCGCGCGGCGAGCCGAGCCATTCGACCGGCTCCATCCAGGTCGGATGGCCGCGGCAATCGTCATAGCCGAAGCCGTCGATCGTCTCGGAGAAGATCTCGATCTTGCCCGACGGCGTGTTGAGCCGGTGCTTGACCGGGTCGGCGCGGAACTCGGCATGCAGCACGTGGGGCTTGGCCGGCGCCGGCAGCTCGAACACGCCCGCCTGCCAGAAGGCGTCGAATTCGGGCATGTCGATGTTGCGCTCGGCCGCGCGCTGGCGCGCGATGGCATAGAAGTGATGCAGCCAGTCGCTCTCCGTGCGGCTCTCGGTGAAGGCCTCGCGGCAACCCAGGCGCTCGGCCAGATCCGCGAAGATGTCGTAGTCGTCGCGCGCCTGGCCGACCGGTTTCACCGCCTGCTTCATCGCGACCAGGAATGCATCGCCGCTGGTGCACGCCATGTCGTTGCGTTCCATCGCCGTGGTCGCGGGGAACACGATGTCGGCATGGCGCGCCAGCGGGTTCCACCAGGGCTCGTGGACGATGATCACCTCGGGCTTGCGCCAGGCCTCGACGAAGCGGTTGAGATCCTGGTGATGGTGGAACGGATTGCCGCCTGCCCAATAGACCAGCTTGATGTCCGGATAGGCCATGCGCTTGCCGTTGTAGTCGAACGGCGCGCCAGGGTTCAGCAACATGTCGGCGATGCGCGCGACCGGAATGAACTCCGTGACCTTGTTGACGCCCTGCGGCAGCGCCGGCCACGGGAATTCGCGCGCGTGGTTGCCGGCGTTGTTGACCGCGCTGTAGCCGAGGCCGAAGCCGCCGCCGGGCAGGCCGATCTGCCCCAGCATCGCGGCCAGCACCATGATCATCCAGAAGGCCTGCTCGCCATGGTCGACGCGCTGGATCGACCAGCTCGCCGTGATCATGGTGCGGTGGCCCGCCATGCGTTGCGCCAGCGCGCGGATCGCGTCGGCCGGCAGGCCGCAGATGGCGGACGCCCAGTCCGCGCTCTTCGGCGTGCCGTCGGTCTCGCCCATCACATAGGCGCGGAAGCGCTCGAAGCCGACCGTGTAGCGCTCGAGGAACGTCTGGTCGTGCAGCCCCTCGGCGATCAGCGTGTGCGCGATCCCGATCATCAGCGCCGTGTCCGTGCTGGGCCGCAGCGGCAGCCACTCGGCATCGAGGAAATCGACGGCGTCGTCGCGCACCGGGCCGATGTTGACGAACTCGACGCCGGCCTTGCGGCACGCCTCGAGTCCCTCGCGCACGGTGTGGCGGCCAACGCCGCCATGGTTGATCTGGCCGTTCTTGAGCGGCATGCCGCCGAACATGACGACGAGCTCGCCCTCGGCTGCGATCGACGGCCAGGAGGTGTGCTCGCTGACCAGACCGCGATGGTCGCCCACGACATGGGGCATGACGACGCGCCCCGCGGCGAGGCTGTAGCTGTCCCGGTGGGCGACATAGCCGCCGGCGCAGTTGAGGAAGCGGTGCACCTGGCTCTGGGCGTGATGGAAGCGCCCCGCGCTCGACCAGCCATAGGAGCCCCCGAAGATCGCGCGGTTGCCATGCTTCTTGCGCACGCGGTCGATCTCGCGGGCCGCCAGGTCGAGCGCATGGCTCCACGACACGGGCACGAAGGGCTCGGCGCCGCGTCCGGCGCCGCCCGCCGCTGCACCTTCCTCGAGGAAGGACGCGCGCACCATCGGCTGGCTGATGCGGTTTTTATGGTGAACGGCGTCGGGGATCGAATCGCCGATCGGCGATGGATCGGGATCGCGCTCGAACGCGTGCAGTGCAACAAGCCGCCCGTCCTTCACCTCGGCGCGGTAGGTGCCCCAATGGGTGGCAGTGGTCGGAAAGTGCTGAGCGGACGACATGATTTGCGGCCTCGAAAAACGGGGAAAATTTGATCCCATCATCGAGGCCCGGCCACCCCTTTGCAAGCTGCTTCCCGGCGCTTCGCGGCACCGCGGCGACCGCCGGCAATAACCTCAAAATTCTTGGGATTATCAAGGTGCTTTGGGCGTTGTCACAGCGTCCGATTTGCCTGGGCAGGGGCTTGCGAATGCGTATAATCGCGGGCGCCCGAAAGGGGCAGGAGAGAGGAAATTGCAGCCGACCGATATTCGTGATCCCCGCTACTTCCACAAAGTCGTGGATTGTCAGTGGGCCTGCCCTGCGCACACGCCCGTTCCTGAATACATCCGGTTGATCGCAGCGTGCCGTTTCACCGACGCCTACATGATCAATTGGGAATCGAACGTGTTCCCAGGCATCCTCGGACGCACATGCGACCGCCCGTGCGAACCGGCGTGCCGCCGCGGCCGAGTCGAGAAGGAGCCGGTCGCGATCTGTCGCCTGAAGCGCGTCGCGGCCGACTATAAGGACGATGTCCGGTCGCGGCTGCCCAAGAAAGCGGCAAAGACGAACGGCAAGCGCGTGGCATTGGTCGGCGCCGGCCCCGCCTCGCTGACCGTGGCGCGCGATCTGCTGCCCTTGGGATACGAGGTCGTCTGCTTCGACGGCGATCCGCAGGGCGGCGGCATGATGCGCACGCAGATTCCGAAATTCCGCCTGCCCGAGACGGTGCTCGACGAGGAGGTCAACTACATCCTCGATCTCGGCCTGGAGACGCGATTCGGTCAGCGCATCGACAGCATGAAGGCGCTGCTCGGTCAGGGCTTCGATGCGATCTTCGTCGGCTCGGGCGCGCCCCGCGGCCGCAATCTCGAGATCCCCGGCCGCCAGGAAGCGGCCGCCAACATCCATATCGGCATCGACTGGCTGTCGAGCGTGTCGTTCGGCCACATCAACAGGATCGGCCGCCGCGTCATCGTGCTCGGCGGCGGCAACACGGCCATGGATTGCTGCCGCACCTCGCGCCGGCTCGGCGGCGACGACGTCAAGGTCGTCGTGCGCAGCGGCTTCGAGGAGATGAAGGCGTCGCCCTGGGAAAAAGAAGACGCCATGCACGAGGACATACCCATCTTCAACTTCCTCGTGCCCAAGGAGTTCACGCACAAGGGAGGCAAGCTGACCGGCATCGTCTTCGAGAAGGTCAAGGCCGAGTACGACGCCAAGGGTCGGCGCAACCTGGTGCCGGCGGGCGAGCCGCCGGTGCACATGGAATGCGACGACGTGCTGGTCGCGGTCGGCCAGGAGAACGCCTTTCCCTGGATCGAGCGCGACATCGGCATCGAGTTCGACAAGTGGAACATGCCGGTGGTCGACCAGGCGACCATGGCGTCGACGCTGCCCCATGTCTTCTTCGGCGGCGACGCGGCCTTCGGCCCAAAGAACATCATCTGGGCGGTCGCCCACGGCCACGACGCCGCCATCTCGATCGACAAGCTGTGTCACGGCGAGCCGGTCGGCGACCGGCCGCCGCCGATGGTCAACCTGTTCAGCCAGAAGATGGGCATCCACGAGTGGAGCTACGACAACGACATTTCCAACGACCTGCGCTTCAAGGTGCCGCACCGACCCAAGGAGATTGCACTCAAGGACGTGCGCCTCGAGGTCGAGCTCGGCTTCGACGACAAGCTCGCCTTCGAGGAAGCGCAACGCTGCCTGAATTGCGACGTGCAGACGGTGTTCGAGCGC
Source organism: Alphaproteobacteria bacterium (assembly GCA_016869645.1). GTDB lineage: Bacteria > Pseudomonadota > Alphaproteobacteria > SHVW01 > SHVW01 > SHVW01. Next base: position 23,386 of record VGDO01000023.1, read on the forward strand.
AATCTGTGCATCGAATGCGACGCCTGCGCCGACATCTGCCCGGTCGACTGCATCACCTTCACGCATAACGGCACCGAGGCGGACCTGCGTTCCCGCCTCAACGCGCCGTCCAAGAACCTGACGCAGGATTTGTACGTATCGGACGCGCTCAAGACGAGCCGCGTCCTGGTCAAGGACGAGGATCTCTGCCTGCACTGCGGCCTGTGCGCCGAGCGCTGCCCGACCGGCGCGTGGGACATGCAGAAGTCGCTCATCCAGATGGTTCACGCGGGGCACGAATGCCGAAGCCGATCAAGCGCATAAACGATTTCGTCATCAAGTTCGCCAACGTCAACGGCTCGGGCTCGGCCAGCGCCAACCAGTTGTTCGTCAAGTCGATCCTGCGCATGGGCGTGCCGGTCACGCCGCGCAACATCTTCCCGTCCAATATCCAGGGCCTGCCGACCTGGTACGAGGTGCGCATTTCCGAGCAGGGCTATCTCGGCGCGCGCGGCGGCGTCGACCTGATGGTCGCAATGAACCCGCAGACCTGGGACAAGGACGTCCAGAGCCTCGAGCCTGGCGGCTACCTGTTCTACGACTCGACCAAGCCGATGCCGCTGTCGCGCTTCCGCGACGACATCACCGTGGTCGGCATGCCGCTGACCGAGATGTGCAACAAGGCGTATTCGGATCCGCGCCAGCGCCAGCTCTTCAAGAACATCATCTATGTCGGCGCGCTGACGGCGCTGCTCGACATGGACGCGGACGCGACCGAGAAGCTGATCGGCGAGCAATTCAAGGGCAAGGACAAGCTGATCGAGCCGAACATCAAGGCGCTGCACATCGGGCGCGACTACGCGCTCGAGCACCTGAACTGCCCGCTCGGCATCCGCTTGCGCAAGTCGGACAAGGTGGGCGACCGCATCTTCCTCGAAGGCAACAGCGCCGCCGCGCTGGGCGCGGTCTTTGGCGGCGCCACGGTTGCGGCCTGGTACCCGATCACGCCGTCCTCCTCGATGGCCGAGGCGTTTCAGAGTCACTGCCGGCGCTACCGCGTCGATGCAGCCTCCGGCAAGCACCGGTTCGCCATCCTCCAGGCCGAGGATGAGCTGGCCTCGATCGGCATGGTGATCGGCGCGTCGTGGAACGGCGCGCGCGCCTTCACCTCGACGTCAGGGCCCGGCATCTCGCTGATGAGCGAGTTCCTGGGCTTGGCATATTTTGCCGAAATACCCGCGGTCATCTTCGACATCCAGCGCGGCGGCCCGTCGACCGGCATGCCGACGCGCACCCAGCAGGCCGACGTGCTGGCCTGCGCCTACGCCAGCCATGGCGACACCAAGCACGTGCTGCTCTTCCCCGAGGATCCGCACGAGTGCTTCACCATGGGCGCCCAGGCCTTCGACCTCGCCGACCGGCTGCAGACGCCGATCTTCGTGCTGTCTGATCTCGAGATCGGCATGAACGAGCGGCTCTGCGCGCCGCTCGCCTGGGACGACAAGCGCCGCTACGACCGCGGCAAGGTCATGTCCGAAGCCGATCTCGAATCGGGCCGCGAGTTTGGCCGCTATCTCGACGTCGACGGCGACGGCATCGCCTACCGGACCTATCCCGGCACGCATCCGACGCGCGGCGCCTTCTTCACGCGCGGCTCGAGCAAGGACCGTTACGCCATCTACACCGAGGAAGGCCATCACTACGCAGAGAACATGCAGCGCCTGCTGCGCAAGTTCGAGACGGCGAAGCGTCTTGTGCCCAAGCCGGTGACGCGGCTCGCCAAGCAGCCGACGCGGCTGGGCGCCATCTTCTACGGCTCGACCAGCCCGGCCATGGTCGAGGCGCTCGACACCTTGGAAACGCAGAACATCCACCTCGACACGCTGCGCGTGCGCGCCTTTCCGTTCGCCGAGGAGATCATCGAGTTCATCAGCCAGCACGACCAGGTGTTCGTCGTCGAGCAGAACCGCGACGCCCAGATGCGCGCATTGCTGGTCAACGAGGGCTCGATCGATCCCGGCAAGCTGATCCCCGTGCTGCACTACGACGGCACGCCGATCACGGCGCGCTTCATCGCGCGCGACATCGCCGACAAGCTCACCATGTTCAACGTCACGCCCTTCCGCAAGGCAGTGCCCTAACTGGAATTGCCCATGACCTACATCGCAAAACCGAAGCTGCGACATCCCGACCTGCCGAAGAACAAGCTCGGCTACACCAGGCGCGACTACGAGGGCTCGATCTCGACGCTGTGCGCCGGCTGCGGCCACGATTCGATCAGCGCCGCGATCATCCAGGCCTGCTTCGAGCTCGACCTGCCGCCGCACCGCATCGCCAAGCTGAGCGGCATCGGCTGCTCGTCCAAGACGCCGACCTACTTCCTCGGCAGCAGCCACGGCTTCAACAGCGTGCACGGCCGCATGCCCAGCGTGTTGACCGGCGCCAACCTCGCCAACCGCGACCTGATCTATCTCGGCGTGTCGGGCGACGGCGATTCGGCCTCGATCGGCCTGGGTCAGTTCGCGCACCTGATGCGCCGCGGCGTCAACATGACCTATATCGTCGAGAACAATGGCGTCTACGGCCTGACCAAGGGCCAGTTCTCGGCGACCTCGGACAAGGGCTCGAAGAGCAAGCGGGGTGCCGTCAACACCGATGCGCCGATCGACCTGGTCGGCATGGCGCTCCAGCTCGGCGCCACCTTCATCGCGCGCAGCTTCTCCGGCGACAAGACCCAGCTCGTGCCGCTGATCAAGGCGGCGCTGACGCACAAGGGTGCAGCCTTCATCGACTGCATCAGCCCGTGCGTGGCCTTCAACAACCATGTCGGCTCGACCAAGAGCTTCGATTACGTGCGCGAGCACAATGAATCGGTCAACCGGCTCGACATCATCGAGGGCCGTTCGGAAATCACCGCCGACTATGCGCCCGGCACGATCGAGATGGTGACGCAGCACGATGGCTCGGTGCTGCGCCTGCACAAGCTGGCGCTCGACTACGATCCGCATGACCGCATTTCCGCCATGACCTATCTGCAGCAGCGGCATGCCCAGGGCGAGATCGTGACCGGGCTGCTCTATGTCGATCCCGAGCCGGACGACCTTCACGACTACATGAACACGGTCGAGCGGCCGCTCAACGAGCTGGGCGAGCAGGAGCTGTGCCCGGGCAGCAAGCTGCTCGACAAGTTGAACGCGGCGCTGCGCTGAGGATTGTCGGCGTGCGCCGCCCACGCGGCGTCATCGGACTTGCCCCCGGCGGGGTCGGCGCCGGGATTGCAGCGGCGTCGAGATTTGGTATTCATGCGGTGATGCTGACCGATACGTTCAAGCTCATCCTCTCGCTCAACCGCTTGCGGCCGGCGCCGGGCCAGCCCAACCGGCTGGACGGGCTGTTCGCCGATCTCCGGTCGGACAGGCCGGCGCGGCCGGCTCATGAGATCGAGGATGCGATCTGGGCCTTGTGGACCAGCCACGAGGACGCCGGCGCGGCCGCGCTGATGGAGCGCGCCATTTCGCTGATCGGCGGCAAGAAGCACGATGCGGCCGATCACATGCTGACCGACCTGGTGCAGGCGCAGCCGCTCTGGGCCGAGGCCTGGAACAAGCGCGCGACGCTCTACTATCTGATGGGCCGCGATTCCGACAGCGCCGCCGACATCAAGCGCACGCTCGAGCTCGAGCCGCGCCACTTCGGCGCGGTGTGCGGCTTCGCGCAGATCTGCCTGCGCCAGGGCGACCCCCAGAAGGCCGTCGCCTGCTTCGAGATGGCGCTCGTGCTCAACCCGCACCTGGAGCAGGTGCGCAAGATCGTCAAGCACCTGTCAGGCAATCTGCCGCGGACGATCAATTAGGCATTCGGTTGTGACCAATGAGTCCCGAACTGTCGCAATGCCTCGTGGTGAGCCTGTCGAACCACGAGGCCCATGCCGCACGAAAGACGATGGCCGGTAAGCAATTGTGATGCGGAGGCGGCCTCATGGTTCGACAGGCTCACCATGAGGCACGGCAACGAAACAGCTTGAACCAGACCACGAGAAGCCTTTCTGTCGGCGCCCGCTTCGACCGCTGTCACATCTCCACGTCCAGCATCAGCCCCAGGTTCTGCACGGCCGCACCCGAGGCACCCTTGCCGAGATTGTCGAGCCGCGCGACCAGCACGGCCTGGCCATGCTTCTGATTGGCGAAGACGCGCAGCTCGAGCAGGTTGGTCTCGTTGAGCGCCAGCGCGTCGAGCCGCCCTGATTTGAACGACGGGTCGTCCCCGGTCACCACCTTCACCCATTTGGATCCGGCATAGTAGGAAGCGAGCGCAGCTTCGAGGTCGCCCGCCTTGGGCGCGCCGTTCAGCGTGTCGAGATGGAGCGGCACGGCCACCAGCATGCCCTTCCGGAAATTTCCGACCGACGGCACGAAGATCGGCCGCCGCGTCAGCTTGCTGTACTTCTGCAGCTCCGGCACATGCTTGTGCTCGAGGCCGAGGCCGTAGAATTCGAAGGCGGGCGCCTTGCCCGTCTCATAGGCCTCGATCATCGACTTGCCGCCGCCCGAATAGCCGGACACGGCGTTGACCGTCACCGGGTAGTCGGCGGGCATGATCTTCGCCTCGACCAGCGGCCGGATCAGCGCGATGCCGCCGGTCGGGTAGCAGCCGGGGTTGGTCACCCGCCGTGCCCGCGCGATCGCCGCGGGCTGTCCGGCTTCCATCTCGGGCCAGCCATAGGTCCAGCCCTCGGACACGCGGTGCGCCGAAGAGGCGTCGAGGATCCTGGGCGATTTCGGCCCGAGCTGGTCGGCGAGGGCGACCGCTTCCTTCGCCGCCTCATCCGGCAGGCAGAGCACGACGACATCGACCTCGGCCATCAGCGCCTGGCGTGCCGCCGGATCCTTGCGCTTCTCAGGCGCGATGGCGCGCACCTCGACGCCCGTGATCTTGGCCATCCGATCACGGATTTCGATGCCCGTGGTGCCGGCCTCGCCGTCGATGAAGATGGCGGGCTTTGTCTGGGCCTTTCGGGCGGTCATGCCGGCGGGCTTGTCGAAGGTGGTGACGGACATGGTCATAACTCCAAGGGCAGATCGTTATGGGCCAGAAATGAAAAGCCGCGCTCTGGGGCGCGGCTTCAAGCGAGTTCCGGTGCGTTCAAGCAGCCGTCATCGCCCCCGCGCGGTAGGCGCCGGACGGCGACGTCGGATGATGTTCCTGCCCGATTTCATGGCAGGACATATGCCCCCGTTCGGGCCTCCTGTCAATGCTGCCTGCGCCGGGGCCGCCATTACGGCAGTTCGACGCGGTTGGCGAGCTGGCCGGTGGCGAAGAACGAGGTCAGATTGCGGAAGATCGCCGCCATCTTCTGGCGCATGGCGTCGCGCGTGCCGGCGGATATGTGCGGCGTCAGCACGACATTGTCGAGCTTGAGCAGCGGGCTGTCCGGGGCGGGCGGCTCGCGCTCGAACACGTCGAGGCCCGCAGCCAGCACCTGTCCGTTCGCAAGCGCGTCGACCAATGCCGCCTCGTCGATCAGCCCGCCGCGAGACGTGTTGATGACGATGGCACCTGGCTTCATGCGGCTGAGAGCTTCCCGGCCGATGATGCCGCGCGTCGCCGGGGTCAGGGGCACATGCAGGGTCACGAGATCGGACGCCTGGAGCGCCTCGTCGAGGCTGCCCGGACGGAGCGCCAGCCGCGCCTCGACCTCGGGCGGCAGGCGCACGGCCGGGTCGGCATAGACGCCCGTGCAGCCGAAGGCGACCAGGCGCTCGGCGACCGCCTGGCCGATGCGGCCCATGCCGACATAGCCGATGGTCATGCCATAGAGCTCCCGCGACACGCCGCGCAGCGCGTTGACGTGCCAGCGCCCGCGGCGCAGCTCCGCGTCCGCGAAGCTGAGGCGCTTGGCGGCTGCGAGCATCAGCAGGATGGCGTGCTCGGCGACGCCGATGGTCGTGCCCTCCGGCGTCAACGCCAGCGGCAGGCCGCGCCGCTTCACCTCCTGCCAGTCGAGCGTGTCCTGCCAGCCGACGCCCTGGTGATGCACGACGCGCAGACGCCGCCCGGCGTCGAGATGGCGCTTGGTCAGCCGCGTCGCCGCGCAGATCACCGCCTCGCAGTCGGCGATGCGGCGACAGCGCTCCTCATCATCGTCACGTTCGAGCGTAACGACGTCGAAGGCGCCACCGGCGGCAGCCCGGATCAGCGCGTAGACGTCCGGCCCGGCATGGCTGAGATAGAGGACACGGCGTCCGACCATCAGTGCCTGGCCATCAGTCGACATACTCGATTCGCGGGGATTCGAGAACGGCGTCGAGCCAGGCCGGGTATTTGCGGCCGGATGCGACGGCGGCATCCATGCCACGCTCCTTTTCCTCGATCGCGCGCAGCTCGGCGGCTACTGTCGCGACCGCGGCGCGCGGCACCACGACGATGCCGTCGATGTCGCCGACCAGCAGGTCGCCCGCCGCGATGGGCACGGCGCCGAGCGTGACCGTGAACCCGATCTCGCCTGGCCCGTCCTTGAACGGCGAGTTGGGCGACAGACCGCGCGCGAAGGTCGGGATACCCACCTTGTTGATGCCCTGGATGTCGCGCACCACGCCGTCGGTCACGGCCGCAACGATGCCGGCATTCTTTGCCATGCCGAGCAGTACATCGCCCAGAATCGACGCGGTGTCTGAGCCGTCGACGGCGGTCACGAGCACATCGCCCGGCTTGGCGAATTTGAGCGCCGCATAGGGCGCCAGGTTGTCGACCGGCCGGGAGCGAACCGTCAGCGCCGGGCCGACGAAGCGCGTCGCGGTCGTCAGCGGACGGATCCAGTGGGGCAGCGCGCCGCGCCGCCCCTGGGCATCGACGACCCAGCCGGTCGGCGCCTTGGCAAAGGCCTCGATCTCGGCGCGGCTCGGTCGCGGAAAGTCACGGCGTATCTTGAGCTGGGCGGGCTCGGCCATGATGCCTATCTCCTGGTGGGGGCCAAAACGGCGCCGGAAGAATCGAAGGCGTGTGCCTTTGACAGATCGGCAACCAATTGGGTGCGATCGCCGACGGCCATTGGGCAGTCGCCAGCGACCCGCGCGATGAGCCGTGCATCGAAACCGTCGACCTTGGAGACGATCAAGGTCTCGGCCCCCAATCGCTCGATCTGCATGATTTCGACGGCAAAGCCGGCCGGCATCGCTGCAGCAGGCGCCGCAAGGCCGACATGTTCCGGCCTGATGCCGAACGTCACCGCCGCGCCGGGCTTGACCGGCGGCATGCGATCCGGCGGCAGGTCGATGGTGGCCGGTCCGATCTTGATCGTCCGCCCACCTTGCCCGTCCGTTGCGATACCGGGCAACAGGTTCATCGGGGGGCTGCCCAGGAAGCTCGCGACGAAGGTGCTCATGGGATTGCGGTAGACATCGAGCGGCGCGCCGACCTGGACGAACCGTCCCTTGTTCATGATGCAGATGCGCGAGCCGAGCGTCATCGCTTCGATCTGGTCATGGGTCACGTAGATCATGGTGGCGCCCAGCCGGCGGTGCAGTGTCGCGATCTCGCCGCGCGTCGAGACGCGCAACGCGGCGTCGAGGTTGGACAGCGGCTCGTCGAACAGGAACACCTTGGGATCGCGCACGATGGCCCGGCCGAGCGCCACGCGCTGCCGTTGCCCGCCCGACAACGCATGGGGTTTGCGCTCGAGCAGCTCGGAAAGACCCAGCGTCGCGGCGACGCCGGTCACCCGCCGCTCGATCTCGGCGCGATCGACCTGCCGGCGCCTGAGGCCAAAGGCGAGGTTGTTTCTGACCGTCATATGCGGGTAGAGGGCGTAGGACTGGAACACCATCGCGATGTCGCGGTTCTTGGCCGGCACATCGTTGATGACCTCGCCGTCGATCGACAGCGTGCCCGCCGTGACCGCCTCGAGGCCGGCGATCATGCGCAAGGTCGTGGTCTTGCCGCAGCCGGAGGGGCCGAGCAGCACCATGAACTCGCCGTCGCCGATCTCGAGCGAGACGTCCTCGGCGGCGGGCGCATGGGCGCGATCGAAGATCTTGGTGAGCCGGTCGAGCTTGACGATGGCCATCCGCGTCCGCCTATTTCACCGCGCCGGCGGTCATGCCCTGGATCAGACGCTCGGAGAAGAATCCGTAGACGATGATCACGGGGATGATCGCGATCATCAGGCCCGTCGCGATCATGCCGACATCCTCCTGCGTATCGCCGATGAAACGCTGGATGCCGAGCGGCAAAGTCCGGTTCGTCTCCTCTGTGATCAGCACGACGGCGAACAGGAACTCGTTCCACAGGAGTATGAAGTTGAGGATGATCGTGGTTGCGACCGCTGGAAAGGCGATCGGCAGAGCGACGCGCCAGAAGATCTCCCAGTCGGAATAACCATCCATGCGCGCCGCATCGAACAGGTCCTGGGGAATGCGCGCAAAGAAGCTCTCGAGGATGTAGATGGTCAGCGGCAATTGAATTGCGACGTAGACCAGAGTCAATCCGAGCTTGGAGTTGTAAAGGTTGTAGCCGACCAGGATCTGGAACAGCGAGATGATGGTGATCTGCGGCGGGAAGATGATGGTCGAGAAGAGAATGAAGTAGATCGCGCGATTGAGCCGAAACGGATAGCGCGCAAGGCAGTGCGCCGCCATGGCGCCGACGATGGTCAGCACCGCTACAGCGCCGAGCACGATCTGCAGCGAGTTGGCGAAGTAGATGCCGTAGTTCGAGTTGAACCACGCCTCGGGGAATTTCTCCCAATGCGCGGGATCGGGGAACGCGAAGTGATTGCGGTGGATCTCGGTCGTCGTGCGCAGGGACAGCATCGCGACCCACACAAAGGGCCCTGCGGCAAAAGCCGTATAGAGTGAGAGCGCGAGCAGGACCAGCGACCGCCTGACCATGTCAGTATTCCAGCCGGTCGCGCTGCCGGAAGGCCCAGGTCAGCAGCAGCACGGTCGTGAGCACGATCACGAACCAGACCGCGGCGATGGTCGAGGGATAGCCGAGATCAAAGGTCGTCCACTCGAAGGCGCGCTTGTAGACGTAAGTCGACACGGTCTCCGTGGCCCACAACGGATTGCCTTTGGTCGTGATCCACACCAGATCGAAGATCTTCATCTTGCCGATGAAGGACAGCACGATGAGGTTGAGGATGGTCGCGCGGATCAGCGGCAGGATGATGAACACCAGCTTGGCGCCCCAGCCGCAATTGTCGAGTTCGGCCGCCTCGATCACGTCGCGCGGCAGTGAGTGCAGCGCGGCCAGCAACACCACCATGTTGAAGCCAACCCACATCCAGCTCGTCACGAAGATCAGCGACGGCAAGGCAGTCGCCGGATCGCCGAGCCAAGGCTTGGCCAGGAATCCCAGGCCGATCGCGCGGAGCGCGACGTTCACCGGGCCCCAGTCGTAGTTGTAGATCCACATCCAAAGGATGCCCACCACCACATAGGACATGAGGACCGGCGTGAACCAGGCGATGCGGAAGAAGCGCGCTCCGGGTACGCGGGCGTAGAGCGCCACCGCGAGCAGGAGCGCGATCGACACCTCGATCAGCGGCGAGGCACATGCCCAGGTGATGGTGTTGCGCACGGCGCGCCAGAAGATCTCGTCGCGCACCAGCTGCTCGTAGTTCAGCAGGCCGACGAACTCGGTGCGGCGCGGCAGCACCTTGTGAAAGCTGTTCCACAGGGTGCGAAACGCCGGATAGGCGGTCAGCGCGACATAGAAGGTCAACGCCGGCAGCAGGAAGGCGATGATCGTGCCCCAGGGCATGCCAAGCTCCGCGCGCCGGCGCAGCGAGGCGGGGACGGAGGCCGATACCGAAAGGGATGCCATGAGGCGTCGCGAAATGCGGATCGCGGACACGCCACTCCCGGCGCCGCAAGGCGCCAGGAGTGGCTGGACTTACAACTGCCGCGGGATCAGTAGGCCGCCGCCATCTGCTTGACTGCGTCGTCGACCGAAATGTGACCGGCGAGGAACGCGTTGTTGAAGATCTGCGTGAAGACCTCCTTCGGCTTGCCGCTCATGACTTGGATCGGAATGCCGAAGTGGTATTTCGCACCGGCGTTCGTCGTCGCGATCATCTTGAAATAGTCGGCCGCCTGAGCATCCGTCATCTTCGATGGATCGCTCTTGATGCCGGTCTGCACCTTGACGTCATCGAGCCAGCGATTGCCGACCTCGGGCCGCAGGAAGGAGTTGAAGAACTTGATGACCTCGGCCTTGTGCTTGGTGCCTTCGTTGGCGACGTAGCTGCCACCGACCGCGATCGAGCGGCACTCGTTGCAGGTGGCGCCCGGCACCGACGGAAACTGCATGATGCCGAGCGGAAAATCCTTGGGCTGGCCGCCCTTGTCGACCGGGTTGAAGGCGCGCGAGGTGTACCAGCTGCCATTGAGGGGTCTTCAGGAAGTCGGGTTCGTGTGGAAATAGATGTGCGCCTCGGCCAGCTTCAATGTCGTGAAGGTGGTCGGCAGCAGGCCGGCATCGGTCAGGCTGCGGATCCATTTCAGCGTGTCGACCACGCGCGCATCGTTCCACGCCATCTTGCCCGCGAGCAGCTTCGTGTAGTCATCGACGCCGAGACGCTTCAGCAGCGCTTCGTGAACCAGATGGGCGCCCGGAAATGGACGATCGCCGACGCCGACGGCCATCGGCGTGATGCCCTTCGCCTTGGCTTTCTTCACCATGTCGGCAAAGGCCGCCGGATCAAGCTGCATGCTGGCCGGCAGCTTGACGCCGACATCGTCCATCATCTTCTTGTTATAGTAGACCTCGACCGTCCAAGCCTCGAGCGGCAGGCCGTAAGGCTTGCCCTTGTAAGTCCATGCTTCCTTTGCCCAGGGCTCGACTGCGCTCCAGTTGAGACCAGAGAGATCGAGCAGGAAGCCATTCTCGTAGTACTCCGCCTGATCGGGCTCGGCATAGAACACGTCGGGCGCCTGGCCGGCACGCAGCGCAGTCTTGAGGCCGGCATAGAGCGCCGTCTTCTCGTACCAGGTCGGCTTGATCTTGACGCCCGGATTGGCCGCCTCGAATTCGGCGATCGCCTTCTCGACGAACTGTTTCTTGGGCATCTCGGCCGCCCAGTGGCTCCAGAAGGTGATCTCCTTGGTCTGGGCGCCGGCCTGTTGCGCGGCGAAGGCGGCCAGGGTGAGGCCGAACACGGCGGTCGCGAGGCGTCTCACGGTCATTAGTTCCTCCCTTTTGGCCGGGGCTTGGCGTCGCCCGCAGTCCGTCATCTCCCAGAGTAGGAGGCGCCTCGAAACAGTGTCAATGAGATTATCGATAATCTAGTTGCCCACGACGGCAGGGCTTTGCTAAGCAAAGCCCATGGGGATAGCCACGGAACGCCGGACCGGGGTGGCGAACGGTGCATCGAGCGCGGACGCAGCGCCGCCCGATGGATCGCCTGGGACGATCGCGCGCCAGCTCGAATTCGACATCCTGTTCGGCGCCTTGCGCCCGCGCGAGCGCCTTGTCGAGGACGTGCTGATGCAGCGCTTCGGCGCGACGCGACACGCGGTCCGTCAGGCTCTCGTCGAGCTCGAGCGCATGGAAATCGTCACCCGCGCACCCAACCGCGGCGCCGCGGTGCGCGACTTCGACGCACAGGAGGTCGAGGAGATCACCGAGCTGCGCGAGACGCTGCACCGCCGCGCCGTGCAGCGCATGCGCCTACCGGCCGGGGCCAAGCTGATCGGCCAGCTCAAGGCCATCCAGCGCCGCCACGACAAAGCCGTGGCAGCGCGCGATCCGCGGGCCATCGACGACGCCAACGAAGCCTTTCACGAGGCGCTGTTCGGCGCCTGCGACAACCGCCTGCTCGCCAAGGCGATCGGTCATTATGCCTATCTGTCGCGCGCCATGCGGCTCTACCCGCTGGTCGATCCGCTGCTCCTACAGACGCTGCGCTCGGAGCACTGGGCGATGATCGAGGCGATCGAGGCCGGCAACCGCCCGCTCCTCTCCCGCCTCGTCGTCGACCACATCCAGCATTCCAAGCGACTCTACCTCCAGGTGCGTGCGGCGCCGGCCAAGGTTGCCGCTAAAGCTTGAAGATCCGCTCGGCGTTTTGGCCGCGCACGGCGTCGCGCTCGCCGGCCGGCAGATCATCGACCCGCTTCAGGCAACCGACCATGTCGCCGATGTTGTGCGGGTAGTCCGAACCGTACATCACCTTGTCGGCACCGCCGACCTCGATCGCCATGCGCAGCGCCTCCGGTCGATAGGTCACGGCGTCGTAATAGATGCGCCGGAGATAGTCGCTCGGCCGTGTCGAGGTCTTGGTGCGCGCGGCGTTCATGTTGTCGAAGCACTGGTCGAGCCGTCCGACCAGGAAGGGCAACGTGCCGCCGGCATGTGACGCGATCAGCTTGAGGTTCGGATAGCGGTCGAGAAAGCCATCGAAGAAAATGCGCGCGAAGGCGAGGCTGGTGTCGAACATGAAGCCGATCGAGGCGATCAGGTTGAACTGGCGCATGTCCATCTCGGGCGTGCCCGGGGGTGCCGTCGGATGGACGAGCACCGGCAGGGCACGCTGATCGATCGCTTGCCACACCGGGGCGAACAGCGGATCGGTCAGAGACTTATTGCCGATATTGGCCAGCACCATGACGCCGACCGCGCCGCGGTCGCACGAGCGCGCGAGTTCCTTCACCGCAAGGTCGGGGTACTCCCAGGGCAGAGATGCGATCCAGCGGATGCGCGAGGGATAGATTTTCTGCGCCTCGGCCATCGAGTCGTTGACGATCTGCGCACCCTTCAGGCTGATGTCCGGCCCACCGAAATAGACGTTGGGGCAGGTGAGCGACACGATCGCCATGTCGACCTTGGCCTCGTCCATCAGCTTGATGCGCGTCGGATAGTCGAAATGGCCGGGCTGCGGCGTCATGAAGGGCGCGCCGTCCATCATGATGCCCTCCGGCGCGTCCAGGCTCTTGCGCAGCTCGAAGCGCGGCTTGCCATGGCTGCGCAGCAGCTCGAGCCAATCGCGGTTGAGCATATGCGTATGGACGTCGATCGAGGCAACCATGGGGGTATGTCCTTTTCTTGTGACCCCAATCTAATGCGCGAGAGGGTGCGCCAAGGCGACCGATGCCGTCGGGGTGGCTTGCCGCCTTCCTGCTGGCACTAGTTCCGATATGACGCGTCCTTCCGGTCGAGCAGGCGCAGCAGCGCGGGCCAGTCTTTCTCCATCGAGACGCGATTCGGCCGCTCGAACAGCAGCGCGGTGCGCTCGCACACATCAGCCGGCGGGATGTTGAGCGCGGCGCCGCCGGCCATGGCGTCGATCTGCGCCTCGCAGGAGCGCTCGAGGTAGTAGATCAACTCGAATGCCTGGCGGATCGTCGGGCCCAAGGTGAGCAAGCCGTGGTTGCGCAGGATCATCGCATCGTGGCGGCCGAGATCGCGCGCCAGGCGCGCCCGTTCGTCGATGTCGATCGCGAGGCCCTCGTAGTCGTGATAGGCGATGCGGCTCCAGAAACGCATGGCGTGCTGCGTCAACGGCAACAAACCCTGCTTCTGCGCCGAGACGGCCATGCCGGAGCGGGAGTGCGTGTGGATGACGCAACCGGCATCGGGGCGCGCCGCATGCACCGCGCTATGGATCACGAAGCCGGCGCGATTGACGCCGAGACCCGTCTCGTCGTCGATGATATCGCCTTCGCTGTCGATCATGACCAGCGAGGAGGCCGTCACCTCCTCGAACAGCATGCCGTAGGCGTTGATGAGGAAACGGTCATGCTCGCCCGGCACGCGCGCGGAAATGTGGTTGTAGATCTGATCGGTCCAGCCGTAATAGGCGACCAGCCGGTAGCACGCCGCCAGGTTGACGCGCGTCTCCCACTCTTCCTTGCCGACGCGCTGCTTGAGGGGCCGGCGCGGCATGCGAACCACAGAGGATCGTCCGGCGGAAGCGGACTTCGCCGCGGCGCGCGCGGTCCTGCGCATGGTCATGGCGTCTCCTCCAGGCGGGCCTGCTTGGCCGTTTCGGCCTGGCGTCCGGGCCCGGCTGCCGGGCGACTTGATCGTGAACGGCGTTGGTGTAGGCTGCGGGCCGAGCGATGGTCGTTCCAAGTGAAACGGTTGTCAAGCCGGGCTCCCACCCGATCCTTCGGTCATGCCGGACAAGCAGGAAGCAGCCAACAAACAAAGGCAGACGGGCAAGCAGGACAACGGTCCGCTCCGGCTCGACCGCTTCATTCCCTATCGTTTGTCGGTGCTGACCTCGCGGGTAACCGGGCGGCTGGCGCGCGAATACGAGTCCGTCGCCGGGCTGCAGCTGCCCGAGGCGCGCGTGCTGACGGTGCTCGGCTTCTTCAAGCCGATTTCCTCGAACGCCATCGTCCAGCACACCAGTATGGACAAGGCGACCGTCAGCCGAGCCGTGGCGCGGCTGATCCGGCTCGGCCTGATCACGCGCAAGCCCGATCCGACCGACCGGCGCCTGCTCGTGCTCGGCTTCACGCCGCGTGGTCAGCGCACCTATGACCGGCTGACCAGCCGCGCGCGCGCATGGGAAGCCTGGTTCCTCGCCGAACTGAAGCCGTCGGAGCGCGCCGGGCTCGAGCGCATTCTGGCGCGGCTGGCGCGCCGGCTCGACGGCGCGACGCTTGGCTAGTGGTTTGGTTTTCACAACTGAGTCACATTCCAGCAAAAAGCCTCGTGTTGAGCCTCGGGCGAAGCCCGGTTCGCCCGAGGCTCACCATGACGCGTATGGGGCGCAACCGTCAGGCTCAAGCCACTAGGTCGTCGCCCGGCCGGCCGACAGCCGGCGCTCGAGGCGCGCGCTGTAGCGCGACATGCCGAAGCAGAAGAACCAGAAGCCGAGACCGGCGAAGAAGTAGCCGGTCTCGCGCACATGATCCCCGATCAGCCAGGCCGGATCGGCAATCCCGGCCTGGATCACGGCCAGCAGGTCGAACAGGCCGATGACCAGGATCAGCGTCGTCTCCTTGAAGATGCCGATGCAGGTGTTGACGAGGCCGGGGATGGCGATGCGGAACGCCTGCGGCAGCACGATCAATCCCATCAGACGCCAATAGCCGAGCCCGAGCGAGCGCGCCGCCTCGTACTGGCCGACCGGTACGGCCTGCAGCCCGCCGCGAAACACCTCGGCCATGTAGGCGGCATTGAAGAGCGAGAAGGCGATGAGCGCGCGCAGCAGCTTGTCGGCCGTGGCGCCGGCCGGCATGAACAGCGGGAACATGGTGGCGGCCATGAACAGCACGGCGATCAGCGGCACGCCGCGCCAGAACTCGATGAAGGCGACGCTGAGCGCACGCACCACCGGCATCTGCGATCGCCGTCCGAGCGCCAGCACCAGCCCGAGCGGCATGGATGTCGCGATGCCCCAAGTCGCCACGACGAGCGTCAGCATCAGCCCGCCCCAGTCGGCCGTGTCGACCGGCGCAAGACCGAACGCGCCGCCGGCCAGCAAGAGCGCGACCAGGGCAGGATATGCCGACAGCATGACGGCGCCGATCCAGATCTTGGCCGGTACGCGCGGCACCAGCATGAGCACGAGGCCGATGATGCCGAGCGCGAGGACGAGGTCGACACGCCAGCGCTCGGCCGGCGGATAAGGGCCATAGACGAGCTGGGCGCCGCGCGCGCGAATGAAGACCCAGCACGCGGCCTCCTTGTCGGGGCAGGCTTCGGGGCCGTTGCCGAGCCACGCCGCCTTGAAGATGGCCCATTCGAGGAGCGGCGTCAGGACCAGGTAGAGCACCGCAAGACCGAGGACGGTGAGCGCCGCATCGAATGGCGAGCCGAAGAAGCCGCGGCGCAGCCGCTCGAACCAGCTCACCGCGACCACCGGCGGCGCTTCGTCTGGTTTGAACGTCGTGGCCATCGCCTAGCGCTCCACCAGCGCCACGGCGCGGTTGTACCAATTCATGAACGCCGCGATCAGCAGGCTTGCCAGCAGGTAGAGGCCGGTCGTGATCGCCATGACCTCGATTGCCTGGCCGGTCTGGTTGAGCACGGTGCCGGCGAACACGAGCATGAGCTCCGGATAGGCGATCGCCGCCGCCAGCGAGGAGTTCTTCACCAGGTTGAGATACTGGCTGGTCAAGGGCGGCACGATGACGCGCAAGGCCTGCGGCACGACGACGAAGCGCGTGATTTGCCGCTTTTTCAGACCGAGAGAGCGCGCGGCCTCGACCTGGCCCGTGGGAACGGCGAGCACACCGGCGCGCACGATTTCGGCGATGAAAGCCGCCGAATAGATCGACAACGACAGCAGCATGGCGACGAATTCGGGAATGACGACGATGCCGCCCATGAAATTGAAGCCGGCGAGCTTGGGCACGTCCCACGAGACGGGAAAGCCGGTCGCCGCCGCCGCCAGCGCCGGCAATACCAAAACAAGGCCGAGCGCGGGCCAGCCGACTCGAACCCGACGGCCCGTCGCGCGTTGACGTCGCCGCGCCCACAGCACGAGACCTATCGCCGTCCCGAGGCCGGCCGTCGCGACGGCGGCAACGATGCCTGCGCCCGTCTCGAACACCGGGGCCGGCAGATAGAAGCCGCGATTGCTCAGAAATGCCACGCCGCCCACCGCGATGCTGTTGCGCGGCGGCGGCAGCGGGCGCAGCACGGCGAAGTACCAGAAGAAGATCTGCAGGAGCAGCGGGACGTTTCGCATGATCTCGATATAGGCGAGCGCCAGGTTCGAGATCAGCAGATTGGTCGACAGGCGCGCGAGGCCGATGATGAAGCCCACGATCGTCGCGATCAGAATGCCGGCTGCCGACAGCACGACGGTGTTGAGCAGTGCCACGAGCAAAGCGCGGCCGTAGCTCGATGCCTCGCTGTACTCGACCAGCGACTGAACGATGCCGAAGCCGGCGGGACGCGCCAGGAACTGGAAGCCCGCATTGATGCCGAGCCGCGCCAGGTTCTCGATGACGTTGCCGACCAGGGCCGCGCCAAGAGCCAGGGCGGCCGCGGCGATCGCGATCTGGGTGACAGCCGAGCGGATACGGACGTCGCGCCAGAGTGCGGCGGTCATGGTGACTCCAGAGCCTCACCGAAGCTGCAGTGACCCCACCCTATCAAAGCGCTTCGCGGTTTGATCCCCACCGAGGGGGAGGGAAACGTTTTTTTCAGCCTTCGGAATTCTCTCTCCCCCCTTGCTGGGGAGGATCGAACCGCAACGCGGTTCGATGGTGGGGGGTGACGCCGTCGTCACGCGCTGGTTGGAGCGTAATGCCTGCCGCTCACCGGAACGGCGGCGAGATCAGCAGGCCGCCGTCCTTCCACAACGCGTTGGCGCCGCGCGCCATGCCGAGCTTGGTCTTGGGACCAACGTGGCGCTCGTAGATTTCGGCGTAATTGCCGACCTGCTTGATCGCGTTGTAGGCCCAGGCGGCGGTCAACCCGTTCTTCTGGCCGAGGTCGTCGCCGACGCCGAGCAAGCGCTTGACCTCGGGATTGTCCGACTTCGCCTTCATGTCGTCGACATTGGCCGAGGTGACGCCGAGTTCCTCGGCGGTGATCAGCGCATCGAAGGTCCAACGCGCGATGTCGGCCCACTGGCTGTCGCCCTGGCGGACCATGGGTGCGATCGGCTCCTTGGAGATGGTCTCGGGCAGGATGACGTGGTCGTCGCGGTTCTTGAGGCCGAAACCGCGCGCGGCGAGCGGGCCCCGATCATTGGACCAGGCGTCGCAGCGCCCTTCATCATACGCACGTCGCGCCTCATCCGGCTCGGCGAAGGTGACGATGGTGTAACGCAAGTTGTTCGAACGGAAATAATCGGCGATGTTCAGCTCGGTGGTCGTGCCCTGGGCGACACAGATCGACGCGCCGTTGAGCTCCTTCGCGCTCTTGATGCCGGCGTTCTTGCGCACCATGAAGCCCTGGCCGTCGAAAAAAGGCTCCTCGACGTTCCAAGTGGAAATGAGGATGTGTTGAAAGGCGCATTCGCGCCTTGCATGCTGACATGGGTTCAGCATGGGAGGATGGCGTGGAAGCGCGGGACGTGTTCGCATTGGGGCTCGGC
>VGDO01000024.1 GCA_016869645.1 Alphaproteobacteria bacterium
TGCGCGACCAGGAATATCTCCGTCTCAAGGTGCTTACATGCATGCTGCCGGCGCTCTAAAGTCCACCAAATCACCCACACGACTTCCTGAAGACCCCTTTTTTGAGACGAAGAATCCGACGATCAGGGCGTAGGCGCAGGCGACGACGCCGGCTTCGGTCGCCGTGAAGACGCCTGAAAGAATTCCGCCGACGATGATGAGGGGGGCCAGCAATCCGGTCCATGCGGTGCGAACCGCGTGCCAAAGCGCGCACAGCTCGAAGCGGCCGGTCACCTCCCGAAGTTCGGGAAAAGCGGGGTGATATGTGAAGAGCTTCACCGTCGCCATCAGGAACAGACCGATGAGAATGCCGGGGATGATGCCGCCGAGAAACAGCCCCCCGATCGATACCTGAGCGATTGCGCCATAGATGACCATGACCATGCTCGGCGGAATGATCGCACCCATCGTCCCCGCGGTACCGACGAGGGCGGCAGCGAAGCCTGGCTTGTAGCCGGCCTGCTTCATCGTCGGGAGAATGATCGAGCCGATTGCCGATGCATCTGCCGTCGACGAGCCGGATACGCCTGACAAGACCATGCTGGCCACGATCGAGGCATGCGCCAGGCCGGCCCGGAGATAGCCAACGAGCGCTCGCGAGAAATCAACGAGTTGCTTGCTGATTCCCGCCGCCGTCATGATCGATCCGGCGAGGATGAAATAGGGCATGGCCAGCAGTGAATAGGTATCCACTTGGCTGAACATTTTCTGCGCGAAAAACGGCAGGACGAGGTCGGGCGTGCCGGCGATTCCGACGAAGCTCACCAGTGCGATGGAGAGCAGGATCGGAACGCCCAGCATCATCGCCGTCAGCATGAGCGCGAGGATGAATGAGGTCATGGCGCGGAAGTCCCGGTGCGGAACCCGTGTGCGCGGTCGGCGATGCGCCGCAGCACCACGAGGAATAGATACGCCCCGCCAATGACCATTCCGTAATACGGATAGCTCATGGGTATTTCGAGCCCGGGCGATTGCTGGAATGCCGCGACTTGGGATACGCGATAGCTCAGATAAGCCGTGGCGACGGCGAAGGAGGCCCACAAGAGCTCGACCATCAGATCGAAGGCAGTCCTGATCGGACCGGGATATCTCTGATGCAACATCTCGACGCTCATGTGCGCGCCATGCCGATAGGCGACCGGAATGCCGAGGAAGATGAGCCAAATATGGCCGAAGACCTGGACCTCTTCCGTCCAGCTCAGCGAGGCGTTCAGGACAAAGCGATTGGTGACTTGAAGGAGACCAACGACGACCATGGCCGCCAGGATGGCGGCGACGATCAGCTCGACGGACCGGTCCAGCCGATCGAGCGCCCGCCTCACGCGTCCGCTCCGGCGCGCAGCGTCGGCGGGGCGCTATTCATTCATTCCGACCACGCCCGAAATATTGCGTTGGACGGCTAGCGGGCGTCGCGGATCAGCTTGAGAAGTTCCGTGGCGCCGCGCTCGGCGGCGAACTTGTCCTGGATCTCGAGTGCGGCCTTTCGAAATGCCGCTGTGTCGATTGTGTTGACGACCATTCCTTTGGCCTTGAGCGCGGTAAGCGCTTCCGCTTCCTTGCCAGGCGCCAGTCCGCGCTCGATGTCACGGGCCAGCGTTGCCGCGGCCATCACGATGGACTGATCCTTCGGGCTCATCGCATTCCACTCTTTCACCGAGCAGGCAATGACCCAGACGGGAAGAATGTGGTGCGTCAGGGTGAGATACTTGGTCACCTCGTAGAATTTCTGGCTGTAGATGGTGCTGGCCGAATGCTCAAACCCGTCGAGCACGCCCGATTGCAGCGCGGTGTAGATCTCGCCGAAAGCCATCGGCGTCGCATTGGCGCCCATGAGGTTGATGGCGGCCAGCCACACCGGAGCCGGTATCGTTCGGATCTTCAGGCCCTTGATGTGTTCGGGCGCTTTCACCTCGCGCTTGGTCGTGGCAAGCGTCCGCGCGCCCCAGGAATCGAGGAAGGCCATGATCTTGAACCCGACCTTTTCCAGGTCGCGCGTGATCATCGCTCCGGCTTGGCCGTCAAGCGCGCGGTGAACGTGATCGTAGCCGTCCCAGAGAAAAGGCAGATCGAGAACGCCGACTGAGCGCACGAAGTTACCGAGGATTGCGGCGCCGCCGATGGCGCAGGTGGCGCCGGAGCCCAATTGCATTCCTTCATACACGGCGCGCTCTTCGCCAAGCGCGTTGCTCGGATAAATCCGAACCTCGAGCGTCTCGGAATTCTCGTTGACCCAGTTTCGGAAGATCCATGCCGACGTCGCGGACTCAGATTGCTCGGTCTGAACCAAAGGATGAGAGAGCCTGAGCTGTTTCTTCTGTTGGGCAAGAGCTGGGGACGTCGCGCCGATTGCCGCGGCCATCACGAAAACAGCCAGCGTGAATGCCATCCGCATTTTCATGATTACCCCCTGCCGCAGAAATGCATCTGTTCGAAAAAAAAGCTAGTCGGCGGGAGAGTCACCGTCAAGACAAGTCGCTGCTGCCGCGCTTCGCAGAAATGCCAATATTTCCCTGATTGACGAATCTCATCCGATTGAGTTGGGTTGCGGTTCGCGCAACCGTTCGACGCGCGACAGGTTTCAGGTTCAGTCCCCGAGTAGCCTCGGAAGGAATCTTGGATGAGACACGCCAGTGTGCTGCTTGAGGGCGCCGACCTCATCGATGGGAGCGCCGGGCCTGTGATTCGGGACGCAACAGTTCTGATCGAAGGCGAGCGCATCAAATACGCCGGACCTCGGAAGCGCTTCGCAGATGAGAGGATCGAGCGCCTCGACCTGTCCGGCAAGACCCTCATCCCCGGACTGATCGAGGCTCATACCCATGCCGCATTCGACGCGGACATGCTGGCTTACGTGAAGAACGGCATCACGACGATCCGGTTTGCCGGCCTCGATCAAAACGATGTCGCGCGGCTTCGCCAACGGGTCGAGCACGGCGAGCTGATCGGGCCCCGGATCCTGTCCTGCGGCCCGATGATCGACCAGCCGCCGCCGGCCTACCCGGAGTGGAGCGTCGCGGTGTCGACGCCCGCGGAGGCTGCGGCGACGGCCGAGCGCCTGATTGCCCGCGACAACGTCGAATACCTGATCGTCACCCAGCGCGTCACGGTGCCGGTCATGGCAGCGGTGGTCCGAGCTGCCCATGCCCATGGTCGGACCGTGGTCGCGCAGACCTGGGCGGTGGACGGCAAGGAGGCCGCCGAGCTCGGCATCGACGAGCTGCACAACTCGTCGCGGGTCTATGTCAGCCGGGACTACCCGAAGAAGCGGCTGCTCAACTATGAGAGCATCGCCGACCGGCTCGCGATGTCCGGTCGCGCCTGGGCGACGATCGACTGGGACGCGACGCGGTCGATCATGGCGGCCATGGTTGACAAGGGCGTACCCTATTGCGGCATGCAGGTGATGGGCCACTTCCAGCAAGGCATCGGCGTCACTGAGCTGGAGACGGACGCCGACTTCCTGACCCTGTTCGGCAAGCCGGAGCGCGACGCATTCTTCGGCTTCATCAAGAAGCTGCAGGGCAGCTGGACGCCGGACGATCTCGAACATTGGCGGGTCGCCAACGAGAACCGCATGGAATGGATGCGGCGGTTTCGCGCCCTAGGCGGGGACCTGCTCGTCGGAACGGACATGCAGTTCGGCGGCATCACGCTTCACCAGGAGCTGCGCAACATCGCCGCGCTCGGCGTCTCGCCGATGGAGGTGATCGCGATGGCGACCAGCGGAAATGCCCGCGCGCTCCGCATCAACGGCAAGCTGGGCAGGATCGCCGAGGGGCTGCTCGCCGACATCGTCGTCCTCAACCGCGATCCGACGAACGACCTCGGTGCGCTGCGGGACATAGCGTGCGTCTTCAGGGACGGTGCAATGGCTTGGAGCGACCCGTCCCGGTCCTGGCCTGCCCGGGCTTGATGGCGTCGAGATCGCTCAATGCCGCCCTGACGTCCCGACGGAAGCGCAGCTCGACGGTCTCGTGGTTCGCGCTCCCCTGTCGCGCTGCCCCTCACACCGCCCGGCGCAAGCGGGGATCAAGCGCGTCACGCAGACCGTCCCCGACCACCTGCAGCGCGACTACGGTCAAGGCGATGGCCATGCCCGGCGCCATGACCAGCCACGGCGCCTGGTGCATGACCTGCTGGGCGCTGGCGATCATGTTGCCCCAGCTCGGCACCGTCGGCGGGATGCCGACGCCGAGGAAGGACAGCGCCGCCTCGGTCAAGATCGCGTAGGCGAATACGAAGGTCGACTGGACGACGACCGGCGAGATCAGGTTGGGCAAGAGGTGCACGACCACGATGCGTGTGCGCGTCGCGCCGAGCGCCTCGGCGGCGTCGACGAATTGCTGCTCGCGCAGCACCAGCGTCACTGCACGAACGATGCGCGCGATCCGCGGCGTGTAGACGACGCCGAGCGCAACCACGACGTTGAGCAGACCCGGCCCGAGCGCCGCCAGCAGCGCGATGGCCAGGAGAATGTCGGGGAAGGCCATCATGGCGTCGGTCAGCCGCATGAGCGCGCCGTCGAGCCGCCTGACATAGCCGGCGATGACGCCCAACAGGGTGCCTGCGATGGTCGAGACGACGACGACGAGAAAGCCAACCAGGAAGGAGAGCCGCGCGCCGTGCATCATGCGGCTGAGCACGTCGCGGCCGAACTCATCTGTACCGAGCAAATGGGTGAGGCTGGGCGGCCTCAGGCGGATCGCGACCTGCATGCGCTGGGGAGCGTATGGGGCGAGCCACGGCGCCAGGACGGCCAGGGCGACGACGAGCGCCAGCACGACCAGGCCCGCGACCACGATGCGCCGGCGCGCCAGCCGGCGCAGCAGCAGCATGGTCGGTGAGCGCTTCGGCCCCGGCACCGCAACGTTAGGGACGGCGGACACGGAATCGTCTCAGTAGCGGATGCGCGGATCGACCACGGCGTAGAGCAGGTCGACCGCGAGGTTGATGAGGACGTAGATGGCGCTGACCACGAGCAGCGCGCCCTGGATCACGGGATAGTCGCGATAGAGCACGGCCTGGACGATCATGCGACCGACGCCGGGCAGCGCGAATACCGTTTCCGTGACGATGGCGCCGCCCATCAGGACCGCGACGGTCAGGCCGATCACGGTCAGGATCGGGATCGCGGCATTTCTCAGCGCGTGCTTCAGCACGACCAGCGCCGCAGGCAGCCCCTTGGCGCGCGCCGTGCGGATATAGTCCTCGCCCAGCACGTCGAGCATGCTCGTGCGCGTGAAGCGCATGATCAGCGCCGAGCTGGGGATGCCGAGCGCGAGTGCGGGTAGCACGAGATGACGCAACCGCTCCGACAAGACCGATCCTGGCGACCCATAGCCGGCCACGGGGAACCAACCGAGCTGGACCGAGAAATAGTGGATCAAGGTCAGGCCGATCCAGAAGCTCGGCAGGCTCGCGGCCAGCATGGCCGCCGCCGTCATCGCGTGGTCGAGGCGCCGACCGCGCTGAACGGCGGCGACGACGCCGATGGGCACGCCAATGGCCATGGCGACGGTGACCGCCATCAGGGTCAGCAGCAGGGTCAGCTCGGCGCGGCTGAGCATGGCTTCGACGACGGGCTGGTTGAAGAAGATCGAGCGGCCGAAATCGCCGGTCAGGATCTGCTTCAGGTAGATGGCGTACTGGATCGCGATCGGCCGGTCGAGCCCGAGCGCCACGCGCAGCTTGGCGATGTCGGCTGCCGTGGCGAGATCGCCCAGCATCACTGCGGCCGGGTCCCCGGGAATGACGCGCACGATGACGAACACCAGCGACGCCACCAGCAGCATGACCACGGCCATCGAGCCCAGGCGTCGGATCACGAATGTCAGCATGGCTCACATCGTCTGCTTCGGTGCGAGGGAGGGGTAACGAGTGCCGCCAAATCCTACGCGATCCGCCCCATCTTGTCGCTGGCCCGGGGGCTTCTTTCGGCGCCGTTGCTTCATGCCGGTCCGGTTGGAGGACGCCGATCGCCGGGCTTCGGTCGCGCAACGGGGTGGCGGCTCATGGAAGAGCGCCACCTGACAAGGCGCAGGGCTTCGTGCCATGGTTGGCAGGAATCCGAGGGGCTCGCCCTGCGGCGGCAACGCTCTCGGGCAGCAACACCGGAACATTCGGGAGGAGATGGCCATGAAGACGAGGAAACGTCACAGTTTCGGCGCCGCGGTCGCGTTCGTCTGCGCAGGCCTGTTCGGCGTGCCCGGACAAGCGGCGACCGCGATCGACGTGGCGCTCTACGGCGAGCCGCCGAACCTCGATCCGGTCATCTTCACGTCCGACTCCGCGACCATCATCACCCACCACATCTTCGAGACGCTCTACACCTTCGATTCGAAGTGGGAAGTCAAGCCGGTGCTCGCCTCGGCCCTGCCGACCATCACGGAAAATGGCACGGTTGTGACCATTCCGCTGCGCACGGATGCCGTGTTCCACAACGGCCGGACCATGACCGCCGAGGATGCAGCTGCTTCGGTCAGCCGCTGGGCGCGTGTGTCGCCACGCGGCAAGCTGGTCGGCGCGCGGGCGACCTCGATCACGGTCAAGGACCCCAGGACGATCGAGATCCGCCTCAAGGAGCCCTTCGCGCCGCTGCTGCCGCTTCTCGCCAGCAACACCGCGACCGCGGTCGTGATGCCCAAGGAGCTGAACGCCGCGGACACGCCGATCACCGAGTTCATCGGCACCGGTCCGTACAAGTTCCTTGAGCGCCGGCCCGACCAGTTCACCCGCGTCGTGCGCTTCGACCAGTACAAGTCGCCGCCCGGCGCGCCCGACGGCTATGCCGGCGAGCGCAAGGCGATCATCGACGAGCTTCGCTTCATCCCAGTGCCGAACGCGACCACGCGCGTCGCCGGCGTGATCAGCGGCCAGTATGTCTTCGCCGACACGCTGCCCAACGACGCGCTGCCGCAGCTCAAGGCCGCGCGCGGCATCAAGCCGGTGCTGGTTCAGCCGGACTGGATGATCTTCATGGTGCTCAACACCAGGGGCGGCGCGACCCAGAACGTCAAGATACGCCAAGCCATGCAGGCGGCGCTCAATGTGCCCGACATGCTCGCCGCCGCCTTCGGCGATCCCCAGCTGTTCGACGTCGACGGCTCGATCTACGGCAAGGGTGCGGCGTTCTACGACAGCGTCAACATCAAGGGCTTCAACCAGAAGGACCCGAAGCGGGCAGCGCAGCTTCTGAGAGAAGCCGGCTACAAGGGCGAACCAATCCGCCTGCTGACGTCCCAGCAGTTCGACTATTTCTACAAGCAGACGCTGGGCGCCAAGGAGAACCTGCAGGAGGCCGGCTTCAAGGTCGACGTCCAGGTCATGGACTGGGCGTCGGTGACGCAGAAACGCACCAACGCCAACGAATGGGAAGGCTTCATCGCCTACCACGGCTTCACGCCGGAGCCCTCGCTCATCACCTTCATCAGCCCCGACTATCCGGGCTGGTGGGACACCCCGGAGAAGAAAGCGGCACTCGACGCCTTCAACCGCGAGATGGATCCGGCCAAGCGCAAGCCGCTGTGGCAGAACATCCAGAAGCTGCTCTACGAGCAGGCCCCGACGCTGATCACCGGGCACTTCTACAGCCTGACGGCCGTCAGCGACCGGCTCAAAGGCTTCGTGTCGATGCCGCAGCCGGCATTCTGGAACGTGACGCTCGCGCAGTAGTTCGGGGGACGACCGCCAGGAGTCCGCCTCGTGGTGAGCATGGGTGGAACAGGGTTCCACCCGAGTCGAACCACGAGGTCGCCAGAAGGTGATAGAGGCCTGATCATCATTCTGTCGCACGGCAGGTGATGCGCCCTGAAGCGCAAGTGACGCGGCAGCGGCCTCGTGGTTCGACAAGCTCACCACGAGGCAAGAGACAAGAGCCTACGCGAACCGATCGACCCTGAACGGTTCGATCGGCAGGTTCGTCCTGCCGTTGACGATCAGCTCCGCCGTGATGCTGCCGACGATCGGTCCGAGCTGGAAGCCATGGCCGCAGAAGGCGAAGGAATGAAAGGCGGCCGGCGCCGCCTTCGAGGGGCCGATATAGGGCAGGTCGTCCGGCGTCACGCCTTCGATGCCGGCCCAGCAGCGCACCAGCCTCGCCTTGGCCATGATCGGAAAGATTGCCGCGGCATTCGTGGCGCTCTCAGCGAGCTGACGGAAGTCGAGCTCGGTCAGCTCGGTCGCATGATCGACCTTGCCCTCGAAGCCGCCGCCGATCACCACCGTGCCGGATTGCATCTGCTTGAAGGACAGCTTGCGTCCCATGGCGCCGACCGTGGGATCGACGAAATGCGGCATGCGGTCGCTGACCATCATCATGAGTGCCGTCGGCTTGACCGGTGCTGTGTCGCCGAGCATCGATGCGATCTCGCGGCCCCAGGCGCCGGCGGCGTTGACCAGCACCGGCGCGCGAAGGCGGCCGCGACCGGTCGCGACCTCCCAGCGCTCGCCCGCGCGGTCGAGCGCGGTCACGCCCGCGCCCTCGAGGATGCGCGCGCCGAGTTCCTCGGCCTTGTGCCGGAATGCCGTCGTCGCCTTGAAGGGAAAGGCGTAGCCGTCGCGCGCGACGCGGATGCCGCCGACGCAGTGGGGCGACACGGCCGGGACGGTGCGGCGCAGCGCGTCGCGATCGAGCAGTTCCTCGAAATCGTAGCCGAGCGCACGTGTCTCGCCGACTCGGGTTGCGCACGCCGCGAGTTCTGCTTCGTTCTCAGCGACTCGGACCTGGCCTGAGGGCCTAAAATTTCCATCGGCGCCGAGCATGTCGCCGAGGCGATGCCAGAGCTCGAGCGAGGCCTGCGCGAGCGGGATCTCCGCGGGATGGCGGCCGAGCCGGCGCACGCCGCCCGCGCTCGCGCTCGACGCATGCCGCGCGACGACATGCTTCTCCAGCACGATCGGCTTGAGTCCCTTAGCGGCGAGATGATAGGCGGCCGAGCAGCCATGCAGCCCGCCGCCGACGATGATGACGTCGGCCTCTGCGGTGGTGGCGTTCATTCGAGCGCGGCGAGCTCGCCGACAGTGAGCGGCTTGATCGGCGGGCGGATGCGGTAGTGGCCGACCTCGCTCATGCTCTGGCCGGTCTCACGCGCGATCAGCGCGGCAACGGTCAGGCCGCACATGCGGCCCTGGCACGGCCCCATCCCGGCGCGCGTGAAGGACTTGGCTTGGTTGGGGCCAGCGCAGCCGAGTGATACGGCCTCGCGGATCTGTCCCGCCGTCACCTCCTCGCAACGGCAGACCAGCGTACCGTCGGCGAGTTGCGCGGAAGCGTCAGGCGGTGGGTAGAGTGCATCGAGGAAGGGCCGTGCAGCCAGATGGCGCTGCCATGCCGTGCGCTCCGTTTCGGCCAGGGCCTCGTGCGCGATACGGCCGATCTTGCCGAGCGCCTTGAGCGCGGCGAGCGCCACCAAGCGACCGGAGTGCGCCGCAGCCTCGGCGCCGCCGATGCCGCCCGCATCGCCCGCAACCGCGATACCCTCGACATCGCTGTTGCCGTCGGCATCGAGCATCGGCTGCCAGCATTGCTGGCGCTCGTTCCATTCATGGGCAAGCGGAATGGCCTTGGTGAGCTGCGCATTGGCGATCACGCCCTCGTGCAGCAGCAGCAGCGGCGTCGCGATGCGTCCGGTACCGCGCACGGTGCGATAGGCGACGGCCTCGAGCCGGCCGCGCCCCTCCGCCTCGAGCGCCACGACATTGCGGATGATATTCACACCGCCTTGTCGGATTGCGCGCAGCAGCGCCAGTCCCTTGCCGATAGTGCCGCTCCGCCAGGCCGGCCAGACATGGGGCAGCGCCGCGATCGGCCGCGCGCCGGTTTCCAAAATGGCCGCAATGGCGACACCGGCCGCGACGTATTGCGCGGCAAGCTGGAACAGCAGCGGCCCTTTGCCGGCGAGCACCACGGGAGAGCTCGGCGCCATCGCCGCCGACTTGAGCAGCCCCTGTGCCGCGCCGACGGTCATGACGCCGGGCAAGGTCCAGCCCGGGACCGGCACGGGCCGTTCGAGCGCGCCGGTCGCGATGATGATCCGGTTTGCCTGCACCATCGCGGCCTTGCCGTCGCGCAGGATGCCGATCGCGCGATCCTTCTGCACCAGCCAGACCGTCGTGCCCGGCATGAAGCGCGCCGGGCTGGCGCGGAAGGCGCGCGCCAGCGCCGCGCCGGCGCGGTAGCTCTCGCCGAGAAAGGCGAGATCTGAATTGCGTGCGAGGCTGACCGTTTCGATGGCACGGTAGATCTGCCCGCCCGGCGCCGGATTCTCGTCGTAGACGACGACGTCGAGCCCGTGCTCGGCGGCGAGCGTCGCCGCCGCCATGCCGGCCGGGCCGGCGCCGATCACGGCGAGATCGCAGCTCGCCATCACGGCGTCACGGCTTTCGGCCTGGCCATGCGCTTGACCATCATGCCTTCGCGCACGATGACCATGCAGGACTGGCGATTGGTCTCGCCGTCGATCTCCATCAGGCAGTCGAAGCACACGCCCATCATGCAATAGGGCGCGCGCGGCGCGCCGCCGACGGGCGCGGCGCGGCTGGTTGGATCGCTGCTGGCCAGCACGGCGGCCGCGACGCTCTCGCCGGCGCGCGCCTGGAGCGCGACACCGTCGACCGTAATGGTCACGGTCATCGCATCGCCGGGCCCGTCCTCGTGCAGGCGGCGGAAGAGGGACATCGTCACTCGCTCGCCACGCCCCAGGACATGTTGGCGCGAAAGCTCGGGTCGCTGCCGCGATTGCCGCCGCCGCCATGTCCCTTGGCGCTGATCGCGATCACGCCGATGCCGACTTCGCGCGGGAAGAGGCGGATCGCGTCGGCGACCGCCTGCTGCGGCTCGGTGCCGGCGGCGAGCGCATCGTAGACGCGCTTGGCCAGCAGTTTCTTGATGATGTCCTCGCCATTGCCCGTGGTCGCGACCGCGCCGTCCGGCCCGGCATAGATGCCGCAGCCATACATCGGCACGTCGCCGACGCGACCGAGAAACGAGATGCTGGTGCCGCCGGTCGAGATCGCCGCGGCGTAGCGGCCCTCAGCGTCGCGCGCGACTGCGCCGACGGTGTCGGGCGCGCCCAGCACCTCGTTGAGGCCGGTCTCGAAGTTCCAGCTTTTCTTCCAGTCGTAGCGCTGCCAGGCCGTGCTGTAGGAGATCGTGTCGCTGACCTTGCCCTTGAGCACCCGGCGCACCTGGGCGAAGCGCGCGCGTGCCGTATTGGAGTCCGGGTAGTAATCCGCGAAGCCCAAGGTGCGCGCAAACCGCGTCGCACCTTCGCCGACGATCAGCACGTGCGGCGTCTCGATCACGCGGCGCGCGACCAGCACCGGATTCTTGACGCGCTCGATCGCGGCGACTGCGCCGTAGTCGCCGGTGACGCCGTCATGGACCGAGGCGTCCATCTGGATGGTCTTGCCGTCCATACGGATGCTCGATCCGGTGCCGGCGTTGAAGCGCGGATCGTCCTCGAGCACGACGACGGCGGCGACCGCGCCATCGAGCGCACTGCCGCCTTTGGTCATTGCCGTGAGACCCGTATTCGCCGCAAGGTCCGCGCCGTCCTGGGACTGGGCAGGAACGCTGGTCGCCCCGCCATGCGTGAGAACGATCGGAGTCATGGCCTACATGCCGACCTTCTTGTTGACGAATTGGAGCGTGTAGCCCGACTTGTAGTCGAGGTCGGCCGGGTAGAGCTTGGCCTGCACGGCGAAGTCGAAGAACGACTTGATGCGCGCATCGGTCATGGCGCCGACGCCCATCGTCTTGGCATCGCCCGATTCGACGATGCCCCAGTCGCGCATCGCCTTGATCGAGTAGGCGATCTGATCGTCGGTCATCTCCGGGTTGTCGCGCTTGATCAGCGCATTGCCAGGCGCCGGATCGCGATTGAGGTAGCTGACCCAGCCCTTGATCGTCGCGTCGACGAAGCGCTGCACCAGGTCGGGCTTCTCGCGCACCAGCTTCCACGAGGTCTCGATCGTCGTCGAATAGGTGGCGTAGCCATGATCGGCGAGCAGGTAGACGACCGGCTTGACGCCGCCCTGCTTCTCGATCGCGTAGGGCTCCGAGGTGACGAAGCCCTGCTGGCTGAGCCGCTTGTCCGCGAGGAAAGGCGCCATGTTGAAGGTGTAGGGCCGGATCTGGTCGTCGGTGAAGCCATAGGCCGACTTCAGCCATTCCCAATAGGTCACGCGCGCGCCCTGGGATATCAGGATCGGCTTGCCCTTGAGCGCCGCCAGCGAATCATGGCCCTGGCCCGGATGCGTGATGATGACCGACGGATCCTTCTGGAAGATCGCCGCGACGGTGACCATCGGCACCTTCTCTTTGACGAAATTCCAGGTGTCGAAGAGATTGCCGCCCATGTTGAAGTCGATGCGGCCGGCGGCCAGCAGCTGCTCGTGGTTGACGCTGGGGCCGCCCTGGCGGATCTCGACGTCGAGGCCGTACTCCTTATATATGCCGGTCGCGAGCGCCTGGTAGTAGCCGCCATGCTCGGCCTGGGCGCGCCAGTTCGTGCCGAAGCTGACCTTATCGGCAGAGGATGCGGGGGCGGCCAGCGCAAGCGACAGCGCGGCCAGGGTGATGGATCGCAGGATCACGTTCGTCTCCGTGATGAAATGGCCGTGGCAAGGGGATGGGCGACTCTAGGAGGAGCCGGCAGGCGGGGCAATGGCGTACTACCTGGAAACAATTCCCTGTGCTCTATACGCTGCCCCTCACCCGGCGCTTCGCGCCACCCTCTCCCCCAAGGAGAGGGGTGACATGCAGCGCTCCATCAAACCCTCTCCTTGGGGGAGAGGGTAGGGTGAGGGGAAGAACCGGATGACGTGAGTCATGCGGGCAAGTGGGGGTGAATGGACATCTACGCAAAGATCGGCGTGCGCCAGCGGATCAACGCGGCGGGGTCGCTGACGCGGCTGGGCGGCACGCTGATGCCGGAGGACGTGCTCGACGCCATGCGCGCGGCGGCCGGCGCCTCGGTCGACATGGCCGAGCTCCAGGAGGCGGCGAGCAACGTGATCGCGCGCGCGACGGGGGCCGAGGCCGGCATGGTCTCGACCGGTGCCGCCGCGGCGCTGACCTTGGGCACGGCCGCCTGCCTCGCCGGATACAACGTTCATCGCATGGAGCGCCTGCCCGATACGACGGGCATGCCCAATGAGGTCGTGATCTGCCGCCAGCACCGCACCGGCTACGACCACGCGTTCCGCGCCGCCGGCGCCAAACTCGTCGAGATCGGCTTGAACGATCGCTGGACAGGGTCGGGCGTGCGGGGCGTCGAGGATTGGGAGTTCGACGCGGTCATCGGACCGAATACCGCGGCAATCGCCTACACGGCCACCAAGCATGACGAGCCGCCGCTCGAGCGCGTGGCCAGGCTCGCCGAGCGCCACAAGCTGCCGCTCATCGTCGACGCCGCGGCGCAACTGCCGCCGGCTGCCAACCTCAAGCGCATCATCGCGGCGGGCGCCACCCTCGTCGCGTTCTCCGGGGGCAAGGCGATCCGCGGGCCGCAGAGCACGGGCATCCTGGCGGGCAAGCGCGACCTGATCGCATCGGCGCTGCTGCAGATGCTCGACATGGACGTGGCGCCCGAGACCTGGGCGCCGCCCAAGCTCATTCCGCGCGACAAGCTCAACGGCGTGCCCCATCACGGGATCGGCCGCGGCTTCAAGGCGGGCAAGGAGGAGATCGTCGGACTGATCGTCGCCCTCGAGCGCTTCCAGGGCATCGACTGGGACGCCGAGAACAAGGCGGTCGAGGGCCGCTTCCAGCGCATGGCACAGCGCCTCGGCGGCGCCGGCTTCGCGACGCGCCTCATTCCCGCCACCGAAACCGGGCGCCAGCCCTGGCTCGAGGTCGCGATCGACAAAACCAAGCTCGGCTTGGACGCGCATGGCGCCAGCAAGGCGCTGCAGCAGGGCAATCCGCCCGTACATATCTCGGAGCGACGCGCGGCCGAGGGCTACCTCGTCATCGATCCGATGTCGCTCAACCCGGCCGATGACGCCACCCTGGTGGACCGCGTGATCGCCCTGGCGCGAAGCGCGTGATGAGGCCCCTTCGCGGAGCGCGTGATCACACTGGCAAGGGCTTAGGCCTCATGGTTTTATGCCGGTCCCACAGCGGAGACATATATCGCTATGCGTGATTTCCAGCTTCCTGGCCGGTCCGCGGCCTTTTCCACAAATGCCATGGTCGCCACCTCCCATCCGCGCGCGACGCTGACGGCGCTCGACATTCTGCGCAGCGGCGGCAATGCGGTCGACGCGGCGGTCGCCGCCGCAGGCGTGCTCGCCGTGGTCGAGCCGCAGATGACCGGCATCGGCGGCGATTGCTTCGTGCTCTATGCGCCCGCCAAGTCGGCCAAGGCGGGACCGCTCGCCAAGAACGGCGTGGTCGGCTTCAACGGCTCGGGCCGGGCGCCCAAGGCTGCGGAGACCGAGTGGTATGTCGCGCGCGGCATCCGCTCCATGGAGGAGACGAGCCCGCATTCGGTGACGATCCCCGGCGCGATCGATGCCTGGCATCAGCTGGTGCGCGATCACGGTACGAAGTCGCTGGGCGAGCTGCTGCAACCGGCGATCGACTGCGCGGAGAACGGCTTCGTGGTGACGCCGCGCGTCGCTTTGGACTGGGCCGGCAATGCGGCCAAGCTCGCGAAGACCGAGACGAGCAAGGCGATCTTCCTGCCGGGCGGCAAGCCGCTCAAGGCGGGCGACATCCACCGCAACCCCCAGCTCGCTGCGACGCTCAAGTCGATCGCCAAGCAGGGCCGCGACGCTTTCTACACCGGCGCCGTCGCCCAGGACATGGTGAAGACGCTCAACCGCATGGGTGCCTTGCACACCATGGAGGATTTTGCTGCCGCGACCGGCGAATACGTGACGCCGATCTCGTCGAACTACCGCGGCTACGACGTCTACGAGTGCCCGCCCAATGGCCAGGGCTTCGTCGTGCTGGAGATGCTCAATATTCTCCAGGGCTTCGATTTCGACGATGTGCCGCCGCTGTCATCCAAGCGCTTCCACCGCCAGATCGAGGCGGCGCGGCTCGCCTATCGCGACCGCGACGTCGTGCTCGGCGATCCGCGCTTCGCCAACCTCGGCGTGGAGAAGGTGCTGTCGCCCTCCTATGCCCAGGAGATGCGGGCCCGCATCCGCGACGACCGCGCCATGCCCGATCTGGGGCCGCCGAGCGGCATCGGTCATTGCGACACGGTCTATCTCTGCGTCGTCGATCGCGACGGCAACGCGATCAGCTTCATCAACTCGCTCTACAAGGGTTTCGGTACAGGCATCACGAGCGACACGACCGGCATCGTGCTGCACAACCGCGGCAGCTGTTTCGTCGTCGAGCCCGGCCATCCCAACACGATCGGCGGCGCCAAGCGGCCGCTCAACACGATCATCCCGGGCATGCTCTTGAAGGACGGCAAGGTCGTGATGCCGTTCGGCGTCATGGGCGGACACTACCAGCCGACCGGTCACGCCCATCTGATCGGCAATCTGCTCGACTTCGGCATGGATGTGCAGGAGTCGCTCGAAGCGCCGCGCGTCTTCGCCTACGAGGGCGTCGTCGAGATCGAAACGGGCGTTCCGGCCGAGACGGGTCGGGAGCTGGCGGCGCTCGGCCACACGACGAAGCCGGCAGCGGGCCCGCATGGCGGCGGCCAGGCCGTGTGGATCGACCACGCGCGCGGCGTGCTCAGCGGCGGTACCGACCCGCGCAAGGACGGCGTGGCGCTGGGGTATTAGCTCCAATCTTCTCCGCCAAGTGCCTGTAGGGGCTCAGCATGCTGAGCCCCTACGCTCATGCAGAGAAGGTCTTTGGGGATAGACGGATACCTTTCTCCAGTCTTCAATAGCCCATCGCCACACACGCCAGGGTCCCATGCCGTTCCAGCCTGCCTCCAGCGCCCTGTCGCGCTTCACTGTCATCGATCTGACGCGCGTGCGCGCGGGGCCCACCTGCGTGCGCCAGCTCGGCGACTGGGGCGCCAACGTCATCAAGGTCGAGTTGCCCGAGGAGCTGGAAGCGGGCGAGCCCATGGGCGGGGCGCGCACCGGCTCGGATTTTCAGAACCTGCACCGCAACAAGCGGAGCATGACGCTCAACATGAAGGACAAGCAGGGCGTCGCGGTGCTCAAGAAGCTCGTCGAGAAGGCCGATGTCGTGGTCGAGAATTTCCGGCCCGACGTGAAGCGGCGGCTCGGCATCGACTACCCCGATCTCTCCGCCGTCAATCCGCGCCTGATCTACGCCAGCATCTCCGGCTTCGGCCAGGACGGGCCCTACGAGAAGCGGCCGGGCTTCGACCAGATCGCCCAGGGCATGGGCGGCCTCATGTCGATCACCGGTCTGCCCGGCCAGGGACCGGTGCGCGTCGGCATACCGATCGCCGATCTGTGCGCCGGCATCTTCGCAGCCTACGGCATCACTGTGGCGTTGCTCGAGCGCGAGGTGTCCGGCAAGGGGCAGTGGCTGCACACCTCGCTGCTCCAGGCGCAGATCTTCATGCTCGACTTCCAGGCCGCGCGCTGGCTGGTCGAGAAGCACGTGCCCAAGCAGGCCGGCAACAACCATCCGACCAGCATCCCGACCGGCGTGTTCAAGACCAAGGACGGCCACATCAACATCGCCGCCACGGGCGGCAAGATCTATGCGCGCTTCTGCGAGGCGATCGCGGCGCCGGAGCTGCTGAGCGACCTGCGCTTCGGCAGCGGCAAGAGCCGGTCGGAGCACCGCGACGTGCTCAATGCCGAGATCGCCAAGCGCCTCGAGACCGACACCAGCCAGGCCTGGATCGAGAAGCTGAACGCGGCCGGCGTGCCCTGCGGCCATATCTATTCGATCGACCAGGTGTTCGCCGATCCGCAGGTCAAGCATCTGGGTATGTCGAAATCGGTGAAATCGAAGGTGCTTGGCGAGCTCAACCTCGTGGCGCAGCCCGTCACCCTGACGCGCACGCCCAGCAGCTTCGCGGTGGCGCCGCCCGAGCGCGGCGAGCAGACCGATGAGATTCTGGCCGAGGCCGGCTATGATGCGCAGGCGATCGCGGCACTGCGGCAAGCCAAGGTGGTTTAGGGCCAAGGTGATTTGAGGAGAATTGTCATGAACGAGGTTGCCGCCAGGACGGGTGACGACGCCAAGACTGAGAGCAAGATCCTCAGCCGCAAGGATGGTGGCATCGGGTGGTTGATCTTCAACAACCCGGCGCGCCACAACGCCGTGTCGCTCGACATGTGGCGCGACGTCGAGGCGGTGCTGACCGACTTCGTGGCCGATCCGCAGGTCCGCGTCGTCGTCGTGACCGGCGCCGGCGGCAAGGCCTTCGTGTCGGGCGCCGACATCTCCAAGTTCGACAGCGAGCGCGCGACCGCCGAGGGCGTCAAGCACTACAACCAGACCTCGGCGCGCGCCTATCGCATGCTCTACAATCTGGGCAAGCCGACGATTGCCATGATCCAGGGCTACTGCATCGGCGGCGGCGCGGCGCTGGCCGTGTGCTGCGATCTCCGCTTCGCATCGGACAATTCGAAGTTCGGCGTTCCGGCTGCCAAGCTGGGTCTCGGCTACGCCTATGAGGGATTGAAGCGGCTGGTCGATCTGGTCGGGCCGGCCTTCGCCAAGGAGATCTTCTTCACGGCGCGCCAGTTCGACACGACCGAGGCGCTCGCCATGGGGCTGATCAACCGGGCAATACCCGCCGCCGAGCTCGAGACGTATGTGACCAGCACCGCCCGCACCATTGCCGAGAACGCGCCGATGACCGTCTCCGCGGTCAAACGCATCATCGGCGAGGCGGTCAAGGATCCGGCCGACCGCGACATGGCCATGTGCGACCGGCTGGTGACCGAGTGCTTCGCCAGCGAGGACTACATCGAAGGCCGCAACGCCTTCATGGAGAAGCGCAAGCCGGTGTTCAAGGGGCGGTGATCGGCAGGCTCACCTGTGTGTGCATCACCCCTCCACCCTGACCCTGCCCCGCAAGGGGGGAGGGAATTCGGACGTCACTCTTCTTTTCCCTCCCCCCTTGCGGGGGAGGGTAGGGTGGGGGTCATGCCGATCCCCCATCATCGATAGCACTTGCTCCATCTCGGGGAGGAGATCATGCAAGCGTTTCGTTTTCTCGTTCTGACTTTCGCATGTGCGGCGCTGGCGATCGGGCCAGGGCAAGCGCAGAACAAGTATCCGGTCTCGACCGTGACCCTGGTGACGCATTCGAGCCCGGGCTCGGGCAGCGACGTGTTCCTGCGCGAGCTGATCCGGCATCTCGGCCCCGAGATGGGGGTCAGCTTCGTGGTCGAGAATGTGCGCGGCGGCAGCGGCGCGACGGCGGTCGCCAAGGTCGCGCGCGGCCCGGCGGACGGCTCGATGTTCTATGCCACGACGCCGACCTACATCCAGACCACGCTGCTGTCCAAGCCGCAGTTCGGCTATGACAGTCTCGACCCGCTGGTCACCGTGTTCTTCGATCCCGAGGTGATCTTCGTTCGCACCGAGTCGCCGTTCCGATCGCTCAAGGACGTCGTCGCGTATTCGCAGAAGAATATCGGCCGCGCAAAGTGGGGTGCGGCCAATCCCGGCTCGCTCGAGCGCATTGCTCTCGAGAGGATGAGCAAGCTGCTCGGTGCGCGTGCCGCGATCGTCACCCATGAGGGCGGCGGCGATCTGCTGATCAACGTGCTCAACGGCACGCTCGACATTGGCGTCGGCGAGATCCAGGAGGTCAGCTCCCAGCTCGAGGCGAAGAAGGTGCGTCTGCTGGCGTCCTTGACCGACCAGCGCATCCAGACCTTGCCCGACCTCAAGACGGCCAAGGAGGAGGGCGTCGACCTCGTGGTCACGAAATTCCGCGGCCTTGCCGGCCCCAAGGGCGTGCCCGATGCGGTCGCGGCGCAGTGGGAAGCCGCCATGAAGAAGGTGCTGGCCAAACCCGAGTACAAGGCCGTCTACGAGAAGGAGAACCTGATCGTGGCACTCAAGGGACGCGCGGAATCGCGCAGCTTCACGACCGCGTTCGCGAAAGAGGTCGAGACGACCTTGCGCGACCTTGGCGTCGTCAAGTAAGTCGCGGGAAGGGGTGACTCTGTCGCGCGACGCAATCGCCGGCGCGTTCGTCGCCGCGCTGGCGCTCGGCTATTGGCTGGTCGCCGACGACATTCCCCGCAGCCTGCTCGCCGACGCCGTCGGCGCCGAAGGGGTGCCCAAAGTCCTGGGCATCCTGCTCGGCGCGCTCGGGTTGGCGTTGATCTGGCGTGGCATCCGTCGCGTGGGCGAACGCGGGGCCGATCGCGCCCGCTGGCGCGTGCATGCCAGGGCCATGGGATTGCTTGCCGTCGGGCTGGGCTACATCGTCGTGATTCCCTGGCTCGGATTCGCGGTCACGACCGCGCTGCTGATCGTCGTGGCCGCGGTCTACGCCGGCAGGCCGCTTGGCCGCGACCTCGTGCTGATCGGCGCGGTGTCGGGCGCGGTCTTCTGGTTCGTGTTCGCCAAGCTGCTTTCGGTCTCGGTTCCGCCGGGATCCTGGACCGGCCTGTGGATGGGGTCCTGACGGCGTGGACGCGATCGTCATGGCGTGGCATGCGCTGACCCAGAGTTGGGCGATCCCGGCTGCATTGTTCGGCGTCATCTGGGGCATTTTCGGAGGCGCATTGCCGGGCATATCGCCCTCGATCGCCATGGCTTTGCTCCTGCCGTTCACTTACGGCATGCAGCCGGTCGTCGCAGTCGTCATGCTGGCTGCGGTGTATGTGGGTGCCGAGTATGGCGGCTCAATACCTGCGATTCTGATCCGCACCCCGGGCACGAACGCCGCCGCCGCGACCACGATCGACGGCTACGAGATGAACCGCCAAGGCAGGGCGGGGCTGGCGTTGGGCATATCGCTGTCCTGCGGCTTGATTGGCGGCCTGTTCGGCCTGCTCATGCTGATCGTGATGACCGAGCCGCTGGCGCGCGTCGCTCTCGCCTTCACGCCGCCCGCCTATTTCGCGCTCGGCGTGCTTGGTCTCAGCGTGATTGCCAGCCTCAGCGGGGGCTCGCTGCTCAAGGGACTGATCGCCGGCGTCGTCGGATTCATGGTCGCGACGGTCGGCACGGATCCAGTCTCGGGCGTGCCGCGCTTCACCTTCGGCGAGCCCGATCTTCTGACGGGCATCCGGCCGATCCTGGTCATGGTCGGATTGTTCGCGGTCAGCGAGATGCTGATCCAGGTGACCGAGCCAGACTGGACCAAGACCGAGCAGAGCGGCATGCGCCTGGAGTTTCCGGACTGGAAGCTGTGGAAACGTCTCGTGCCGGGTCAGGCGATCGGCTGCGCGATCGGCACCTTCGAAGGGGTGACGCCCGGGGCCGGCGGCACCGTCGCCGCGTTCATGACCTACAACGAAGCCAAGCGCTGGTCGAAGCATCCCGAGGAGTTCGGCAAGGGCTCGCCCGAAGGCGTCGCCGCGCCGGAATGCGCCAACAACGTGGTGACGGGCTCGGCGCTCGTGCCGCTGCTGAGCCTGGGCATTCCCGGATCGAATTCGGCCGCGGTGCTGCTCGGCGGATTTCTGATTCACGGGCTCTCGCCCGGGCCGATGCTGTTCGAGCGTACGCCCGACGTGGTTTACGGCCTCTATGGCGGATTGCTCGTTGCCAACGCGCTGATGTTCATCGTCGGCCTGATCATCCTGCCGCCGTGCCTGTGGCTGGTGAACCGCCCGAAGCCATATCTGATCGCTTTCATTCTGGCGTTGATCTTCGCCGGCGTGTTCTCGATCCATCAGAGCATGTTCGACATTGGTCTGGTGCTTGGCTTCGGCCTACTCGGCTATGCCATGCGCCATCTCGATCTGCCGTTCCTGCCGATGGTGCTCGGCGTGGTGCTGGGGCACATGGTCGAATCCAACTACCGCCGCTCACTCGTGCTGTCGGGCGGCGACCACACGATCTTCCTGCAGGATCCCGTCTCGCTCGGGCTGCTGATCGCCTCGATTGCGCTCATGAGCTACACGATCGTGCGCGAGCGCCGCGCCGCCAAGCAGACGGCCGGTGTGACATGACCGGCGCACCCAGCGTTTCCGAACGCCTCGCGCATGTCGCGGCCGGCCTGGCCGGCAAACCGATGCCGCCGAAGGCGCGCGCGCGCGCCGAGGAGATCCTGATCGACATCGCCGGCCTGTGCGTCGCCGCGCGCGGCACCGACTACGTCAAGGCGCTGATCGACGGCTGGGACGGGTCGGGTGACTGCACGGCGATCGGTCATGCCAAGGGCTTCGA
This sequence comes from Alphaproteobacteria bacterium, assembly GCA_016869645.1. Classification (GTDB taxonomy): domain Bacteria; phylum Pseudomonadota; class Alphaproteobacteria; order SHVW01; family SHVW01; genus SHVW01. The sequence continues at coordinate 21,308 of VGDO01000024.1, forward strand.
CGCCGCGGGTGCCGCCGTCATCAACGGCACGGCGTCGCATGGCGAGGATTTCGACGACACCTTCGAGGGCGGTCCCGTCCATGCCGGAGTCGTCATCGTGCCGGCCGTGCTCGCGGCTGCCGAGCGCTACGGCCGGCCGGGCAGCGCGGCACTTCTCGGCCTCGCCTTTGGCACGGAGGTCACCTGCCGGCTCAGCACGGTCGTGCCCAAGGCGATTCACAAATCGGGCTTCCATCCCACGGCCGTGCTCGGTGCCATGGGTGCGGCGAGTGCCGTTGCGGTCACATTGGGCGTCGACGAGCGCAGGCACGTGCATGCCCTCGGCCTCGCCGGGAGCATGGCCGGCGGCATCATCGAATACCTCGCCGAAGGAAGCTGGTCGAAGCGGCTTCATCCCGGCTGGGCGGCGCAATCGGGTCTGCGCGCGGCGCTCATGGCCCGGCATGGCTTCGAGGGGCCGCGCACCGTGTTCGAGGGCGAGCACGGCCTCTTCCATGGCTTTGCCCACACGACCAAGGGCAACTGGGACGCCCTGCTCGGCGAGTTGGGCAAGCAATGGGTCATGGAGACGATCGCCTTCAAACCCTATGCTTGCGGCACCATGACTCATCCCTATATCGACTGCGCGCGGCGTCTCGCCAGGCGCGGCATCAGGGCCGACGACATCGTCGACATGGAGTGCGAGGTCGGCGAGGGGACCGTGCACCGGCTGTGGGAGCCGCTTGCCCAGAAGCAGGCGGTGCCCAATGCCTATGCCGGCAAGTTCAGCACGCCCTACTGCATCGCCGTCGGCTTCCTCACCGACGATGCCGGCCTCGGCGCCTTCACCGAGGAGAAGGTCGCCGACCCGCGCATCCGCGCGCTCGCGGCCAAGGTGCGCTACGTGATCGATTCCGACAATCCCTACCCGCGCGGCTACACCGGCCATATCCGCGCGACGCTTAAGGACGGCTCGGTCGTCGAGGAGCGTCAGCCGCATCTGCGCGGCGGCGACCATGAGCGCCTGTCGCGCCAGGAGATCGAGGAGAAATTTCGTCGCAACGCCGCCTTCGGCGGCTGGCCGAAGGATAAGACTCAAGCGTTCCTGGCTTACGCCGCGCGCGCCTTCGATGGCAAGATCGACCTGAAGCCTTTTCGCGGCTGAATCCGAATCAAAGGAGAAATGTCATGCTGGCTGGCGGCTGCCATTGCGGCGCCATTCGCTATCAGGTCGAGGACGAGCCGATCGTCCACGCACTGTGCCACTGCACCGATTGTCGCCGCCATGCCGGGGCGCCCGTGGTCGGCTGGACCATGTTTCCGGAAGGCAAGGTCAAGCTGACCAAGGGTACGCCGAAGATCTACCATTCGTCGGCTGACGGGCGCCGCCATTTCTGCGCCGATTGTGGCACGGGGCTCTTCTATACGAACGCCAAGATGCTGCCGGGCATCATGGATGTTCAAAGCGCCACGCTGGACGATCCCGATGCAATCCCGCCCAAGGTGCACATCCAGATCGCCGAGCGCATCGGCTGGATGGCGCGCGTGCACGAACTGCCGGCCTTCGACCGCTATCCGCCGCGCGAATAGCCGGATCAGCTAGGTTCTAGCGATCCGACAGTGCGAGCTTGGCGCCCAGCGCGGCGAACGCCGCGGCGAAGGTGCGGCGCATCCAGGTCATGACCTGGGGCCGCGAGATGACGTGCATCCGGATCGCGGCGGCGAACAGCCCGTAGCCGACGAAGACGACGAATGTCATCACCATGAAGACGGCGCTTTGCAGCAGCATGAGGCCGAGCGGGTGCGGCTCGTCGGCGCTGACGAATTGCGGCAGGAAGGCGAAGAAGAAGATCGTCAGCTTGGGATTGAGGATGTTGATCAGGATGGCATGTACGATCACCTGGATCGACGAACGGGCGCTGATTTCGTTCTCGACCGTTAGCGCGCCACGCTCGCGCCACGCCATCCACGCCATGTAGAGCAGATAGGCGACGCCGAGGTACTTGAGCACCTGGAAGGCGACGGCGCTGGTGTGAAGCAGTGCGGCGAGACCCATGATGGCAGCGGCCATGTGCGGCACGATGCCCAAGGTGCAGCCGAACGCCGCGATGATGCTGGCGCGCGCGCCGCGCGACAGGCCGGCCGCCAGCGTGAACAGCACGCCGATCCCCGGCGAGACGACGACGATGAGGGACGTGACAAGGAATTCGATGCCCATGTAAGCCCTCCGGGCGCACCTAGCTTTGACCGGCGTAGGGGCGCAGCATGCTGCGCTCCTACGGGCGTGGCAAGGAGGTCGTCGCCGCTGTCAGCCGCCTTCGGCCACCCGCTTGAACTGGGCGAAAAGCTCGGCATCCATGTCGTGGAATCCGGAGGCCTTGGCCGACTTGGCGCGCCGCCCGCCGCGCTCACCCGGCAAGAGGATCTCCGAGACACCGGGCCGGCGCTTGGCGGCCCTGACGCGCTTGGCGAGCTTGGCCATGCGCGCTTCGTACTCGCCGCGCTCGACGAGCAGATCCGGATCGACGGCGATGATCAGATTGCCGCGATTGGTCTTCACATCCTTGTCGCCGACGAGGGCGCCGCCCGCGAGCGGCCCGGTCAGCGCCTCGACCACCAGGGCGAGCGCCGCACCCTTGTAGCCCGCGAAGGACTTGAGCGCGCCCGCGATCGCCTTGGCAGGGTCGTTCGTGTCCTTGCCGTCCGCGTCGATCGCCTTGCCGGGCGGCAACTGCCTCCCGAGGGCCTTCGCCTCGATTACGCCGAAATAGGCCATGGCCGAGGTCGCCATATCGAGCACGACGGGCTCGCCGCCCGTCGGCAATCCCACCGCAATCGGATTGGTGCCGATCGTCGGCTCGCTCGATCCCTCCATCGCCACCACCTTGGGCGTGCCGGAGAACACGAACCCGATATGTCCGGCGCGCGCGATGCGCTCGGCGTAGTAGCCGATGGCGCTGGTCGAGGTGCCGGTATGGCGCGTCGCGACGATGGCGATGCCGCGCTGGCGCGACTTTTCGATGGCCATCTCGGTCGCACGGTCCATCACCACCATGCCGTTGCGGCGATTGCCGTCGAGCACGGCCGATACCGCGGACTTGCGCAGGATCCTGATCGGCCCCTCCTTGGGGTCACACGGGATCGCGTTCGTGCCGATCTTGATCAGACCCTGGTTGTTGCCGCGCAGCTCGGCATAGAGCAGCGCTTCGCGAATGAGGGAGGCGTCCTCGCTGGTATAGCCGAGGCGGGCGAGCGCCAGGCTGGTCAGCGCGCGGAGCTCTGCGACGGCGACCTTCATCTCAGTGATGCTCCCACTCGTCGAGCTTGTCGGTGTTGGGCGGCGACAGGCCGAGGATATCGCCGTCGGTCGTCACGCCGAGCCCGTTGAGCAGCCGATTCGAGTAGTTGAAATAGGCGATCACCTGATTGACCTCGAGGATCTCGCCGTCATCGGCGCCGGCGGCGCGCAGCGCATCGACGTCGGCCTTGACCATGGATCCCACCGACTGGGTCAGCTTCTTGGCGTAGCGCAGGAAAGCCAGCTCCTTGCCCGAAAATTCGGCTTCGGGCTTGTCGGCGGCCAGCGCCTTGTAGACGCGGTCGGCCCTCGCCTGATCTTTGAGCAGACGCGACAGGCCGGCGAAATGATGCTTGACGCTGTAGTCGCATTTGTTGGTCAGGCTGGTGTAGACCGCGATGGTCTCGAGCAGCGACACGGGCAGGACATTGCCCGTATGATGCATGATCGACTTGTAGAGCGCGCTGTGGCCTTCCATGGTGTGCGGCCGCGCGCCGTGGGCCTTCATCACGTTGTCGACATTGTTGTTCGGCCCCTTCACGCGGTCATAGAGCTCGCGCAGCCGACCCGATGACTCCTCGTAGGAAATGAGCTTGATCCAAGCCATGAAGCTCCCCCGGTGATTCCCCGGGGTTTCCTATATGTGCCAGCCGACGCGCCGTCAAATCCATGAGGGGGGCTGAGGACGGCATGAAGGGATTGATAAGGACAGCGGAAGAAACGTGTCGGAGACTTTACGTTCCACACCTCATGCTGAGCTTGTCGAAGCATGAGGGTGGTAGGGACTGAACGTGCACGCTGGCGAGCAGCGGTCCGGCGGCGACGGCCTCATGCTTCGACAAGCTCAGCATGAGGCAAAGAGGCTGGGCTGACACGGTTGATGCGAAGGCAACAGCGTTATTCCATCTGGAGCCTGGTGCGCAACGCGCTCTCCTATCACGAGCGCTGGTCCGAGGCGTGGCGCAGCCCGGAGCCGAAACCCGGCTACGATGTCGTCATCATCGGCGGCGGCGGCCATGGGCTCGCGACCGCCTATCACCTCGCGCGCGACCATGGCATCGGCAACGTCGCCGTGCTGGAGAAGGGCTGGCTCGGCGGCGGCAACACCGGTCGCAACACCGTCACCGTGCGCTCCAACTACCTGCGTGACCCGAGCATCCGCTTCTTCGAGCGCTCGCGCCGTCTGTACGAGGATCTGAGCGCAACGCTGAATTTCAACGTCATGTTCAGCCGGCGCGGCCAGATCGATCTGATCCAGACCTGGGCCAAGTGGCGCGACGTGCGCCGGCGTTCGTTGTCCATGGCGCTGGTCGACGCGGAGTACACGATCATCACACCGGGGGAGATCGTCCGGCGCGTACCGCTCGTCGAGCTCGACCCCAAGGCGCGCCTGCCGATCCTGGGCGGCGCCTGGCATCCGGGCGCGGGCATTGCGCGCCACGACGCGGTCGCCTGGGGTTATGCGCGCGCCGCCGACGCGGCAGGCGTCGATATCATCCAGAACTGCGAGGTCACCGGCATCAGGCGCGCGGGTGGACGCGTCACCGGCGTCGAGACGACGCGTGGGACGATCATGGCCCCTCGGATCAGCGTGGCGGTCGCCGGCCATGCCAGTGTCGTCGCCGCCATGGCGGGGTTGCGTCTGCCGATCGAGACGGTGCCGCTCCAGGCCTTCGTCTCCGCGCCGCTCAAGCCCGTGCTCGACGTCGTGCTCAATTGTCCGGCGCTCCATGTCTATCTCGCCCAGACCGACAAGGGTGAGCTGATCATCGGCGGCGGCGCCGATGGCTACACCTCCTATGCCCAGCGCGGCAGCATCCACGTAATCGAGCAGTCGGTCGCCGCCCTGATTGACCTGATGCCGCGCCTCGGCCGCGTTGCCATGCTGCGTCAATGGGCGGGCATGATCGATCTCGCTTGGGACACCAGTCCGATCATCTCGACGACGCCGGTCGGAGGTCTGTTCGTCGATGTCGGCTGGGGCTCAGGCGGCTTCAAGGCGATCCCCGCTTCGGGCGAGGCCTTCGCGCAATTGATTGCGACCGGCGAGCCGCCCGAGCTGATCCGGCCCTTCGGGCTCGACCGGTTCCTGCGCGGCCGGCCGGTCCTTGAGACGGCCGGCGCGTCGAATAGGGAATGACGCCTTGTTCTTGATCCCGTGTCCGTTCTGCGGCCAGCGCAACGAGGAGGAGTTCGTCTCGGGCGGCGAGGCGAGGCGACGGCCGGATGATCCTGCGTCGCTCGACGACGCGGCCTGGGCCGATCACCTGTTCAATCGCGACAATACCAAAGGCGTGGTCCGCGAGTGGTGGTGGCATGCGCGCGGTTGCCGGCTCTGGTTCATGGTCGAGCGCGACACGCTCAACCAGGCGATCTCGCCCGCGGAGAAGCCGCCATGAGCGGCTGGCGCCTGGCCGAGGGCGGCCGGATTGACCGCACCCGCCCGGTCGGTTTCCGCTTCGACGGGAGGAGCTATAGCGGCTTTGCCGGCGATACGCTGGCCTCGGCCCTGCTCGCGGCCGGCGTGCGCGTGGTCGGCCGCAGCTTCAAGTATCACCGTCCGCGCGGGCTGATCGCGGCCGGCGTTGAGGAGTGCAACGCCATCGTTCAGCTTGTCGGCTCCGAGGACGCGCCGAACCTGCCCGCAACGCTCGTGCCGCTGAGGCCGGGACTGGAAGCGACGAGCGTGAATTGCTGGCCGAGTGCGGCCTTCGATCTCGGCGCAATCAACGATCGCCTCGCCCGGCTGCTGCCGGCCGGCTTCTACTACAAGACATTCATGGGGCCGGCATGGGCGCATTCGCTCGGCATCTGGCCGATCTGCGAGTGGCTGATCAGGCGTGCCGCCGGTCTGGGCCGCGTTCCAGCCAAGCTCGACCCGCGCAGGTATCAGAAACGCTATGACCATTGCGACGTGCTTGTCGTGGGCGCCGGCCCCGCCGGGCTGATGGCAGCGCTGGCCGCGGGCCGGGCAGGCGCGCGCACCGTGCTGGTCGATGAGCGCTCGGAGGCGGGCGGCGCACTGCTCGAGGCGCCCAAGGAGGTCGACGGAAAGCCTGCCCTCGATTGGGTCCGTCAATGCGTGACCGAACTCGATGGCATGCCCAACCTTCGTCGCTACGCGCACGCGACCGCCTTCGGCTATTACGATCACAATCTCGTCGGTGTGCTGGAACACGAGCCTGACGGCACGACATTGCGCGCGCGCCTGCGCAAGCTGCGGGCGCGCCAGGTCGTCCTCGCCACGGGCGCGCTGGAGCGGCCGCTGGTGTTTGCCGACAACGACCGGCCGGGTGTCATGCTCGCTTCCGCGGCGCTCGCCTACGCCCATCGTTTCGGCGCGATGCCGGGACGGCGTGCGGTGGTCGTCGCGAACAACAGCAGCGCCTATGACACGGCGATCCACCTCGCGCGTCTGGGGCTTGAGATCGTGGCGCTCGTCGATCTGCGTGCGCAACCGCCGTCGAAGCTTGTGACGGATGCGCAGGCGCAGGGCATCGCGGTCCGAACCGGCGCGGTGGTGTGCGGCGTCGAGGGCGGCACGGGCGTCTCCGCGGCGCTCGTGCGATCGCCGCACAGCTCCGGCATCGAGCGTGTGCCGTGCGATCTCGTGCTCATGGCCGGGGGCTGGACGCCGACCGTGCACCTCTTCTCGCAGTCGGGCGGCCGGCTGCGTTGGGACGACCGGCAGCATTGTCTCGTTCCGGGCGCGGCGGTGCAGCCAGTGCGGAGCGCCGGTGCCGCTGGTGGCAGCTTCGATCTGGGGCGCGCGCTCGCCGAGGGCGCTGCATCCGGCACCGCCGCGGCGTCGGCGCTCGGATTTTCGCCAGAGCCCGTCGCCGTGCCTGTCGTGCCGGACGCGAGGCCACTCGATCTGGCGCCGATCTGGGAAGTGCCGGGCCGGCCGCATGGGCGCGCCTTCGTCGACTTCCCGAACGACGTGACCGCCGCCGACATCAGGCTCGCCCAGCGCGAGGGTTACCGCTCGGTCGAGCACGCCAAGCGTTACACGACAGGCGGCATGGCCATCGACCAGGGCAAGACGGGAAATCTCAACCTGATCGACGTGCTGGCACGCGCACGCGGCGAGGCGACTGCCGCGGTCGGTACGACGACGTACCGGCCGCCCTATACGCCGGTCAGCTTCGGCGCGCTCGCCGGGCAGGATACCGGAGCACTCATCCTGCCCTGGCGCGAGACGCCGATGACGCCGTGGCATGTCGCGGCCGGCGCGGTCATGTACGAGGCGGCGGCGACCTGGCGCCGGCCCGGCTACTACCCGCGCGGCAGCGAAGGGCTCGAGGAGGCGACGGCGCGCGAGGCACGAGCGGTGCGTACAGGTCTCGGCATCTATGACAGCTCGCCGCTCGGTAAGTTCGAGATCCGCGGACCTGACGCCGCGGCGTTTCTCGATCGCATCTATTGTACTCGCGTGCGCGATCTGCGCGAGGGGCGCATCCGCTACGGGTTGATGCTGCGCGAGGATGGGCGGTTGTTCGACGACGGCACGATCCTGCGTTTCGCTCCGGACCATTTTTTCATCACGTCGACGACGGGGAATGCCGATGCGGTCTATGCCTGGCTCGAGCGCTGGCACCAGTGCGAGTGGCCGAAACTGAAGCTTTGGATCACACCGGTAACGACGCGGTGGGCCAATGCCGTTCTGTGCGGCCCTCGCGCGCGCGATGCGCTGGCGCATGTCGCCGAAGGAATTGAGCTCGACACCAAGGCCTTTCCATTCTTGTCGATGCGCGAGGGTCACATCGCCGGTTTGCCGGCGCGCGTCATGCGCGTCAGCTTCACGGGCGAGCTTAGCTTCGAGATCAACGTACCCGCGCGCCACGGAATGGAGTTGTGGCAGAGGCTGATGGACGCCGGACACGACCTGGGCATCACACCGGTCGGCTCGGAAGCCAATCACGTACTGCGCGTCGAAAAGGGCTACATCTCCGTCGGTCACGAAGCCGATGGCATGGCCGTCCCCGACGATCTCGGCCTCGGCCGGCTGGTCGACATGGACAAGGCGGATTTCGTCGGCAAGCGGTCGCTCGGCATGGCGGCATGGCGCGCGGCGCCACGCCGCCAGATGGTCGGCCTGCTGCCGGAGGACTCTCGGTCGCTGTTGCCGGAAGGCGCGCCGATCATGCCGGAGGAGCGCGGCCGCGACCTCCTCGACCCGATCGGATTCGTCACCGCGAGCTGCATGGGGCCGGCGCTGGACCGCGCGCTGTCCATCGCGTTGCTCGAGGATGGACGGCGGCGCATCGGCACCACGGTCTGTCTGTCGAGCCACGCGGGCGGGCAGCGCGCACGCGTCGTCGATCCCGTCTTCTACGATCCGCGCGGTGCGCGGCTACGTGCATGACGACGGAATGCGGCGACGCCGCCCTCACCGAGCGACCGCTTCGCGCGGTCATCGAGCTGCGTGGGGCGGGCGACGATGTGGCCGCCTGCCTGACTGCCGCTCAGCTCGATGTGCCGCGACGACCGAACAGCGCCTGCGGTGGTGAGCGGTGCGTCATGTGGCTCGGGCCGGATACCTGGTGGGTGACCGGCTCGATCGACCGGGAGGGAGATCTGTTGGCCGCCCTCGACCGCGGGATGGGGCGGCGCGGCAGTGTCGTCGTCCTGTCGGACGGTCTGGCGTCCTTCAGCCTCGACGGCGCCGGAGCCGCCGATGTTTTGGCCCGCGGCACGTCGATCGACCTGGATTCGGCATTCGCTCTCGAATCGTGCACGCGCACCGCGCTGGGACGGATTTGGGTGGTGTTGCGCCGGACCGCGTCTGGCTTCGAGATCCTGGTCGACCGGTCGCATGCGGGCTATCTGCAGGCGTGGTTCCGGTCCATGCGAAACGAAGACGAGGAGTCGTGCGCGCCGGGAAAAGGCCAAGCCTTTGATCTATCGCAAGGCGGGTCCCGACCTCCCGACTAGCATGTGGCCGACAACGATGGGGCGGGGTTTGCCCTCGAGGAGGCCGCACGCAATGACTTCGACCACCGAAACCGCCGCACCTGGAGGTCAGAACACCGCACTGGCGATGAGCACCATCGCCTTCACGGTCTGCTTTGCCGTCTGGACGATCTTTTCGATCATCGGTGTCCAGATCAAGCAGGAGCTGGGACTAAACGACACGCAGTTCGGACTGCTGGTCGGCACGCCGATTCTGACCGGCTCGCTGATTCGCCTGGTGCTGGGCATCTGGACCGACCAGTACGGCGGGCGAGTTGTCTATGCGCTGGTCATGGTCGCCGCCGCGGCAGCGACCTGGATGCTGACCTGGGCCGACAGCTACGAGACCTATCTGCTTGCCGCGCTGGGCGTCGGCATCGCCGGCGGCTCCTTCGCGGTCGGCATCGCCTATGTCTCGCGCTGGTACCCGACCGGCCAGCAGGGCACCGCCCTCGGCATCTTCGGCGCCGGCAATGTCGGTGCTGCCGTCACCAAGTTCCTCGCGCCGATGGTCATGGTCGCTTTCGGCTGGAAGGCCGTAGCGCAGCTGTGGGCGATCGGATTGCTGATCATGGCGATCGTATTCTTCTTCTCCACCAAGGACGATCCGCAGCTTTCCGAGCGGCGCCGCATGGGCGCCAAGCCCGCGTCCTTCGCCTCTCAGCTCGCGCCGCTCGCCAATCTCCAGGTGTGGCGCTTCTCGCTCTACTACTTCTTTGTGTTTGGCGCCTTCGTCGCGCTGGCGCTCTGGCTGCCGCGCTACTACACCGGCGTCTACGGCCTGGACATCGTGACCGCGGGACTGCTCGGCGCCGCCTATTCGATTCCCGGTTCCCTCTTCCGTATCCTCGGTGGGACGTTGTCCGACAAGTACGGCGCGCGCCGCGTCATGTACTGGACCTTCTGCGGGTCGGTCGCCTGCACGTTCCTGCTGTCCTACCCGGCGACCACTTACGTCGTCGAGGGCATCAGGGGCCCGATCGAGTTCCATATCGCGCTCGGTTTCGTGCCGTTCACCATGCTGACCTTCGCGCTCGGCTTCTTCATGTCGCTGGGCAAGGCGGCGGTCTACAAGCACATCCCTGTCTATTATCCCAATCACGTCGGCTCGGTCGGCGGCATCGTCGGCCTGATCGGCGGCCTCGGCGGCTTTGTTCTGCCAATCGCCTTCGGCATGATGAACGACCTGATCGGCGTGTGGACGAGCTGCTTCATGCTTCTCTTCGGCATCGTCGCCATGAATCTCGCATGGATGCACTTCGCCATCCTGCGCATGGCGCGGCAGAAGGAGGTGTCGCTCGCAACCCCGGCCGACTTGCCCGAGCTCGCTTCGCCACAGGTGCTGACGGAGTGGAATCCGGAGAATCGCTCGTTCTGGCAGCAGAAGGGACGGGCAATCGCGCAACGCAACCTGTGGATTTCGGTCCCTGCGCTGCTCCTCGCATTCGCCGTATGGATGGTATGGAGCGTCGTCGTCGTCAACCTGCCGGCGATCGGCTTCAAGTACACGACCGACCAGCTCTTCTGGTTGGCGGCGCTGCCCGGTCTTTCCGGTGCGACACTGCGGATCTTCTACTCGTTCACAGTGCCGATCTTTGGCGGCCGTGTATGGACGGCGGCATCCACCGCATCGCTGCTGATCCCGGCGATCGGCATCGGTGTCGCAGTGCAGAACCCTAACACTCCATACCTGATCATGATGATCCTGGCCCTGCTGTGCGGCTTCGGCGGCGGCAACTTCGCGTCGTCGATGTCGAACATCAGCTTCTTCTTTCCCAGGGCGGAGAAGGGCAAGGCGCTGGGGCTCAACGCCGGGCTCGGCAATCTCGGAGTCAGCGTGGTCCAGTTCGTGGTTCCGCTCGTCGTGACGATGGGTGTGTTCGGCGCGCTCGGCGGCGACGCGCAGACTTGGACCCAGGCCGGCCAGTCGAAGCCCATGTGGCTGCAGAACGCGGGCTACATCTGGGTGCCCTTCATCATCGCTGCGACGATTGCCGCATGGTACGGCATGAACGACATCGCCGAAGCCAAGGCGTCGTTCGCCGAGCAGGCGATAATTTTCAAGCGCAAGCACAACTGGGTCATGTGTTGGCTCTATATCGGCACCTTCGGCTCGTTCATCGGGTACTCGGCGGGCTTCCCGCTGCTGACCAAGATGCAGTTCCCCGATGTCAATCCATTGCAGTTCGCCTTCCTGGGTCCGCTCGTCGGTTCGTTGACGCGCGCTCTCTCCGGCGACCTGTGCGACCGCATCGGTGGCGCGCGCGTCACTCAATGGGTGTTCATGGCGATGGTTGCCGGCGTGGTGGGCGTGCTCTACTGCCTTGGCGTCGGCAATTTCGCGGGCTTCCTGGCCTCGTTCCTGCTGCTCTTCGCGGCGGCGGGTGTCGGCAATGCCTCGACCTTCCAGATGATCCCGGCGATCTTCAACGTCCATCATGCGCGCGCGGCGGCCGGACGTGGATCAGACGCGCAGACCGAAGCTGCCCGCAGCGCGATGCGCGAGGCGGCGGCAGTGCTGGGGCTCTCCTCGGCGGTCGGCGCATATGGAGCCTTCTTTATCCCGAAGAGCTTCGGATCGTCGATCAGCCTGACCGGCGGCCCGGAGGCGGCGCTTTATGTCTTCCTCGCCTTCTACGTGAGCTGTCTCGTCCTCAACTGGTGGTACTACACGCGCGCGGGAGCTGAGATTCGTCTCGGTGGTGCGCGGTCCGCACCGACCGCCGCGGCGGCTGCCTGACCAATCCGGGAGTTCGAAAATCATGAGCCGCTTTCTCGATCGCTTGACGTATCTCCGCAAAGTCGTCGGAGACTTCTCCAACGGCCACGGCGTCGTCACCACGGAAGATCGTGGTTGGGAGGACGCCTATCGCAATCGCTGGGCTCACGACCGCATCGTGCGCTCGACCCATGGCGCCAACTGCACGGGATCGTGCTCCTGGAAGATCTACGTCAAGGGCGGCATCGTCACCTGGGAGACGCAGCAGACCGACTACCCGCGCACGCGTCCCGACCTGCCCAACCACGAGCCGCGCGGCTGCTCGCGCGGCGCCAGCTACTCCTGGTACCTCTACAGCGCCAACCGCGTGAAGTATCCGATGGTGCGCGGACGCCTGTTGCGCCTGTGGCGCGCGGCCAAGACGCAGCAGCGCGACCCGGTGGCGGCCTGGCGCTCGATCGTCGAAGATCCGGCCAAGGCGCAGAGCTACAAGTCGATGCGCGGCGTGGGTGGGCTGGTGCGCTCGACGTGGGACGAAGTCAACGAGATCATCGCCGCCGCCAACGCTTTCACGGTCAAGACCTACGGTCCCGACCGCATCATCGGCTTCTCGCCGATCCCGGCGATGTCGATGGTGTCCTACGCCGCGGGCAGCCGCTATCTGTCGCTGATCGGCGGCGTTTCCATGAGCTTTTACGACTGGTATTGCGACCTGCCTCCGAGCTCGCCGCAGACCTGGGGCGAGCAGACCGACGTGCCGGAATCGGCCGACTGGTACAACTCGACATTCCTCATGCTGTGGGGCTCGAATGTGCCGCAAACGCGCACGCCCGACGCCCACTTCATGACCGAGGTGCGCTACAAGGGCGCCAAGGTCGCGGTCGTGACGCCCGATTATTCCGAGGCATCCAAGTTCGCCGACCTCTGGCTTCATCCCAAGCAGGGTACCGATGCGGCGCTCGCCATGGCGATGGGCCACGTGATCCTTTCCGAGTATCACGCCAAGGGGAAGAGCGCCTATTTCGAGGACTATTGCCGGCGCTACACGGACATGCCGTTCCTCGTCCGGCTGGTGGAGCGTGACGGCCGCCTTGTGCCGGACCGGTTCCTGCGCGCTTCCGATTTTGCCGACAAGCTGGGCCAGGCCAACAACGCCGACTGGAAGACGGTTGCGATCGACGAGGCGACCGGCCAGCTCGCCGTTCCGCTCGGCTCGGTCGGATTCCGTTGGGGCGAGCAGGGCAAGTGGAACCTCGAAGCCAGGGACGCAACCGGCGCGGAGGCCAAGCTGCGTCTGTCGCTCGCCGGCGCCTCCGACGATGTGCGCGCCGTCGCCTTTCCCTACTTCGGCGGCATCAAGCACGAGCACTTCCCGCACAGCGAGCACCCGGACATCATCGAGCGCAGGATTCCGGTCAAGACGATCGCGACCAAGGACGGCAACGTGCAGGTCGCGGCGGTCTTTGACCTGTTCCTGGCCAACTACGGCGTCGATCGCGGCATCGGCGATGTCAACACCGCGGGCAGCTTCGACGACGATCTGCCGTACACGCCCGCCTGGCAGGAGAAGATCACGGGCGTCGCGCGCGAGCAGGTGATCGCCGTGGCGCGCGCCTTCGCCGACAATGCCGACAAGACCAAGGGCAAGTCCATGGTCATCCTCGGCGCGGCGATCAATCACTGGTACCACGCCGACATGAACTACCGTGGCATCATCAACTTGCTGGTGATGTGCGGCTGCGTCGGTCAGTCGGGCGGCGGCTGGTCGCACTATGTCGGCCAGGAGAAGCTCAGGCCCCAGTGCGGCTGGTTGCCGCTCGCCTTCGCGCTCGACTGGCATCGGCCGCCCCGGCAGCAGAACTCGACCTCGTTCTTCTATGCGCATACCAGCCAGTGGCGCCACGAGACGATCGGCGTCGACGAGATCCTGTCGCCTCTCGCGCCGCGCCGCTTGTCCGGCTCGCTGATCGATTTCAACGTGCGCGCCGAGCGCATGGGCTGGCTGCCTTCGGCGCCCCAGCTCGAGGTCAATCCGCTCAAGCTGACGCGCGATGCCGCGGCGGCGGGCAAGGAGGCTGGGCCCTATGCGACCCAGCTTCTGAAGAGCGGCGAGTTGCGCATGTCCTGCGAGGATCCGGACAACCCGGCCAACTTCCCGCGTAACATGTTCGTCTGGCGCTCCAACCTCCTTGGCTCCAGCGGCAAGGGACACGAGTACTTCCTCAAATACCTGCTCGGCACCCAGCACGGCGTTCAGGGCAAGGACCTGGGCGAAGAGGGCGGCAAGAAGCCCGAAGAGGTGGTCTGGCGCAAGGCCGCGCAGGGCAAGCTCGATCTGCTGGTGACCCTGGACTTCCGCATGTCCACGACGTGCATGTACTCCGACATCGTGCTGCCGACGGCCACCTGGTACGAGAAGCACGACATGAACACGTCCGACATGCACCCCTTCATCCATCCGCTGTCGGCCGCCGTCGACCCGGTGTGGGAGGCGCGCAGCGACTGGGAGATCTTCAAGGGCATCGCGCGTACCTTCTCCGACGTCTGCCGCGGCCATCTCGGCGTCGAGAAGGACCTGGTGCTCACGCCGCTGATGCACGACACGCCGGCCGAGCTCGGCCAGGCCTTCGAGCCCAAGGATTGGCGCAAGGGCGAGATCGAGCCGATTCCCGGCAAGACCATGCCGCAGATGACCGTGATCGAGCGCGACTATCCGAACACCTACCGCAAGTTCACCGCACTCGGCCCGCTCATGCGCAAGGTCGGCAACGGCGGCAAGGGCATCAGCTGGAACACCGAGCACGAGGTCGACTTCCTCGGCCGGCTCAACGGCACGGTGACCGAGCCCGGCGTCACCCAGGGCATGCCGCGCATCGAGAGCGACATCGACGCCGCCGAAGTGATTCTGGCGCTCGCGCCCGAAACCAACGGCGAGGTCGCGGTCAAGTCGTGGGCGGCCCTCGGCAAGGCGACTGGCCGCGAGCACACGCATCTTGCCCGGCCGCGCGAGGACGACAAGCTCCGCTTCCGCGACCTGCAGGCGCAGCCGCGGAAGATCATCTCGTCGCCGACCTGGAGCGGCCTGGAGTCGGAGCATGTCAGCTACAACGCCGGCTACACCAACGTGCACGAGCTGATTCCGTGGCGGACGCTGACCGGCCGCCAGCAGCTCTACCAGGATCACCCCTGGATGCTCGCCTTCGGCGAGGGGCTGTGCCTCTACCGTCCGCCGGTCGACACCAAGGCGACGGCGCCGATGCGTGGCACCCGCAGCAACGGCCAGCCCGAGATTTTGCTCAACTTCATCACGCCGCACCAGAAATGGGGCATCCACAGCACCTATACGGACAACCTGATGATGCTCACGCTGTCGCGCGGCGGTCCGATCGTATGGCTGAGCGAGACCGACGCCAAGAAGATCGGCGTCGAGGACAATGACTGGGTCGAGGCGTTCAACGTCAACGGCGCGCTGGTCGCGCGCGCCGTGGTCAGCCAGCGCGTCAACCCGGGCATGATCCTGATGTATCACGCCCAGGAGAAGATCGTGAACGTGCCGGGCAGCGAGATCACCGGGGCGCGCGGCGGCATCCACAACTCAGTCACGCGCGCCACGGTCAAGCCGACCCACATGATCGGCGGCTATGCCCAGCAGAGCTACGGCTTCAACTACTACGGAACGATCGGCACCAACCGCGACGAATTCGTCGTCGTGCGCAAGATGGTCAATGTCGACTGGCTCGATCGCCCGCTTGCGGGCGCGGCGGCCGAGTGACGGGCCGGATAGGAAGGAGAATGACCATGAAAGTCCGAGCCCAGATCGCCATGGTGCTGAACCTCGACAAGTGCATCGGCTGTCACACCTGCTCGGTGACGTGCAAGAACGTGTGGACCTCGCGCGAAGGCGTCGAATACGCCTGGTTCAACAACGTCGAGACCAAGCCCGGCATCGGCTATCCGAAGGAATGGGAAAACCAGGACAAGTGGCAGGGCGGTTGGAAGCGCACGCGGTCGGGCAAGATCGTGCCGCGGATCGGCGGCAAGTGGCGCGTGCTCGCCAAGATCTTCGCCAACCCGCACCAACCCGAGATCGACGACTACTACGAGCCCTTCACGTTCGACTATGAGCACCTGCAGACCGCGCCCGAGTCCCAGGCCATGCCGGTCGCGCGGCCGGTCTCGCTCATCACCGGCAAGCGCATGGAGAAGATCGAGTGGGGTCCGAACTGGGAGGAGATCCTCGGCACCGAGTTCGCCAAGCGCTCGAAGGACAAGAACTTCGACGGCATCCAGAAGGAGATCTACGGGCAGTTCGAGAGCACGTTCATGTTCTACCTGCCGCGGCTCTGCGAACATTGCCTCAATCCGGCCTGCGTTGCGGCCTGCCCGTCTGGCTCGATCTACAAGCGCGAGGAGGACGGCATCGTCCTGATCGACCAGGACAAGTGCCGCGGCTGGCGCATGTGCGTCAGCGCATGCCCTTACAAGAAGATCTACTACAACTGGAAATCCGGCAAAGCGGAGAAGTGCATCTTCTGCTATCCGCGCATCGAGGCCGGAGAGCCGACCGTGTGCTCGGAAACCTGCGTCGGCCGCATCCGTTATCTGGGCGTGCTGCTCTATGACGCCGACCGCATCGAGAGCGCGGCGGCTGCACCCAGCGAGCAGGACCTCTACCAGTCCCAGCTCGACATTTTCCTCGATCCGAACGATCCCCAGGTGATCGAACAGGCACGCCGCGACGGCGTTCCCGAGGCGTGGCTCGAGGCGGCGCGCAAATCGCCGACCTACAAGATGGCGATCGATTGGAAGATCGCGTTCCCGCTGCACCCGGAGTACCGCACGCTGCCCATGGTGTGGTACGTGCCGCCGCTCTCGCCGATCCAGGCGGCCGCCGACGCCGGCAAGATCAGCATGTCGAACGACATTGCCGACGTGCGCAGCCTGCGCATTCCCGTGCAGTACCTCGCCAATCTGCTGACCGCCGGGGCCGAGGAGCCGGTCGTCAGCGCGCTCGAACGCATGATGGCGATGCGCGTCTTCATGCGCGACCGCCATGTCGAGGGCAAGGACAACCTGGCCGTGCTCCGCCGCGTCGGCCTGAGCCAGGCGCAGGTCGAGGACATGTACAAGACCATGGCGATCGCCAACTACGAGGATCGCTACGTCATACCCTCGACGCACCGCGAGTATGCCGAGAGCGCGTTCGACCTGCGCGGCGGCTGCGGCTTCTCCTTCGGCTCGGGATGCTCCGACGGCAAGGAACCGGCCAATCTCTTTGCGCCGAAGCAGCCGGCGCGGGTGGGGTGACGGCCATGATGATCTTCAAGGCATTGTCGGCCTTGCTCGACTATCCGAGCGCGGATCTGCAGGCTATGCTGCCGGAACTGCGCGCGATCGTCGACCGCGCCATGCCGGCGAACGCCACTGAGGCCGGCAACCTGATGGCGCTGATCGACGAGTTGGGTTCGGCGGAGCTCATGGCCGTCCAGGAGCGCTATTGCGAGCTGTTCGACCGCGGCCGTTCGCTGTCGCTGCACCTGTTCGAGCACGTCCACGGCGACTCGCGCGACCGTGGTCCGGCGATGATCGACCTCATCGAGCTATATCGGCGTCACGGCTTCGAGCCGCATCCGCGCGAACTGCCGGACTACCTGCCGCTCTTCGTCGAATTCCTGTCCCAGGTCGAGACGAAGGAGGCGAGAAACCTGCTGACCGACGCCGCGCCGATCATCGCCCTCCTGCGCGACCGCCTGGCCAAGCGCGGCTCGGCCTATGCGGCGGTGCCGGCGGCGTTGCTGGCGATTGCCGGCGGCGCTTCGGTCAGTCCGGTGGCGCAGGCGCCCGGCGCGGACGACGACAGCTTCGAGGCGCTCGACCGCGCCTGGGAAGAGGCGGCCGTGACGTTCGGTCCGGAGAATGACCCGATGCGGGCAGGAACCGGCTGCGACAAGGCCGCCTCCTGGGTCGCGCGCATCAACGCACCCCGCTGAGCGGAGCAATTGACATGTCTACCCTCGATTACATCCTCTTCGGTCTCTATCCCTATATCGCGATCAGCGTGTTCCTCGTCGGCAGCCTGGTGAGATTCGAGCGCGGCCAGTACACCTGGCGCAGCGGTTCGAGCCAGATGCTGCGCGCCACGCAGCTCCGCTGGGGCTCCAACCTATTCCATGTCGGCATCCTGTTCCTGTTCGTCGGGCATTTCGTCGGGCTGCTGACGCCGCACTGGGTTTACGAGCATTTCATCTCGGCCCCGGCCAAGCAGATGACGGCCATCGTCAGCGGCGGCATTGCCGGCGTGGCGTGCTTCATCGGGTTGACGATGCTGTTGCACCGGCGCCTGTTCGATGCGCGCATCCGCGCGACGAGTTCTGTCATGGACGTCGCCGTTCTCATCGTGCTGTGGGTGCAGCTTGTTCTCGGGCTGATCACGCTGCCCTATTCGCTGCAACATTCGGACGGCTCGGTGATGCTACTGCTGTCGGAGTGGGCGCAGCGCATCGTCACGTTGCAGGGCGGAGCGGCTGAGCTCGTGGCTGGTCTCGATTGGCCCTACCGTCTGCATCTCGTGCTCGGCATCACCATCTTCGTGCTGTTCCCGTTCAGCCGCCTGGTCCATATCTGGAGCGCGCCGGTCGGTTACGTCTTCCGCAGCTATCAAGTGGTCCGTCGGCGCGCTCCGGCGCGCTCGACGCTCTAGGTGGAGGCCATCATGGAAGCGATCGCCGTCAACGGCATCTCCATTCCGCGCGAGGCCGTTCTTGCGGAGATGCAGTACCACCCGGCTCGCGATGCGGAAACGGCCATGCATTCCGCGTCGCAAGCCCTCGTCGTGCGTGAGCTCATGCTGCAGCGCGCCGAAGCCCTCGGCCTCGACCGCACGGCCGAGGGTGTGCTCGATCAGCTCATTGCCATGGAGGTACGGCTGCCGGCGGCGGACGATTCGGCCTGCCGGCGCTATTTTGACGCCAACCGCAGCCGGTTCCGATCGCCCGCGCTCTACGAGGCGCGGCACATCTTGATCCCGGCCGCGCCCGACGAGGAGCAGGAGCGCGAAGCGGCGCGAGCGAAGGCGGTCGAACTGATTGGCCACCTGGAGACGTCTTCCGAAGCCTTCGCCGAACTGGCGGCGGCGCATTCGGCCTGCTCGTCGAAGTCTTCGGGCGGCCATCTCGGGCAGTTCGCGTCGGGCACCACGGTGCCCGAATTCGAGACGTTCCTCGAGAATCTCGAGCCGGGGCAGCTGTCGCCCGTGCCGGTACCGACCCGCTACGGCTACCACGTGCTTCAGCTAGTGGCGCGCGCGCCGGGGCGCGACCTGCCGTTCGAGGCGGTGCGCGAGCGCATCGCCGACTATCTCGCCGATTCCGTGTTTCGCAATGCAGTCCGTCAGTATGTGAGCGTGCTCGCGGCCGGCGCGGACATCGAGGGCATCACGTACGACGCCGCCAGCTCTCCGCTCGTCCAGTAGCGGTCGCTGTCGATCCCGCCGGCCTGGAAGCCTGTCTGAGAATTCGCCATGGGCGGCGCCGCTGCAACAAGGACTTGGGCTAGGAGGGCGTCGCGACGCGGTGCTGGATGCACCGCGAGCGATGGCCGACGCCGCCCCAAGTCCTTGCACCAGCGGCCCGGAGGGTTGGGCCAGGAAGTTCGATGGCGTTGTCGCGAATGTTCGGCGATGTGTCCAGCATCGTCTTCACATCCGCTCCTAGCCTGAACTTTGCCCGAATTTTGACCAAGCCACTGATGTGACTCGCGTTTGTCTGCGGGTCCTGACTACAGGCTGGGCTTGACGGCGAGCAGATCGAGTGCGCGGCGCTGGATTTCGGTCGGGGTGGCGAGCACCGGGAAGGAGGCTGCGCGGCCGAAGCGGACGGTGTTGCGGGTGAGCGTGGCGAGATCGGCGAGCAGCGAT
>VGDO01000025.1 GCA_016869645.1 Alphaproteobacteria bacterium
CGCCGCTGTTCTAACTCGTGTTGCGGGCCTATCAAAGTCGCGGATGGGCGCCGGCGGTCGCACGGAGATCGATTGCCAGACGCTGTGCGTCTCTCGGGATTTTTTTTGGGGATTGGCGTAGTGCGCACTGTCCGGCGTTTTCAGCTCGATGTTGAGCACCAGTCCGTCCATCGAGAGTCCGGTTTGAGGATAATGGCCTGGCAGGTGACGCGCCCGAGGCATGATGTCTAGAGTGATGACGCAGGTGGCCAGCGCCTCATGTCGCCAAGACGGCGATGGTGCTGCGGGGATCCATCTGAATGCGATCGGGACGCTGCAATGGCCGATGTCTGACCCGCGGGGACCGGTGGATGCAGAATACCTCCGGCACCTCGCACGGCAGCTTGCCGCTGCTGGCGGTAGTGACTGGGTGCTCATCGCCAGAATCTACGATTCCGTGCTGCCGCCGCCGGTCCTTCGGGTGGTGGCCGCGAGCGAGTCGGAGCTCGATCTGCGGTCGGTCGAGGCGATGCTCGCGCAATGGTTCGCCGGGGCATCCGCCGACCTCGTTCGCGGTCAAAGCTGGTCAGCAGTCGCCGATGCCATCGCGCCGCCAACGGCCGATATTCCCTCGGCACGCGCTTGGACGAGCTGCGACATGGTTCCGATATTGGTGGGTGGAGCATTGTGGGGCCTCATCTGCATGGCCAAAATGCGCAAGACGCCCGCCCCAGGCATCGCCTTGGCCGTCGGCGAACGCGCCGCCCCTGACCTGGCCGCGCGCATCGCATCCGCCCGACCGGCACGGATTCCGCCGGACTCCTTTCTGAGCGAGGCGCTCGACTGCGCCGCGGAACCATTGGTCGTCTACGACTCCGACTTGTGGGTTGCGTGGTACAACAAGGCCTGGCGAGCGATGATGAACTACCTGCGCCCGGGTGAGGATCTGCACGGCCTTTCGCTGGTGGACATTCACCATCTCAACGTCGCCAAGGGTTATTGGTCCCCCGAACGGGCTGACGAGGTATTTCGTGACATCGCATCCGGCCGCTTCGCGATCGAGCGAACCACGAGTATCGGCGCGTCTCACATGCGCCACCGGAACTATCCCATCGGCTCCGGAGGCTTTATCGGGCTGCGAACCGACATCTCGGACATGGTGCACCGACACTACGAGCTGGCCGAAGCCAGGGATCGAGCCATGGCCACCAGCATGGCCAAGAGCTCGTTTCTCGCCAATGTCAGCCACGAGCTACGCACACCCCTGAACGCCATCGTGGGATTCTCCGAACTGATGCTGCACGGCGTGTTCGGATCCTTGGCTAACGAGCGGTATGCCGGTTACGTCGAGGACATCTATCGCAGCGGCTTGCTGCTGCAGTCACTGATCGACGACTTGCTCGATATGGCGCGGATCGAGGCCGGCAAGACGGAGTTGCGGCCCGAAGTGACCGAGCCCGGCCAGCTGATCGACGATGTATTGCGCCTGCTTCGTCTGCGCGCCACGAGGCGCGATCAACAATTGACGATCGATCTGCCTCCTGACCTGCCCGCCGTCATGGTCGACCGGAGATCGACGACCCAGATACTTCTCAATGTGATCGGCAATGCAATCAAGTTCACGCAGCGCGGCGGCGTGATACGCCTCAGCTCGATGGTCGAGAACGGAGAAATGCTCAAGATCACTGTGCGCGACAACGGACCAGGCATTGATCCCAAGGCCCTGCCGCGCTTGGGGCGGCCGTTCGAACGGGCCGACTCCGATCAAATCTATGTCGCTCACGAGAGTCGAGGCACCGGCTTGGGGCTCGCCATCTCGCGGTCTCTCGCGGAGGGTCAGGGCGGTGCGCTCCACATTGAAAGCCATCTCGGCGACGGAACCACCGTCGAGCTCCTGTTGCCACTTGCCGACCTAGCGAATCTGAGATGAGAGGCGATCGAGCGCGTCATGAGGCGGCGGCAACTCGCGTAATCGTTGTGGGAGAAGCAAGCCCTTTTCAACGCCCGAGCTCATTGGTTGCGTAGTCGGCCGGCAAGTTGACCTCGATCAACTCGAGATCCTCCGAATAGCCCACGACATTGTGCGCCACGCCGGCCGGCTGGCTGAGGCTTGCCCCAGCGCACGCGACCACCTCGCCGTCGGCCCCATCGAAGCGGAACTTGAGCCAGCCGCGCAGCACATAGACGAAATGGCCGTTCATGTCGTGCCAGTGCCACCCCGTCTCGGCCTCGAAAGGCTTGATCGCGCGGATATGCTTGGCGCCGATCGCCCGCCCGCTGGCGTCCGCCCAACCGAGATCGCGGTATTCGAAGTTCTCGCGCGGGCCATCCTTGTGGAAGGCCGCATTCTCGAGCGTCGCGAGGTTGAGCTTGGAGCCGGCCTGGGCGAGCGCCCGCGGGCCGGCATATCGAGTCGTTGCCATGATTTCGCCTGCTCCCTGATCGTCGCGTCTCAGCCGAGAAAACGCCGCGCCTTCTCGAAGGTGATGGTCTCGAACTTGATGCCGCGGCTGGCGGCATGCGCGCAGGCCGCGCTGAACTCGGCGCGCGTGATGCCGCGCGTCAGCGCCGCATATTCCGGCCGGTACTTGTCGGAACCTGGCTCGCAGAAATTGTCGGGCCGGTACTGGTCCATGATGTTGATCGGCACGTCGGGCATGTGCCGGGCGAGCCAGTCGAGCATCGGCACCGTGCAGCATTCGACGTGGCCGGGCATGACGAGATGGCGGATCGTCATGTCCTCGCCCGCTCCGTGCAGCATGAGCAGATTCCCCGTCACCGTCTCCCAATACCACGGCGTCTTGGCGAGCGTCATGGCGCAGCGCCCGGGGCCGAACTTGAAGTCGGGCAGCCAGACATCCATGAGCAGCCGCAGGATCTTCATGGCCTCGTCGGTCATGAAGAAGTTGCTGTTCCACAGCATGGGCGCATTGAGGTGTCCGGCGTAGCTTGCGTCCTCGGCACGCGTGTCGTGCCAGCAGAATCGGTCGGCCCGCGTGCGCCGCGCTCGGGCAAGGTCAGCCGGGCCAGGTTTGAAACCGTTGCCGAGCAGCGCGATCGCCTCGACGATGCGATGCAGGTGGATGGTCACTTCGCCGCCGACCCAGTTGACGTTGTGGCAGCCTTCCATGCGCAGCGTCCAGGCGATGGCGGCCAGCGTGCGTCCATCGGTGTCGATGCCGTTGTCCTTGTCGGTGCTGATGTCGCCGTTCTGGCAGAAGGCGCAGCGCATGTTGCAGCTCGTGAAGAAGATCGTGCCCGAGCCGGCTGTCCCGCGATAGACGAGCTCCTCGCCCGGGTGGTGGAAGTGGGAGCTTACGCGCGAGGCTTCGCCCAGCTTGCAGGCGCCGATCCTGCTGCTTCCATCATGGCTGCGATCGACCCGGCAGTTCCAGCGACAGAAGGTGCAGTGCGCGAGCCAGCGCCGCACCAGCGCGTCGCAGAGATCGAGCAGATTGGGTCTTTGGACGGGCGCCAGCGTCGTGCGGCCGACGCGTATGTCTTGCCAGCACGCCAGGAATTCCGGAGTCAGGCGATCCAACTCGGCCCACAGCGCCGTCTCATCGGACGAGGGGGTGAACTGCGCCGGCACTGTTGCGGCGATGCGGAACTTGGCCGGCCGGCGATTGGTCGCGACCTGCCGATACCAGTTGAGCGCTCCGCCAAGCGCGGGATCGTCCCAGACCCACAGGCGATCGAATGATTCGGTAGCGAGCATGGCGGCCGCCTCCCATGCGCCAATCCTAAATTCCGCGACCCGAACGGTCCAGGCGAGCATTGCATCGTTGGGGGAAACGCATTATGCAGGTCCGAGCCGTCTCGAATGTCGAGGCGGCCGCGTTCTCAGGGCGGGGTGCAAGTCCCCACCGGCGGTAAATGCGATCGATCGCATGAGCCCGCGAGCGCCCGGCGGCTTCTCGGCATGCGGTGCCCAGCCGGCGGGGTCAGCAGATTCGGTGCGAATCCGAAGCCGACGGTGACAGTCCGGATGGAAGAGAACGGGTTCCGTATTGCGTGGCGATGCGCGCCGGCGCGTCGTGCGTGCATGCGGTCCGTCCGCCCTGATTCTGGATTCGACTCACACGGGAGCCGCACCATGAATCAGAGTAAGTCCAATACCAATCACGCGAACATCGACGCCAGCCGGATCGCCTTCGTGCAGTCCTGCTGGCACAAGGACATCGTCGACCAGTGCCGCCACGCCTTCGTGGCGGAGATCGCCAGGCTGGGCTTCGCCGAGGACAATATCGACTTCTTCGAAGTACCCGGCGCCTTCGAGATCCCGCTGCAATCGAAGCTGCTGGCCAAGACCGGCCGATATGCCGCGATCGTCACCTCGGGTCTCGTCGTCGACGGCGGCATCTACCGCCACGAGTTCGTCGCCGAGGCGGTGATCAGCGCGCTGATGCGCGTTCAGCTCGACACGGAGGTGCCGGTGATCTCCGCCGTGCTGACGCCGCAGCGCTTCCACGAGCACGCCGAGCACCGCAACTTCTTCCACGAGCATTTCCTGGTCAAGGGCGCGGAAGCGGCGCAAGCATGCGCGCGGACGGTCGGCAATCTGGCGCGGCTGAAGGCGGCGTGAGCCGTGCCGGACGTCAGAACGTCTTCACGCCGTTGATCGCGAGATAGACCGCGTAAAGCGAGGTCGTCGCGCAGACGAACAGGCGATTGCGCTTGAGCCCGCCGAAGACGACGTTGGCGCAGATTTCGGGAATCGGGATCTTGCCGATCAGCTTGCCTTCGGCCGTGTGGCAATGCACGCCGTCGTCGGTCGCCGACCAGATGCGTCCCGCCTCGTCGACGCGGAAGCCGTCGAAGCGGCCCGCCGCGCACTCCGCGAACAGACGGCCGTTCCTGAGCTTGCCATCCTCGGTCACGTCGAAGGCGCGGATGTGGCGGGCACCACCCGGCTGGCGCGAGCCGGAATCGGCGATGTAGAGAATTTTTTCGTCGGGCGAGAAGGCGAGGCCGTTGGGGCGGAAGAAGTCGTCGGCCACGATGCTGAGCTCGCCCGAATTGCCGTCGACGCGGAACACGAAAAATCCGCCGAGCTCGCTCGGCGCGCGGCCGCCCTCGTAGTCGTAGAGGATGCCGTAGGGCGGATCGGTGAACCAGATCGAGCCGTCCGACTTGACGACCACGTCGTTCGGGCTGTTCAACCGCTTCCCCTGGTAGCGGTCGGCAATCACGGTGATCGTGCCGTCATGCTCGGTGCGCGTGACGCGCCGCGCGCCGTGCTCGGCCGTGACCAGCCTTCCCTGCCGATCGAGCGTGTTGCCGTTGGAGTTGTTCGACGGGCTGCGGAATACGCTGACGCTGTCGTCGCACTCGTCGTAGCGCAGCATCCGGTTGTTCGGGATGTCGCTCCAGATCAGGTGGCGCGCGGCCGGGAAATAGACGGCACCCTCCGCCCAGCGGCAGCCCGTGTAGAGCCGCTCGAGCTGGGCATGGCGGATCAGCAGCGTGCTGAAAACCGGATCGAAAGCTTCGAATGCGGGCATTGTTCCCCCAATGGCAGGTGACGCAATCCTAGCCCTTATGCCTTCCGGCGCAAGCCAGGCGCCCGCCCCGCTTCACTCGTGCTAACATGAGTGGAGCGAAGGCGGAGGCAGGCATGGCACGGCAATCCACGGCACGGCGCAAGGTCGAGAGCCTGGCGGAACGCAAGGAGTGGCAGCTCCGCGTCGAGCTCGCCGCGGTCTACCGCATCATCGACCATCTCGGCTGGTCGGAGCTGATCTGGAACCACGTCACGCTGCGCGTGCCCGGGCCCGAGCCGCATTTCCTGATCAACCCCTACGGGCTGCGCTACGACGAGGTGCGCGCATCCAACCTCGTCAAGATCGATTGCGACGGCAAGGTCGTCGGCAAGAGCGCCTACCCGATCAACGTCGCGGGCTTCGTCATTCACAGCGCCATTCATATGGCGCGGCCCGACGCCCATTGCGTGCTGCACACGCACACGACGGCGGGCATGGCGGTCGCAGCGCAGGAGGAAGGATTGCTGCCGATCGGCATGTACGCAGCCGAAGGATTCGATGGCCTCGCCTACCACAATTTCGAGGGGCCGAGCCTCGATCTCGACGAACGCGGCCGCATCGCCAAGTCACTTGGCGGCAAGAACATGCTGATCCTGCGCAACCACGGCCTGCTGACCTGCGGCCGCACCGCGGCCGAGGCCTTCGTGCGCATGTTCCGCCTGGAACGCGCCTGCCAGGTGCAGATGCAGGCGCAGGCGGGTGGTGCCGGTCTGCTCCGTCTGACCGACGACGTGGCCCAGCGCTCGGCCAAGCTGGGCGACGAGTTCCTGACCTCCGGCGGCACGGTCGGCTATGGCGAGCTCGAATTCGCCGCCATGGTCAGGCTGATCGAGGCGAAAGACCCGTCCTACAAGACGTAGCCGGCGCGCCTCTGCCGGAAGCCACGCGCGCGCCTTTGTTGAGACCATAATTGTCAATTCATGGTATGTATCGCGCAACTTGGTGCGAACCAGGAAAGAGGGCATGACTGCATTTCGAGCCAAAATCTCGGATTCAGGGCGACTTAGCATTCCCGCATCGTTCAGGCGGGCGATCGGCCTTAAGCGCGGCGGCGAGGTCGTTGTCGAGCTCGATGGCCGTGAAATTCGCATCAGGACGCTCGACGAAGTGATCGACGGGGCGCAAGAACTGACCCGCCGTCTGCTTGGCAAAAAGGCCGACGGGTCGGTGGATGCATTCCTCGCCGCGCGGCGGCGCGACTCAAGGCGGGAGTGAGTGCGCTGGTGCTCGATGCATCGGCGCTGCTCGCGCTTCTGCTCGGCGAGCCGGGCGGCGAGAAGGTTCGCGCGGTCCTCGCCGACTCCGTGATCGCCTCAGTCAATATCGCGGAGGTCGTCGGCCATTTCGCGCGCAATGGCGCTGCGGAGCCGGACATCCGACGCGTTCTCGATCCGCTTCCGTTCGAATGCGTCGCCTTCGATGCCGAGCTGGCCTACTTCGCCGGTCTTCTTGTGCCGGCAACGAGGCGGCTCGGCCTCTCGCTGGGCGATCGCGCCTGCCTGGCTCTCGCCAGGCGGAACGGCGCACCGGCGTTGACGGCCGACCGCAGCTGGCAATCACTGTCGGCGGCAATCGGCGTGGAGATCGATGTGCTGCGGTGACAGCGACGCGCGACTTGAAATAGGCGCATCACTTGCCGTTGGATGGGCGGCCGCGTAACGCTTACGCCACCATCTTGCAGCCGCCAGGCTTGACCTTCCGTTCGGTCGAAGCCGGAAACTTCGCCAATTTGTCGCGCGGCCGGATCGGCCGGCGCAACAGCTCGCCCCCACAATTCGGACAGCGCCCGCCCAGCACGCCGTCCGCGCAGCTCCGGCAGAAGGTGCACTCGAACGAGCAGATCACCGCATCCATCGATTCCGGCGGCAGGTCGCGGTTGCAGCATTCGCAGTTTGGGCGCAGTTGCAGCATATCGGTGATCCCCGTGTTGGCGAGTGAATGAGTTTACCCCTGCGGCCGAAACGGCTACAAGCCGGCCGGCCAACTTCACCATGACAACGACCAAACCACGTTCCTTAGTCATCGCGCTCGACGGACCTGCGGCATCCGGCAAGGGGACGCTCGCTCGTCGCCTGGCGCGCCACTATGGCTTCGCCCATCTCGACACCGGCCTGATCTATCGGGCCGTTGGCATGAAGGTCGTGCGCGCGGGCGGCGACCCGGCGGACATGGCGAGCGCGGCGGCGGCGGCCCGTGCACTCGGACCCGAAGATCTCGGCGCCGGCGATCTGCGCGGCGATCTGGCGGCCAATGCCGCCTCCAAGGTCGCGGCGATTGCCGAAATCCGCGCTATCCTGCTCGAATTCCAGAGAAATTTCGCGCGGCATCCGCCGGGCGGCGAGCCGGGTGCGGTGCTCGACGGGCGCGATATCGGCACCGTTGTCTGCCCCGACGCGGAGGCCAAGCTATATGTAGTAGCTGCAGTCGAGGTGCGCGCTGAGCGCCGTCTCAAGGAGTTGCGGGAAGCAGGGGTCGAGGCTATATATGCGCGCGTTCTGCAGGACTTGAAGGAACGGGATGCGCGGGACATGGGCCGTTCGACGGCTCCTCTGACGCAAGCCCAGGACGCGTTCGTGCTCGACACGAGCGCGCTCGACGCGGACGCGGCCTTTGCCGCTGCCCTCGACTTCATCGAAACGCGGATCCGCGCCGATCGGGCATGATTGCGATGCCGGCGCGTTTCTAACTTCAGCAACGGCCGGGAAGCTTAGCCGCAGTGCATCTTCCCCGCCGGCCCGGGCCGGACGAGCCGCCGACGGCGGTCTCGCATTGTGCGACCGATCGGGTGGCACCGGCGCATCGACGAAAGACAGAGGAGTTTTCATGGCCAATCAGTCAGCCGTTGCCGGCGCCACGGGCGCAGGCGCAAAGGAGAGCTTTGCCGCGCTGCTCGAGGAGTCGCTGTCGCAGGGCAATGGCATGGACAGCGGCGTCATCAAGGGCCGCGTCATTTCGATCGAAGGCGATTTCGCGCTGATCGACGTCGGGCTGAAGTCCGAGGGTCGCGTCGCGCTCAAGGAATTCGCCGGTCCGGGCCGGGCGCCCGAGATCAAGGTCGGCGACACGGTCGAGGTCTTCCTCGACCGCATGGAGGACAAGAACGGCGAGGCGGTGCTGAGCCGCGAGAAGGCGCGACGTGAAGAGGCGTGGACCCTGCTGGAGAAGTCCTTCGAGCAGAACCAGCGCGTCAACGGCGTCATCTTCGGCCGGGTCAAGGGTGGCTTCACGGTCGACCTGTCGGGCGCCGTCGCGTTCCTGCCGGGCAGCCAGGTCGACATCCGCCCGGTGCGCGACATCCAGCCGCTCATGGGCACGCCTCAGCCGTTCCAGATCCTCAAGATGGATCGTCGGCGCGGCAACATCGTCGTGTCGCGTCGCGCCGTGCTCGAGGAGAGCCGTGCGGAAGCGCGCTCGGAACTCATCACCAGCCTCAAGGAAGGCCAGGTGCTGCAGGGCGTGGTCAAGAACATCACGGATTACGGCGCCTTCGTCGATTTGGGCGGCGTCGACGGTCTGCTGCATGTGACCGACATCGCCTGGCGCCGCATCAACCACCCTTCCGAGGCGCTGCAGATCGGCCAGACCGTCAAGGTCCAGGTCATCCGCTTCAACCCGGAGACCCAGCGCATCTCGCTCGGCATGAAGCAGCTCGAGGCCGATCCGTGGGAGGGCGTCGAGCTGAAGTACCCGGCCGGCACCAAGTTCACCGGCCGCGTCACCAACATCACCGACTACGGCGCCTTCGTCGAGCTCGAGCCGGGCATCGAGGGACTGGTCCACGTCTCCGAGATGAGCTGGACCAAGAAGAACGTCCATCCCGGCAAGATCGTGTCGACCAGCCAGTCGGTCGAGGTCATGGTGCTGGACGTCGATCCGGTCAAGCGCCGCATCTCGCTCGGCCTCAAGCAGTGCCTGGCCAATCCCTGGGAGGAGTTCCAGGAGAAGTATCCGGTCGGCACCGAGCTCACCGGTCAGGTCAAGAACATTACCGAGTTCGGTCTGTTCGTCGGCCTGCCGGGCGACATCGACGGCATGGTGCATCTGTCCGACCTCAGCTGGGAGAAGGCCGGCGAGGACGCGATCAAGGACTTCAACAAGTCCGATGCGGTCAAGGTCAAGGTGCTCGACGTCGACGTCGAGAAGGAGCGCATCTCGCTCGGCATCAAGCAGATGTCGGCCGATCCGTTTGCGACCGGCCTAGCCTCGATCAAGAAGGGCGACGTCGTGACCTGCACGGTCTCGGCAGTCCAGGATGGCGGCATCGACGTGACGGTGGGCGACGGCATGCCCGGCTTCATCCGCAAGTCCGAGCTGTCGCGCGACCGCAGCGAGCAGCGGCCCGACCGCTTCGCCATCGGCGAGAAGGTCGACGCCAAGGTGACCCAGATCGACACCAAGACGCGCAAGCTGACGCTGTCGATCAAGGTGCGCGAGGTCGACGAGGAGAAGCAGGCGATGGCCGAGTACGGCTCGTCCGATTCGGGCGCCAGCCTGGGCGAAATCCTCGGTGCCGCGATCAAGCAGCGCCAG
Organism: Alphaproteobacteria bacterium; assembly: GCA_016869645.1. Taxonomy (GTDB): domain Bacteria; phylum Pseudomonadota; class Alphaproteobacteria; order SHVW01; family SHVW01; genus SHVW01. The sequence goes on from VGDO01000025.1 coordinate 10,053, forward strand.
GAGAAGCAGAAGGAAGGCGACGACGGCAAGACCGGCTGAAAGCGCACGTCTGACGCAAATTGGAACGATTGCAGACGCCGCCCGGGGCAACCCGGGCGGCGTTTTGCTGTCTGCGGGCCGACCGGGACCGGTCCGTGGATAAGCCGGAAAAGTGTTGAGGCCGTAAAGACTTATCTTGACGGTCGGGGTCCGGTTTGGCACGCTGGCGCCGCCATGGACCTCTGCTCGCTTGCCTCATGGGGCGGTCGGTCCCTGGACGGGCAATACGATCGAACCTGGCTCAAGCCGGGAGGCCGGGCCCGCAAGGGCGGTGGGGAAGAGGGGCCTTGCCATGACCAAGTCCGAGCTGATCCTGCGATTGGCCGAGTTGCGGCCGCACCTGCTGCAGCGCGATGCCGAGCGGATCGTCACGACCGTGTTCGAGGAGATCACGGCCGCACTCGCCCGGGGCGACCGGGTCGAGCTGCGCGGCTTCGGCGCTTTCTCGGTCAAGCGCCGCGAGTCCCGTGTCGGCCGCAATCCGCGCACCGGTGCGTCGGTCAACGTCGAGGAAAAGCTCGTCCCATTCTTCAAGACGGGCAAGCAGCTGCGTGAGCGCCTGAACCAGGGCAACCCGCAGCAGTCGAGCTGACGCCCGCCCGCTGCAAGGTCAGCGGCGCTCATGAGACTCCTGTTCACCATGGTCATGCTGCCGGTTACCCTGGCGGTGGTCGATTTCGCCGTATCCAACCGCGAGCCCGTCGCGTTGCAGATGTGGCCCTTGCCCTACGCCGTCGAGCTGCCGGTCTACATGGTGGCGCTGGGCATGTTGCTCGCAGGCTTCGTGCTGGGCGCTTTCGTCGCCTGGGCGACCGGTCTCGGCGCGCGGCGTCGTGCGCGGGCCGATGCGCGTGAGCAAATTCGCGCCAGAGCTGCCGAGGCGGAGTCGCTCGAACGCGAGCTTGCCGAGTTGCGCCGGCAGACGGCCCAGCAAGCCGGCGTGCGATCGAGCGCGGCATTGCCGGCGCCCGGCTTGGCCGGCGCACTGCCTCCGCGATAGCCGGCATTCCACCGTCTCATGCGCAACATCGATGCGACGACGGTCGAGCGCGTGCTCGACGACAAGAGCTTGATCGAGGCGCTGCGCGCCATGTTCCGCGCGGGCTGCACCGTGCCGGTGCGGCACCATCATCCCGTGCCCGTTCCGGGCGAGGCCGAGGCCATGCTGCTGCTCATGCCGGCCTGGCAGGACGGCGCGGTGATCGGCGTCAAAGTGGTCAATGTCTTTCCCGGCAACGCGGCGCGCGGCCTGCCGGCCGTCAACGGCATCTACCTGCTGTTCAGCGCGACGAATGGCCGGCTCGAAGCCGTGCTCGACGGCAACATGCTGACGCTCCGTCGCACCGCCTGCGCCTCGGCGCTGGCCGCGAGCTATCTGGCGCGGGCCGACGCAGCCTCGCTCGTCATGGTCGGCACGGGCAAGCTCGCGCCGCATTTGATCGGCGCCCACGCCGCGGTGCGGCCCATCAGCACGATCAGGATCTGGGGCCGCTCGACCGACAAGGCCGAAGCCCTGGTGCGCCAGCTCTCCGGGCTGGCGCGCTTCAGCGGTTGCGACATCGCCGCGGCATCCGATCTCGCGACGGCGGTCGGCGCTGCCGACGTGGTGTCGTGCGCGACCTTGTCGACCGAGCCGCTCATTCGCGGCGCCTGGCTCAAGCCGGGCGCCCATGTCGATCTCGTCGGTGCCTATACGCCGCGCATGCGCGAGGCCGATGACGAGACGGTCAGGCGTGCCGCCGGCGCTGTCTATGTCGACACCCGCGCAGGCGCTACGAAAGAGGCGGGCGACATCGTTCAGCCACTCGCCAATGGCACGCTCGCCGAGGGCGGCATCGCCGGCGATCTGTTCGACCTGACGCGTGGTGGCGCAGCGGGGCGCGCCGGCGCCGATCAGGTCACCTTTTTCAAATCGGTCGGCACGGCGCTCGAGGACCTCGCGGCTGCCCGTCTCGCCGTCGAGCGCACCTAGCGCCGCGCGGCATTGGGAACGGTGCCAGCGTGGACATTGCCATCGTCGGCGCCGGCATCATGGGGCTGGTGACGGCTTGGGCCTTGGTCCGCGCTGGACATCGTGTGCAGGTGTTCGACCAAGGGCCAATTCCCAATCCGGTGTCGTCCTCGCACGACGATCATCGCGTCATCCGGCAGGCCTACGGCGCCATGAGCGGCTATGCCGCCCTGGTCGATGACGCCTATCGCGCCTGGGATGCGCTGTGGCGCGATCTCGGGCGGCGACACCTCGTCGAGACCGGCATGCTCGTTCTGGCTGCGCCCGGCGAGGGCTGGGCCCAGGAATCGGCCGACGACATGACGAGACGCGGCGTGCCGTTCCGTTGGATCGATGCCGAGGAGCAGGAGCGCCTCGTTCCTATGCTGGTGCCGCGCCGGCACGGCCGCGCTTTTCATACGCCGACCGGCGGCGTGCTGCTGGCATCGCGCATCGTGGCCGATCTTGCGCGCTATCTGGCCGGACGCGGTGTCGCTCTGCACGAGGGCCATGCTGCCGTGGCGATCGATCGCCGGCGCCCGGCGGTCGAACTCGCCGATGGCCGCAGCATCGGCGCCGACCTCATTGTCGCGGCTGCCGGTGCCTGGCTGCCGAAACTGATGCCGGATGTCGCCGGCCGCCTCGTCCCGTCGCGCCAAATCGTTGTCTATCTCGCGCCGCCGCCCGCGCGCGCAGCTTCATGGTCGGCGGCGCCGATCATCGCCGACCTCGACGGCGGCAATGGCTTCTACCTGCTGCCCTGTGTCGCCGGCACCGGCCTCAAGCTGGGCGACCATCGATTCAGCGGCGGGGGCGCGCCGGATGACGATCGCACGGCGGCACCTGCGGAGATCGAGGCATTGATGGCGAACTGCCGTGCGCGCCTGGTCGGCGCCACCGACTACAACGTCGTCGGGAGCAAGGTGTGCTACTACGCGCTGGCTGAAGCGGAGCGCTTCGACGTCCGGCCTCTGGCGCAAGATCGCGTGTGGGTTGTCAATGCATGCTCGGGCCACGGCTTCAAGTTCGCGGCCTGGCTCGGCCTCGGCATCGCTGACGTGCTGGCCGGCCGCCGCGATCACAGCGACTTCACGCGTCGCGCCGCAGGTGCCCCGGGCTTTACCTCGCAACAGAGCCAACCTATCTTTTCCAGATGATCCCTCGCGATAACGCTGCGACACAGTCGCCAGCCTCCGCTGTCCACTTCGATGCGGTTTTGCGGCCCCATCGCAGCCTGACGCCGGGCGGCTTCTGGCTCCTCATGGCAGCCATCGCCGGCGTCAGCTTTCTCGCGGGCCTTCGTTTCTGGGTGCTTGGCGCTTGGCCGATCACGGCATTTTTCGCGCTCGACGTACTGCTGGTCTATATCGCCTTCCGTCTCAATTTCCGCAGTGGGCGGCGCTACGAAACAATCACCCTGATCGACGACGCGCTCACCGTTCAGCGGGTCAGCCCGCGCGGCGACGCCGTGGTCTGGCGGTTCCAGCCTTATTGGCTGCGCGTTCATCTCGAGGAGACCCCCGATCGTGACGGGCAGCTGATGGTGAGCTCACATGGGCGATCGCTCATCATCGGGTCGTTTCTGTCGCCCGACGAGCGCTACGAAGTCGCCGACGCGCTCAATGCTGCGCTCGCCCGGCAGCGTACACCACGACTCGATTGACGCCAGGCATGCGATTTTCGGACCGCGGCTGACACGTCGTGGTCGACACAACGCGGCACGAGTCACCATCCTTGACCGGTGGCACGCCGCCGGCGATCGCCGGCCTCGTTCCGCCGGGACTGAAGCACTACCTCATGCTGGCGACGCTCGCCCTGCTGTGGGGATCGTCCCAGCAATTCACCAAGGTGGCGGTTGATTCCATCCCACCGGTCACCATCACCGCCATGCGCTGCGTGGTCGGCGCACTGATCCTCTACGGGGCACTCAAGGCCCTGGGCGGCCGGCTGCCGCCGCTGGGCCCGGTCTGGCGGCCGGTTGCGATCATTGCCGTCCTTGGCAACATCGCTCCCTTGATCTTCATGGGCTGGGGGCTGGAGCGGATCGACAGCGCGCTCGCCTCGATTCTGGTGTCCGTGTCGCCGCTCTGCGCCATGACACTGGCGCATTTCACACTGAAGGACGAGCCGATGACCCGCAATAGGGCTATCGGCTTCGGGTTTGGGATGATCGGCGTCGTGATCGTGATCGGGCCCGATGCGCTGATGCGGTTCGGCGACAACGTCTGGGGTCAGCTCTCCATCATTGCGGCCGCTGTCAGCTTTGCCTTTTCCGCGATGGCGGCGCGCCGCCTGCCACCCGGCCTCGACCTCGCCAACGCCGCCGCCGTGCTGATCGTCGCGGCGATGGCGATCGTGCCGGCGGCCCTTGTTGTCGACCGGCCGTGGACGCTGTCGCCCACCCTGTCGTCGTTCGCCGCTGCGTTGTGGCTCAGCGTGCTTCCCATGGCGCTCGCGACCTTCATCTATCTTCGGCTCATCACCACGGTCGGCGTCAACTTTTGCGCCTATATCAGCTATCTGACGCCGGTGGTGGGCGTGGTCGGCGGGGCCTTCGTGCTCGGCGAGCAACTGCCGCTGCGCGCCGTCGTGGCGCTCGCCATGATCCTGGTCGGCATCGCCATCGCGGAATGGTCGAAGCTCAGACGACGTTGAGCTCGAGGATCGGCTGGTTGGCGGCGAAGCGCTCGTAGCCGAAACGGCGGAGATCGATCGAGATGAACTTGCCGTGCACGATCAGCTCGGCAACCGCACGGCCCGTGGCTGGCGATTGCTGGATGCCGTGACCGCTGAAGCCGTTGGCGAAGACGAAGTTGGTCACCTGGGGATGGCGGCCGATGATGCCGTTCTGGTCGACCGTGTTGTAGTCGTAGTGCCCGGCCCAGGCGCGCTGCAGCTTGATCGCCTCGAAGGCGGGGATGCGGTGCGCCAATGTTGGCCACACCACCTCCTCGAACGGTTGGTAGTCGAGCTCGAAATCGTCGCACTCGGGGTCCTGGTCCTCGGGCGGCGAGACGCCACAGACATAGGCCGAGCCCTCGGGCCGGACCCAGACGCCCGAGGCGTCGATCACCAGCGGGCAACCGGGCAGCGGCGTGCGGCAGTCGACCACGTAAACGAAGCGCTTGCGCGGACCGACCGGCAGCTCGATGCCGGCCATTGCCGCCACCCGTCCCGCCCCAGGCCCCGCCGCATTGACCAGGGTCCCGCAGGCCAGACGCTCGCCGCTCGCCAGTTTGACGGCCACGATGCGGTCGCCCGCGCGTTCGAGGCCGACCGCCGTGTCGTGACGATAGATGGCGCCCTGCGCGCGCGCCTTGCGCCGGAACGCCTGCAGCAATGCGTAAGGGTCGAACCAGCCTTCATTGGCGAGGCCGAGGGATCCCGCCGCCAACCCTTCGACATTGAGCCAGGGAAAGCGCGCCTTGAGCTCGGCGGCATCGAGCAGGGCGACCGATGCGCCTTCGGCGCGCTGGGTGGCATGATTGGTCTCGAGCACCGTGCGGCCGGATTCGGTTGCCAGGAAGAGGTAGCCGTTGCGGCGGAACGATACATCGGCGCGCTCGCCGTCCACTTCGAGCCGCTCGGCGATCTCGGACAAAAACTTGAAACCGAACATCGAGAGACGGATGTTCTCGGGCGTGGAGAATTGCTGCCTTATGGCGCCGGCAGAGCGCGCGGTCGAGCAATTGGCGTAGGTGGGATCGCGCTCGATCACCACGACCCGGCCGCGAAAGCCGGGGTCGGCGGTGAGGAAATAGGCGCTGGCGCTGCCGACGCCGGCGCCACCGACGATGACGACATCGGCGCTCGCGCTCACCGGAACTCCTTGGATTTGGCTGGAGGAACGGGCTTGACCATTCGGGCTTCACCTGGGGCGCCCCCGTGTAGCAGCGGCGGTCCGTTGCGTCCACTGTTGCGCACCAGGGGTTGCTTGCCAATCAGGGGGTCCGATGGCATCTAGATTGCCATGGATACCGTCAGCAATCCGCGCGCAACCGTGCACCGCCGGCAGCTGGCCGCCGATCTGCAGGCGCTCGCCCGGCGCAAGGATGCAAGCCCGGCCGAATTGCGCAGGGACGTGCTTGCGCGGCTGAAGCAGGCGCGCGACGAGGGCGAGGCCGATGTGCGCCGCCGCTTCGAGGCCGACAACGACGGCAAGGCCTGTGTTGCCCGGCGCTGCTTCCTGATCGACCAGCTCATCCGCGTCATCCACGATTACGTCAACGGGCATGTCTACCGCGTGGCCAATCCGACCGAGGGCGAGCGCATGGCGATGGTCGCCGTGGGCGGCTATGGCCGCGGCGAGCTGGCGCCCTTCTCCGACGTCGATCTGCTGTTCCTCCTGCCCTACAAGCAGACGCCTCATGGCGAGCAGGTCGTCGAGGACATGCTGTATTTCCTGTGGGACATGGGGCTGAAGGTCGGCCATGCCACGCGCTCGATCCAGGAATGCCTGCGCCAGGCGCGCGCCGACGTAACCGTGCGAACGGCGCTGCTCGAGTGCCGCTATCTCTGGGGTGAGCAGAGCCTCTACAACGAGCTGAAGCGGCGCTTCCTCAAGGAGATCGTCCAGGCCAGCGCGCCCGAGTTCGTCGAGGCCAAGCTTGCCGAGGCCGACAAGCGCCACGAAAAGTTCGGCGATTCTCGCTACCTGGTCGAGCCCAACATCAAGGAAGGCAAAGGCGGTCTGCGCGACCTGCACACGCTGTTCTGGATCGCGAAATACGTCTACCGGGCCGACAGCGCCGACGCGCTGGTCGAGCGGGGCGTCTTCGGCGAGGCCGAAGCGCGTCGCTTCGCCAAGGCGCAGGAATTCCTTTGGTGCCTGCGCTGCCATCTGCACTTCCTCTCCGGCCGTGCCGAAGAGCGGCTGACCTTCGACGTGCAGAAGGAGATCAGCCGGCGCATGGGCTATACCGACCATGCCGGGACGCGCGGCGTCGAGCGCTTCATGAAGCACTACTATCTCGTCGCCAAGGACGTCGGCGACCTGACGCGCATCTTCTGCGCGGCGATCGAGTCGGAGAACAAGCGCAAGCCACTTCTGCACCTACCGCGCCTCGGTCTGCGCCGCCGCGCGCTCGAGGGCTTCGTCATCGAGGGGGGTCAGTTGACCTTCGCGGATGACGAGGATCTGCGCCGCGACCGCGTCAACTTCATCCGCCTTTTCGAGACGGCGCAGCGCCACGGGCTGGAGATCCATCCGCACGCGCTCAAGCTGATCACGCAGGACATCCATCTCGTCGATACCCGCCTGCGCGCCAATCCCGAGGCGAACCGCCTCTTCCTCGCCATCCTCGCGGCCGAGAAGAACTCGGAGCGCATCCTCCGGCGCATGAGCGAGTCGGGCGTGTTCGGGCGCTTCCTGCCCGATTTCGGCCGGGTCGTGGCCCAGATGCAGTTCGACATGTATCACGTCTACACGGTCGACGAGCACACCATCGTGGCGCTCGGCATCCTGCATCGCATCGAGGACGGCGAGCTCAAGCAGGATCACCCGCTGTCGACCGAGGTCATCCACAAGGTTCAATCGCGCCGTGCGCTCTATCTGGCGCTGCTGCTGCACGACATCGCCAAAGGGCGCGGCGGCGATCATTCGGAACTGGGCGCCGAGATTGCGAATAAGGTAGGCCCGCGCCTCGGCCTGACGGCGGAGGAGACCGAGACGACGGCCTGGCTGGTGCTCCATCACCTGCTGATGAGCAACACCGCGTTCAAGCGCGACATCAACGACCCCAAGACCATCGCCGACTTCGTCAAGCTGGTGCAGTCGCCCGAGCGCTTGCGCCTGCTGCTGGTACTGACTGTCGCCGACATCCGCGCGGTCGGCCCCAATGTGTGGAACAATTGGAAGGCCGCGCTGCTGCGCGAACTCTACTACCGCACCGAGGAAGCGCTGTCGGGCACCGTCGTCGCGGGCGCACGCGAGAACCGCATCGCGGCCGCTCAGGAGGCCCTGCGCAAGGAGCTGCCGGAATGGAGCGACGAGGATTTCGCCGCTCATGTCCAGCGCGGCTACCCGAACTACTGGCTGACCCTCGACTCCGGTACGCAGGCGCGCCACGCGCGCCTCGTGCGCCAGGCGGAGAAGGAGGCAGCACCGCTCTCGATCGACCGCCGCGTCGACGCGGCGCGCGCGGTCACGGAGATCACGATCTATACAGCCGACCATCCCGGTCTGTTCGCGCGCCTGACCGGCGCGATCGCGGTCGCCGGCGCCAGCATCGTCGATGCCAAGATCTTCACGCTGTCCAACGGCATGGCGCTCGACACGTTCTGGATCCAGAGCGCGGAAGGTGGTGCCTTCGACCGCCCCGACCGGCTGGCCCGCCTCGCGGTGCTGGTCGAGCAGTCGCTTGCCGGCCGGCTTCGTCCGGTTCAGGAGCTGGTGCGCGCCAAGGGCTGGGCCCAGCGTACGCGCACCATGGGCGTCCCGCCACGCGTCTTCGTCGACAATGTGGCGAGCGCCACCCACACGGTGATCGAGGTCAACGGCCAGGACCGTCCGGGCCTGCTCTACGAGTTGGCGCGCAATCTGACCGCGCTCCATCTGCAGATCTCGACCGCGAAGATCTCGACCTATGGCGAGCAGGTCGTCGACGTGTTCTACGTCAAGGACGTGTTCGGCCTGAAGATCGAGCATGAGGCCAAGGTCGCCCAGATCCGCGAGAAGCTGATGGCGGCCCTGGCCGATCCCGACGCAGCCGCCGTCGCGCCGGCGCTGCCGGTTCGCCGGCCGGCGCGCCGCGCGCGCGCCATGCGTTCGGCGGCGGCCGAATAGCGCTTTCCGGCAACTGCCGAACGCTTGACAGGCGGCCGAAGAACGCGATTTATTGAATTCGGAATTCAGTAACCCGGCCGAACCGGGAGACAGAAAGGCGTCTCAAGGGTCACATGAAGCGCTTGTCGATCCAGCCCCACCTGGTTGAGCAGGTCTACGAGACGCTGCTCGACGCGATCTGCGCAGGCAAGCTTGCGCCTGGCGAGCGGCTCGCCCAGGAGCATTTGGCGGAGCGCCTCAATGTCTCGCGGCAGCCGGTCAGCCATGCACTCCTGCTGTTGAAGAAGCAAGGCTTCGTAACCGACGTCGGCCGCCGCGGGCTGCAGGTGGCGCTCCTCGACGCGGCGCAGGTTGCGGCAATCTACCAGGTGCGCGGCGCGCTCGACGGGGTTGCCGCGGCGCTGGCTGCGCGACGCGCAACGTGCGTCAGTGCCGGGCACGGACAGGCGCTGGTGGTCGCCGGCCGCAAGGCGATCGAATCCGGGGATATCACCCGGACGATCACTGCCGACATCGAGTTTCACCGCTTTCTCTATGACCTGTCGGGAAACCCATTGATCGCGGATACGGCCGACCTCCACTGGCATCACATCCGCCGGGTCATGGGCAGCGTGCTGCGCGAAGGTTCTCTCGAAGAGATATGGCACGAGCACGCCGACATTCTCTCGGCCGTGTTGGCGGGCGACGCCGAGCGTGCCGAGCGCCTCGCACGGCGGCACACGGACAACGCATCGCGCTCTTTCGCGGCACATCTCGCGACCGTGCCGGATCGCGTGGCCTCGTAGCGGACATCGGCGAATTGTCTTATCGGAGAACCCCATGAAGCTCAGCCCCGCCCAGATCCAGGAGTTCGGCGAAAAGGGCTATCTCTTCTTCCCCGAGCTGTTCAGCGCCGTCGAGATTGCGGTGCTCAAATCCGAGGTGCCCGGCATCTTCGCGCAGCGCCGCCAGGAGAATGTGCGCGAGAAGACCGGCGACGTCGTGCGCACGACCTTCGCTGCTCACACGTTCAACGAGGCGTTCCGCCGACTCGCCCACCACCCCCGGCTGGTCGAACCGGCCGAGCAGCTGCTGGGCTCCAAGATCTACATTCATCAGTTCAAGATCAACGGCAAGGCAGCCTTCGACGGCGATGTCTGGCAGTGGCACCAGGACTACGGCACCTGGCAGGCCGATGACGACATGCCCAACCCGCGCGCCATGAACCTCGCGGTTTTTCTCGACGAGGTGACCGAGTTCAATGGTCCGCTCTGGTTCATTCCGGGCTCGCACCGCGACGGGCGTATCGAGGCGGGTCACGACCTGACGACGACGAGCTATCCGCTCTGGACCATCGACAATGCGACGATCGCGAAGCTCGTCAGGCAGGGCGGCATCATCTCGCCCAAAGGCAAGCCCGGCGCGGCGCTGTTTTTCCACTGCAACATCGTGCACGGCTCGCCGCCCAACATGTCGCCCTATGAGCGCGTCATCGTTTACATCAGCGCCAATTCGGTAGAGAACGCGATCCGTCGGTACAAGCGGCCGGAGTGGATTGCGCATCGCGATTTCACGCCGGTCATGAGCCTCGATGACGATTGCCTCAAGACCTATCGGCGCGGACAGGCAGCCGAGTAGGCCCACAGGAGAGTTTCATGAATCTTCATCGCCTGCTGCAGGCGCGCGCCGAAGCGGGCAAGCCCGTACGCATGGGGCTGATCGGTTGCGGCAAGTTTGCCTCCATGTTCATGGCGCAGGCGCCGCGCACGCCGGGCCTGCACGTGGTCGGCATCGCCGATCTGGCGCCGGCGCGCGCACGAGAGAGCCTGATGCGTGTCGGCTGGCCTGCTGAACACTTTGCTGCCAAGTCGCTGGGCGACGCGATCGACCGCGGCACGACCTTCGTCGGCAGCGATGCGACGGCACTCATTGCCCATCCGGCGATCGACGTCATCGTCGAGGCCACGGGGCATCCGCCCACGGGGCTCGCGCATGCGTTGCACGCCTTTGCCGCCAGGAAGCATGTCGTCATGGTGACGGTCGAGGCAGATGCGCTGGCCGGCCCGCTGCTCGCGCGCAAGGCGGCCGAGGCGGGCGTGGTCTATTCGCTCGCCTTCGGCGATCAGCCCGCGCTGATCTGCGATCTCGTCGACTGGGCGCGCACCTCGGGTTTCGACGTGGTCGCCGCCGGCCGTGGCCACAAATGGCTGCCGCACTACTACACGAGCACGCCCGAAACGGTGTGGGGCTACTACGGCCTGACGCCCGAACAGGCGCAGCAGGGCGGCATGAACCCGCAGATGTTCAATTCCTTCCTCGACGGCTCGAAGCCGGCAATCGAATGCACGGCGGTCGCCAATGCGACGAGCCTGACGCCGCCGCCCGACGGCCTTGCCTTTCCACCGTGCAGCATTCTCGATCTGCCCAACGTGATGCGGCCCGCCGCCGAGGGCGGCCAGCTTCATCACAAGGGCCAGGTCGAGGTCGCCTCGTCGCTCGAGCGCGACGGACGACCCGTGCCCGAGGACATCCGGTGGGGCGTGTGGGTCGTGTTCGAGGCGCACAACGACTATGTCGCGCGCTGCTTCCGCGAATACGGGTTGCAGACTGACGGCACCGGCCGCTACGCCTGCATGTACAAGCGCTGGCACCTGATTGGGCTCGAGGTCGGCATCTCGGTCGCGGCAGTGGCGCTGCGCGGCGAGCCGACCGGCGTCGCGACCGGTTTCCGCGCCGATGCGGTGGCAACCGCGAAGCGTGCGCTGAAAGCCGGCGAAACCCTCGACGGCGAGGGTGGTTACACGGTCTATGGCAAGCTCACCCCGGCCGAACGCTCTCTGGCGCTCGGCGGCTTGCCCCTCGGGCTCGCCCACGGCCTCAAATTGACCCGCGCCGTTGCCGAGGGCGCGCCGCTCAGCTGGGGTGATGTCGATCTCAGCGGTCTTGATGGCGTGCTCGGCGACGCCGTGCGTTTCCGGCGCGAGATGGAGGGATTGTACGGGCGCAACGATGAACCCGCCGTGCTGCGCGCGGCGACCGGTGGCGGCTCAACGCGCTCATGACGGTTGGCTTCCGTACGGCTCTGACCGAGCTGCTGGGCATCGAGCATCCGATTCTCCTGGCCCCGATGGGCATGGTCGCCGGTGGCGAGCTCGCCGCCGCCGTCACGCGCGCTGGAGGCCTCGGCCTGATCGGTGTCGGCTATTCCGGCGAGGAGTGGATCGACAGGCAGTTCGATGCCGCCGGCAACACGCGCGTCGGGATCGGCTTCATCACCTGGCATCTCGCCCAATCGCCGCGCCGTCTTGAGGCCGCGCTTGCGCGCAAGCCGTCCGTCGTCATGCTGTCGTTCGGCGATCCGGCGCCGTTCGTGCCGGCGATCAGGGCAGCCGGCGCCAAGCTGATCCTACAGGTGCAGAGCATCGGCGAGGCGACGGAGGCGGCGCGCCTGGGCGCCGATGCCGTCGTGGTGCAGGGTGTGGAGGCCGGCGGCCATGGTGCCGATCCCGGCGCCAGCGCCAGCCGATCGCTCATGCCGTTGATTCCGGCTGCCGCCGACGCGATCGCGCCGGTGCCCGTCGTGGCCGCGGGCGGCATCGCGGACGGACGCGGCCTGGCGGCGGCGCTCACGCTCGGCGCGGCCGGGATCCTGGTCGGCACGCGTTTCTTCGCGGCGACCGAATCGCTTGGTCATCCCAATGCCAAGGCTCGCCTCGTGGCGCAGGGTGGCGATGCGACGGTGCGGACGCGCATCTTTGACATCGTGCGCAAGGTCGACTGGCCGGAGCGCTACACCGGCCGTGCGCTGGTCAATGAATTCGCGCGGCGCTGGCACGGACATGACGCCGAGCTCTGCGACCGGCTCGGCGACGAGCAGCCCCGCTATGCCGCCGCCGCTGCAGCCGGCGACATCTCAACGATGGTGGTATTTGCCGGCGAAGGCGTGGACCTGATCCGTTCGGTCGAACCCGCCCGAGCGATTGTCGAGCGCATGGTGACCGAGGCGCGAACCATTCTCGATCGCCTTTCAGGTCGTCGCTAGACGACCGTGCGATCGGCGCCCGATGGCAACACGCGGAGGGGTGAGCGCGATGGCACGATCAAAGTCGAAGAAGGCGCGTGGCTCTGGTGCCGCCAGGCGGACGCGACACGTCCGCAACGCCGCGGGCCCCGTCGTCATCGTCACGGGCGGCAGCCGCGGCATTGGCGCCGCCTGCGCCCTGCTGGCCGGTGCGCGCGGCTGGCGCGTCGTGATCAATTACCGATCGGAGAAACGCGCCGCCGAACGGGTCGTCACGGCAATTCGCAGATCGGGCTCGCAAGCGATTGCCGTGCAAGGCGACATGGCCGTCGAAGCCGATGTGCTCAAGCTGTTCCGGGAAGCCGATCGCGCTTTCGGCCGGCTCGACGGCCTGATCAACAATGCAGGCATCACCGGCAAGCCGAGCCGGGTCGACCAGATCGGCGCCGACCCCTTGCGGCGCGTCCTCGAGGTCAACATCGTCGGTCCGTTCCTGTGCGCGCGCGAGGCGATCAAGCGCATGTCGTCGGCCAGGCGGGGTCGCGGCGGCGCCATCGTCAACATCTCCTCGGCAGCGGCGCGCCTCGGCGGGCCGGGCGAGTGGGTCCACTACGGCGCCAGCAAGGGCGCCATCGACACCATGACCATCGGCCTTGGCCGCGAAGTGGCGGCCGAAGGCATTCGCGTGAACGCTGTCAGGCCCGGCCTGATCGACACCGACATCCATGCGACGGCGGGACTGCCCGATCGAGTGGCAAAGCTTGCTCCGACGGTTCCGATGCGGCGCGCCGGGTCGGCCGAGGAGGTGGCCGACACGGTCATCTGGCTGCTGTCGGACGATTCCAGCTACGTCACGTCGTCGATCGTCGATGTATCGGGCGGTCGCTGAACCAGATGGCCAAGGCAGCTCCCAGCGAAAGGCTCACGCGCATACCGGGCGGTGGTGGCCGAGCCGTCAGGCTTGCGCGCGGACAGAGGCTCAAGCTGATCAACACTCATGGCAGCCAAGTGGTCGATACCTGGGCGCTCAGTTCCGCCGATCACAGCGAATACCTGTCGATGGAGCAGACGCGGCGCATGCTGTTCAAGCTGTGGCCGCAGCAGGGCGATCGGCTCTACAGCAACCGGCGCACGCCCATGCTCGCCATGGAACGCGACACCTCTCCCGGTGTCCATGACACGCTGTTCGCCTGCTGCGACGAATGGGTCTATGCGAACTATGGCTGTCCGCCGGGCCATGCCAATTGCCGCGACAATTTTCTGAGAGCCGTGCGCGACCTCGGCATCGATCCGCCGCTGGTGCCGAACCCGCTCAATCTGTGGATGAGCATCCCGGTGCACGACAATATCGGCCTCCAGATCGGGCATCCCGTGACACGACCGGGCGACTATGTCGTGTTGCGCGCGCTGATGGGCGTGGTCCTGGTCTTCTCGGCCTGCCCGATGGACGTGACGCCGATCAATGGGCCCGACTGCCAGCCGCGTGACGTTCATTTCAGCCTCTCTGCCCGAAGGGTTTGAGGCGGGCAAACCTGCCCCGCCGGCCCGGCAAGTTCTGCCGGTCTGGCGTCGCGATCAAAGAACTAAGTATATGATTTAATTTGATCATGCTGATTTTGACCGGCGGCACGCCACTTGCTTTCTGAACCGCCTGAGGGCGCCAATTGCGTCCCGTGGGAAAGGAAGCCGTCATGTCCGCCGTTGCCGATGCCATGATCGATATGTCCGATGCCGAACCCCAGCAGGGCTCGGTGCCTTCCGCCATCGCCAAGGCGGCCCGATTTCTCGTCGATCTCAAATCCGGCAAGGTGTCGGCCAAGAGCGAAGACATCATCGGCGCGGCCAATGCCGCCGGTCCGGCCCGCCGCGACAGCGTGACGAGCGGACGTCCGACCGCCGATCGCATCGCCGCCGCTCATGCCGCCGCGCAGCGCGCGCTCGGTATCGTCGGCGCCGGCAAGCCGGAAGAGCAGCGCCAGGAGCCGCGCCTCACCCCGGCGAAGGCCATTGCCGAGAACCATGCCGCCTCCCAAGCGGCCGCGCCGCAAGCCGCCGCCCCGAAGATCCAGCCGCGCAGCGACACACCGGCCGCGACGCCGGCACCGAAGCAGGCGCGACCTGCCGCTCCCGCTCGCCAGGCCCGCCCAAGCGAGCCGGCCCGTGCGCGTCCCGCCGCGCCTGTCGCGGCCCAGATGCCGCCGCCGTCGACGGCGGCGAGCCGTCCGCCGCTGTCGGTCAAGCAGTACTTGCGCGAGCTGCAGTTCCAGGTCACCGGCCACAATCAGAACGAGGTTCGCCAGGCGCTGGTCGAAGTGACGCCCGGCGAAGTCGAGCGCGTCACGCGCGTCGTCGCCAGGCTGCGCGGCCGGTATCTTGCCCAGGTCCTCGAGCTCGGCCAGGCCGTGCACAAGCCCGTCCCCGAAACCGAGACCAAGCAGCTGCGCAATATGCGCGAGATGTACGAGGAAGCCGCGCGCGGCCTCGATTATCTCAAGGACGCGATCGACAAGGGCGAGGTCGGCCTCAACGGCGTCTTCATGTAGGTGATCGACGGCGGCATCGAGCGCCGCCGCGCAACCCGTTCACTGAGGGGCCGATCGCAAGCGGGGCCGCATGACCTCGCCTGTCCGGCAGAACCCGCGTCTGCGGCGCCGGACTGCGATGTAACAACCCTGACATCCTTCGGCGCTCCACTTCGGTGGGTCTTGCTTGGTTTGGCCGCTTCCGTTACGACATGAGCAATGTCGTTCCAGCCTGACCCGGGCCCCTCAGGAGCTCTGACCAGAGCCGCGCAATGACCGGCAGCCCGCTCGAAACCTATCGGTCGCGGTGCGCGGCCGGCTCCATCCGCCCCGATCCTGCGCAGCAACTAGCCGCCGAAAAGCTTCAGGCGCTGCACAATGCGCTCGCCAATTACGAGCCCTCCATGGGGCGCACGGGCTGGCGCGAGAAGCTCGGTCTGGGCTCGCGCCATCTCGAGATGCCGCACGGGCTCTACTTGTTCGGCGGCGTCGGCCGCGGCAAGTCCATGCTGATGGACCTGTTCTTCGACACCGCAGAAATCAAAGAGAAGCGCCGCGTCCACTTCCACGAGTTCATGCAGGAATGCCACCAGCGCATTCATGCGTGGCGCCAGGTCAATAAGGTTACCAAGACGAGCGAGCCGATCCGGCCGCTGGCGCGCGGCATTGCCGAGCAGGCTTGGCTGCTTTGCTTCGATGAGTTCCAGGTTCTCGACATCGCCGACGCGATGATCCTCGGGCGGTTGTTCTTTGCCTTGTTCGAATTGGGCGTGGTGGTCGTGGCAACGTCCAACCGGCCGCCCGATGATCTCTACAAGGACGGTCTGCAGCGCGAGCTGTTCGTGCCGTTCATCCACATGATGAAGAAGAAACTCGACGTGCTCGAGCTCGACGGCGGCGTCGACTATCGCCTGGAGCGGCTGCGCCGCATGCAGGTCTATCACAGCCCGCTCGGCCAGGAATCGGCCAAGGCGCTCGACGACGCGTTCGCCCAATTGACCGACAACGATCCGGGCGCGCCCGACCGGGTGCCGGTCCTGGGACGCATGCTCGCCGTGCCGCGCCAAGCCAAGGGCGTGGCGCACTTCAGCTTCGCGCAGCTCTGCGAGCAGGCGCTCGGCCCCGCCGACTATCTCGCGCTCGCGACCCACTTTCACACGCTGATCCTCTCGGGCGTGCCGCAGCTCGGTCCGGAGAAGCGCAACGAGGCCAAGCGATTCGTCACGCTGATCGACGCGCTCTACGAGCATCGCGTCAACCTGGTGTGTTCGGCGGCGGCACCTGCCGAAACGCTCTACCCGGCGGGCGACGGTGCCTTCGAATTCCAGCGCACCGTGTCGCGCCTGATGGAGATGCAGTCGGCCGACTACATCGAGCAGGCGCACCTGCCCTGACAGGCTCGGCGCAACGCCGGCACCACGCATGGCGGTGGCCCAAAACGCCTCGTCGGCTGGCAAATCGTCGGGCTATACGAGCGGTTAGCGGCCAGCGCCACGCTTGCCCTACAAGCGGTTTCGCGCTATCGAACCCTAGGTTTTTCCGGGCTTTTCCGGCTCGTTCAACCTATCTTTAACCTTCCTGTCGGCAGTATTCCTCCCGGTATTTGCCGACCCGTCACCAGCCAACCGCTCGTCCAAGGAGAAGGCTTCCATGGCACGCAACAAGATCGCCCTGATCGGCGCGGGCAATATCGGCGGCACATTGGCGTTGCTGGCCGGCCTCAAGGAGCTCGGCGACATCGCGTTGTTCGACGTGGTCGAAGGCGTGCCCCAGGGCAAGGCGCTCGATCTTGCTCAGCTCTCGCCGGTCGAGGGTTTCGATGCGAAGCTCGCCGGCACGCAGGGCTATGAAGCGATTGCCGGTGCCGACGTCTGCATCGTCACGGCCGGCGTGGCGCGCAAGCCCGGCATGAGCCGCGACGATCTGATCGGCATCAACACCAAGGTGATCGGCCAGGTTGCCGCCGGCATCAAGGCGCACGCGCCGAACGCCTTCGTCATCGTCATCACCAACCCGCTCGACGTCATGGTCTGGGTGATGCGCGAAGAGTCGGGCCTGCCGCCGAACAAGGTGGTCGGCATGGCCGGCGTGCTCGATTCGGCGCGCTTCCGCTATTTCCTCGCCGAGGAGTTCAAGGTGTCGGTCGAGGACGTCACGGCCTTCGTGCTGGGCGGCCATGGCGACACCATGGTGCCGCTGACGCGCTATTCGACGGTCGCGGGCATTCCCGTGCCCGACCTCATCAAGATGGGCTGGTCGACCCAGGAGCGCATCGACAAGATCGTTCAGCGCACGCGGGACGGCGGTGCGGAGATCGTCGGTCTGCTCAAGACCGGCTCGGCGTTCTACGCGCCGGCCGCGGCGGCGATCCAGATGGCCGAGAGCTATCTCAAGGACAAGAAGCGCTTGCTGCCCTGTGCGGCGAGTCTGAGCGGCCAATACGGCCTCAGCAATCTCTACGTCGGCGTGCCCGTGATCATCGGGGCGGGCGGCGTCGAGCGTATCGTCGAGATCACGCTGAACCCCGACGAGAAGAAGATGTTCGACCACTCGGTCAACGCCGTGAAGGGCCTGATGGACGTGGTCAAGAAAATGAAGGCCGAGGGGAAAGCCTAAAACCCCTGATCGGCCTTGAGTTTACGACGCGAAATTGAGATGTTAAGGTAGGTTAAGCGGGGCTGGGGCGCCAAACGGGGGACCCCACCGGAACCATCGGGGCCCCGCCCGCTGGCGCGGCCGTTGCGGGGGAGAGCCCATGAACATCCACGAATATCAGGCAAAGCAGCTGCTCAAGAAATTCGGGGTCCCGGTCCCGCGCGGCGGTGTCGCCTACACGGCCGCCGAGGCCGAGCAGGTGGCCAAGGAGCTCGGCGGACCGATCTGGGTCGTCAAATCCCAGATCCACGCGGGCGGCCGCGGCGCCGGCCGCTTCAAGGACGATCCCAACGGCAAAGGCGGCGTGCGCGTCGTCAAGTCGATCGACGACGTCAAGGCCAACGCAGCCAAGATGATCGGCCACATCCTCGTGACCAAGCAGACCGGCCCCAAGGGCAAGGAGGTCAAGCGCATCTATATCGAGGAGGGCTGCGACATCAAGCGCGAGCTCTATCTCGGCTGCCTGGTCGATCGCGCGACCAGCCGCATCACCATGATGGCGTCGACCGAGGGGGGCATGGAGATCGAAGAGGTCGCCGCCAAGCATCCCGAGAAGATCCTCAAGGTCGCGATCGATCCGGCCGTCGGCATGCAGCCCTTCCATGCGCGCCAGCTCGCCTTCGGCCTCGGCCTCGAGGGCAAGCAGATCAACGCGGCGGTCCGGTTCATGACCACCATGTACAAGACGTTTGTCGAGCTCGATGCCTCGATCGTCGAAATCAACCCGCTGGTCGTGACCGGCGCGGGCGAGGTGCTGGCGCTCGACGCCAAGATGAACTTCGACGACAACGCACTGTTCCGCCACAAGGACGTCGAGGAGCTGCGCGACGAGTCCGAGCAGGACCCCGCCGAGCTCGAAGCCGGCAAGCACGAGCTCAACTACATCAAGCTCAGCGGCAACATCGGCTGCATGGTCAACGGCGCGGGTCTCGCCATGGCGACCATGGACATTATCAAGCTCTACGGCGGCGATCCGGCCAACTTTCTCGACGTCGGCGGCGGCGCCACGCGCGAGCGCGTGTCGACCGCTTTCAAGATCATCCTGTCCGACGCCAATGTCGAAGGCATCCTGATCAACATCTTCGGCGGCATCATGCGCTGCGACGTGATCGCCGAGGGCGTCGTCGCGGCGGCACGCGAGGTGTCGCTCCACGTTCCGCTCGTCGTCCGGCTCGAAGGCACAAATGTCGAGCTCGGCAAGAAGATCCTCAAGGAATCGGGCCTGCCGATCATGTCGGCCGACAATCTCGCGGATGCCGCGCAGAAGATCGTCAAGGCCGTGAAGGAGGCCGCCTGATGTCGGTCCTGGTCAACAAGCAGACGAAGGTCATCTGCCAGGGTTTCACGGGCGCCCAGGGCACGTTCCACTCCGAGCAGGCGATCGCCTACGGCACCAACATGGTGGGCGGCGTGACGCCGGGCAAAGGCGGCACGACCCATCTCAACCTGCCGGTCTTCGACACGGTGCATGACGCGGTCGTCAAGACCGGCGCCGACGCGAGCGTGATCTACGTGCCGCCGCCCTTCGCGGCCGATGCCATCCTCGAGGCGGTCGATGCCGGAATCAGGCTGGTCGTGTGCATCACGGAAGGCATCCCCGTTCTCGACATGGTCAAGGCCAAGCGGGTGATCAGCGGCTCGAAGAGCCGGCTGATCGGTCCAAACTGTCCGGGCATCATCACGCCCGACGAATGCAAGATCGGCATCATGCCCGGTCACATCCACAAGCGCGGCAAGATCGGCATCGTCTCGCGCTCGGGCACGCTGACCTACGAGGCGGTCGCCCAGACCACGGCCGCCGGCCTGGGGCAGACGACCTGCATCGGCATCGGCGGCGACCCGGTCAACGGCACGAATTTCGTCGACTGCCTCGACCTGTTCCTCGGCGACTCCGAGACCCAGGGCATCATCATGATCGGCGAGATCGGCGGCAACGCCGAGGAGGACGCTGCAGCCTTTCTCAAGGCGAGCAAGGTCAAGAAGCCCGTCGTCGGCTTCATCGCCGGCGTCACGGCGCCACCGGGTCGGCGCATGGGCCATGCCGGTGCGATCATCTCCGGCGGCAAGGGCGGGGCGGGCGACAAGATGGAGGCGATGCGCAGCGCCGGCATCACGGTTGCCGATTCGCCGGCCAGCCTGGGCAGCACCATGCTGAAGGTGATGAAGGGCTGAAGCGCGGCGCACGAGCCATAGGAAGGAGGCCGCGGCCGAACGCCGCGGCGAGCATCGTATGACCATGAGACTCGACTACGCTTCGTCGTTCCTCAACGGCGCGAACGCGCCATTCATCGCCGAGCTCTACGAGCGCTATCTGGCCGACCGCAATTCTGTCGACGCGAGCTGGCAACGCTTCTTCGCCGAGCTGAGCGACGCGCCGCAGGCCGTGCAGCAGGAAGTCGCGGGCGCATCATGGGCGCCGCGCGGCACGCGCGTGATCGGCGCAGGCGGCAACGGCGCCGCAGCATCTCTGTCCCCGGCAAAGCCAGGTGCCGCCGCGCGCGCGAGCACGGCGGCCGGGGGACGCACTGTGTCGGCCGACGAGGTGCGCGCGGCGACCCTCGATTCCGTGCGCGCGCTCATGATGATCCGCACCTACCGCATCCGCGGCCATCTGCACGCCAAGCTCGACCCGCTCGGCCTGATGAAGCGCGAGGCGCATCCCGAGCTCGACCCGGCGACCTACGGCTTCACCGAAGCCGACATGGACCGACCCATCTTCATCGACAACGTGCTCGGCATGGAGACTGCCACGCTGCGCCAGATCCTCGAGGCTGTGCGCGCGACGTATTGCGGCCACATCGGCGTCGAATACATGCACATCGGCGATCCCGCGCAGCGGGCGTGGATCCAGGCGCGCATCGAAGGTGCGCGCAACCACACGGACTTCACCGTGCGCGGCAAGAAGGCAATCCTCGATCGCCTGGTCGCCGCCGAGGGCTTCGAGAAATTCCTCCACGTCAAGTACGTCGGGACCAAGCGCTTCGGCCTCGACGGCGGTGAATCGCTGATCCCCGCACTCGAGCAGATCCTCAAGCGCGGCGGCCAGCTCGGCATCAGGGAGGTCGTGGTCGGCATGCCGCATCGCGGCCGGCTCAACGTGCTCGCCAATTTCATGGGCAAGCGCTTCTCGGCGATCTTCTCCGAGTTCCAGGGCAATCCGGCCACGCCGGAGGACGTCCAGGGCTCGGGCGACGTGAAATACCATCTCGGCACCTCGGCCGACCGCGAATTCGACGGCAACGTCATCCACCTGTCGCTCAACGCCAACCCGTCGCACCTGGAGGCCGTCGACCCGGTTGTCATCGGCCGCGTGCGCGCCAAGCAGGACCAGCGCGGCGACCGCGATCGCTCGCAGGTCATGGGCCTGCTGCTGCACGGCGACGCGGCTTTTGCCGGCCAGGGGCTGATCGCCGAAACCTTCGATTTCTCGCAACTGCGCGGCTACCGCACGGGCGGCACGATCCACGTCATCGTCAACAACCAGATCGGCTTCACGACGTCGCCGCACTATTCGCGCTCGTCGCCCTATCCCTCCGACGTCGCCAAGATGGTTCAGGCGCCGATCTTCCACGTGAACGGCGACGATCCCGAGGCGGTCGTGCACGTCGCGCGCATTGCGACCGAGTTCCGCGTCCAGTTCCGCTCCGACGTCGTGCTCGACATGTTCTGCTACCGCCGTCACGGTCACAACGAGGGTGACGAGCCGAGCTTCACGCAGCCCTTGATGTACAAGCGGATCGCCCAGCATCCGACGACGCGCGAGCTCTACACCAGGCAGCTGGTCCAGGAGGGCACGCTCACCGAGGTCGAAGGCGAGAAGGTCTACGCCGACTTCATGGCGCATCTCGAAGCCGAGTTCGCCAGCTCGAAGAGCTATAAGCCCAACAAGGCCGACTGGCTCGAGGGCGCATGGTCGGGCATGGCGGTCGCGTCAGGCGACGAGCGGCGCGGTGAGACGGCGGTGCCGATGGCGACGCTCAAGGACATCGGCATCAAGCTGAGCGAGTACCCCAAGGGCTTCAACGTCAATTCCAAGATCGCGCGCCAGCTTGAGGCCAAGCGGCGCATGATCGACACGGGCGAGGGCGTCGATTGGGCGACCGCCGAGGCGCTCGCCTTCGGCTCGCTGCTGCTCGAGGGCCATCCGGTGCGCCTGTCGGGCCAGGATTGCGGCCGGGGCACCTTCTCGCAGCGTCACGCCGTGCTGGTCGACCAGGAGGACGAGTCCCATCACGTGCCGCTGCGCACGCTGAAGGAGGGCCAGGCCCGCTTCGAGGTGATCGACAGTCCGTTGTCGGAGGCCTCTGTGCTCGGTTTCGAATACGGCTACACACTGGCCGAGCCCAAGGCGCTGGTCATGTGGGAGGCGCAGTTCGGCGACTTCGCCAATGGTGCCCAGGTCATCATCGACCAGTTCATCAGCTCGGGCGAGAGCAAGTGGCTGCGCATGTCCGGTCTCGTCATGCTGCTGCCGCATGGCTACGAAGGGCAGGGGCCGGAGCACTCTTCCGCACGGTGGGAGCGCTATCTCCAGCTGTGCGGCGAGGACAACATGCAGGTCATCAACTGCACGACGCCAGCCAACTACTTTCACGCGTTGCGCCGCCAGCTCAAGCGCAACTTCCGCAAGCCGCTCATCGTCATGACACCGAAGTCGCTGCTGCGCCACAAGCTGTGCGTTTCGAAACTGGCCGATTTCGGGCCGGGATCCACCTTCCACCGCGTGCTCTACGACAACGAGGTGCTGTGCCCCGACAAGGATGTGAAGCGCGTCGTTCTATGTTCGGGCAAGGTCTATTACGACCTCTACGAGGAGCGCGCCAAGCGCAAGCAGACCGACGTGTTTTTCCTGCGCATGGAGCAGCTCTATCCCTTCCCGTTCCGCGTGCTCGAGAAGGAGCTTGCGCGTTTCCCGAAGGCCGATGTGGTGTGGTGCCAGGAAGAGCCGCAGAACATGGGCCCCTGGCACTTCATCGATCGGCGCATCGAAGAGGTGCTCGTCAAGCTGGGGGGCAAGGCCAAGCGGGCGCGCTATGTCGGCCGGCCCGACGCGGCCTCGCCGGCGACCGGCTTGTTGAAGCGCCATCTCAAGGAACAGGCCGCACTGGTCGACGAGGCGCTGACCATCGAATCCGGAAAAAAGATGGCGGCGGACTAGGCGGTCGGCCCGGATGAGGTGACGAAGGGCGGCGTGGCGAAGAAAGGCGAGGGCAGCATGGCGACCGAAATCAAAGTTCCGACGCTCGGTGAATCGGTCAAGGAAGCAACCGTCGCCAAGTGGCTGAAGTCGGCTGGCGACCAGGTCAAGGCCGACGAGGCGCTGGTCGAACTTGAAACCGACAAGGTGACGCTCGAGGTCAACGCACCCGCGGCCGGCACGCTGTCGGAGATCCGCGTCGCGGCCGGCGGCACGGTCGGCGTCGGCGAGATTCTCGGGACGATCGACGGCGCCGGCGGAGCCAAGGCCGCCGCGCCGGCCAAAGCCGCGCCAGTACCGGCAGCCGCGCCCGCCAGGCCCGCTTCCGCGCCGGCGTCTCAGCCCCTGGCACCTTCCGTGCGCAAGATGGTCGAGGAAACCAAAGTCGACCCGGCCGCGATCGCCGGCACGGGCAAGGATGGTCGCCTCACCAAGGGCGACGTGATCCACCATGTCGAGCAGCGTAGCGCGCCGGCGCCCCAGCCGGCCGCCCCGCCAGCACCGCCGCGCGCGCTCGGCGCGCGCGAGGAGCGGGTGCGCATGACGCGCCTCAGGAAGCGAATCGCCGAGCGTCTCAAGGCCGCGCAGAACACGGCGGCGATGCTGACGACGTTCAACGAAATCGACATGGGCGCCGCCATGGCGCTGCGCAAGAGCTACGCCGAGGCCTTCGAGAAGAAACACGGCGTGCGGCTCGGCTTCATGTCGTTCTTCGTCAAGGCGTCGATTGCCGCCCTCAAGGAGCTGCCGGCGGTCAATGCCGAGATTGACGGCGATGACCTCATCTACAAGAACCACTACGACATTGGCGTCGCGGTCGGCACCGAGCAAGGGCTCGTCGTGCCCGTCGTGCGCGACGCCGATCAGATGGGCTTCGCCGAGATCGAGAAGACGATCAATGCGCTCGGTCGCAAGGCGCGTGACGGCAAGCTATCGATGGAGGAGCTGACCGGCGGCACCTTCACGATCACCAATGGCGGCGTCTATGGCTCGCTCATGTCGACGCCGATCCTCAACCCGCCGCAATCCGGCATCCTCGGCATGCACAAGATCCAGCCGCGGCCGGTCGCGGTCGGCGACAAGATCGAGATACGGCCGATGATGTACGTGGCGCTCAGCTACGACCACCGCATCATCGACGGCCGCGAGGCGGTCACCTTCCTGGTGCGCGTCAAGGAAGCGATCGAGGATCCGCAGCGCCTGCTGCTCGAAGTCTGAGCCGCCGCAACTGGAGCGTTCCATGGCCGACACTTACGACCTCGTCGTCATCGGCGCGGGCCCCGGCGGCTACGTCGCGGCAATCCGTGCAGCGCAGCTCGGCCTCAAGACGGCCTGCGTCGAGGCGCGCGACCGTCTCGGCGGCACGTGCCTGAACATCGGCTGCATCCCGTCCAAGGCGCTGCTGCAGGCCTCCCACAAGCTGCACGAGGCGGCGCACGATCTCGGCGCCTTCGGCGTGCAGGTATCGGGCGTTAAGCTCGACCTCAAGGCGATGATGGGGCACAAGGACAAGGTGGTCGATGCCAATACCAAGGGCGTCGAATTCCTGTTCAAGAAGCACAAGATCACCTGGGCCAGGGGCAAGGCATCGATCGCGGGCCCCGGCAAGGTCGACGTCAGGAAGGCTGACGGCAGCACGGACATCCTCGAGACCCGGCGCATCCTGATCGCCACTGGCTCGGACTCCATGCCGCTGCCGGGCGTCGAAATCGACGAAGAGCGAATCGTCACCTCGACCGGCGCGCTCACGCTGAGCGAGGTGCCAAAGCGCATGGTGGTCGTTGGCGGCGGATATATCGGCCTGGAAATGGGCTCGGTCTGGGGCCGATTGGGCGCCGAAGTCACGGTCGTCGAGTTCCTCGACCGGATCGTCCCGACCATGGATGGCGAGGTCGGCAAACAGTTTCAGCGCACGCTGACGAAGCAGGGCTTCAAGTTCAAGCTGTCAACCAAGGTGGTCGGCGCCACGGTGTCGAAGAAGGGCGTGACCTTGACGCTCGAGCCCGCCGCCGGCGGCGCGCAGGAGACCCTCGAAACCGACGTGGTCCTGGTGTCGATCGGCCGGCGGCCCTACACCGAAGGATTGGGACTGGAGAAAGCCGGCGTGGCGCTCGACGAGCGCAAGCGCATCAAGGTCGATCATCATTTCCAGTCGAATGTGCCGGGCATCTACGCGATCGGCGACGTGATCGCCGGCCCGATGCTGGCCCACAAGGCTGAGGACGAAGGTGTGGCCGTGGCGGAGATCATGGCGGGCCAGGCCGGCCACGTGAACTACGACGTCATTCCGGGCATCGTCTACACGTGGCCCGAGGTGGCTTCGGTCGGCAAGACCGAGGAAGAGGTCAAGGCCGCTGGGATCGAGTATCGCGTCGGAAAGTTCCCGTTCACGGCCAATGGACGCGCGCGTGCGAACAACGATACGGACGGCTTCGTCAAGATCATTGCGGATGCCAAGACTGACCGCGTGCTCGGCGTTCACATCATCGGCGCCGAGGCCGGCACGATGATCCACGAGTGCTGCGTCGCCATGGAGTTCGCCGCGTCGGCAGAGGACATCGCGCGCACCTGCCACGGCCACCCGACGCTGAACGAAGCGGTCAAGGAAGCCGCGCTTGCCGTCGCCGGTCGGGCGTTGCACATCTGAGGACTGATCGCTAGGTGCGGCGCTTCGACTTCGCGCGCGGCCGTGCCGGCCTGGCCGGCGTCCGCCGCCGGCGCGCAGGGGCGCGGCGCACCTTCGGCGCTTCGTCATCGAAGAAGCGGTTGGGCTCGAGAAAGAACGCGATCATCAGCGCACCGTCGGGCGTTCGGGCGACGTGGCGGCTGCCCTGCGGCCGCCAGGCGTAGTTGCCGGCGGTGATCTCGCCCTCATCGTCGACCAGCCGGCCTTCCAGCACATAGGTCTGCTCGATGCGCGCGTGCTCGTGGAACGGCAGAGCCGCGCCCGGATCCCAGCGCATGAGCAGGGTCGTCAACCCGCTCGCCTTGTCCTCGAGCAGGACCTTCATGCGAATGCCCGGCCAGCGTGTCGGCCGCCAGGGCAGCCGGTCGATGTCGACATATCGCGTGGCCAGGGGTGTCAGCTTGTCGATGCCGGGCAGATCGGGCGTTGTTGCGGCCATGGTCGCCTCCTGGACGAAATTCCTTCGCGCACGCTAACACCGGCCGCCCTGCCCGTGTAGCCGGGCCCGCGTGGAGTCGAGGGAGCCGGCTTCCCCCCGGCCGGCCTTTCCTGTAATGCCTAAACATGGCCCTGCTTCGCTCGGTCGCCACGGTCGGCGGCTTCACCTTCGGATCGCGGGTTCTCGGTTTCGTGCGCGACGTGCTCGTCGCCATGGTGCTTGGCGCCGGTCCGGTTGCCGATGCCTTCTTCATCGCCTTCCGGTTTCCCAACATGTTCCGTTCGCTCGCAGCCGAAGGCGCCTTCTCGGTCGCCTTCGTGCCGATGTTTGCCAACCGCCTGGCCGGCGAGGGCCGCGCCGCGGCGATCGCTTTTGCGGAGCGCGCGCTCGCGCTCATGGTTCTGGTGCTTGCCGGCTTCACCATCATCTTCATGGCTGCCATGCCCTGGCTGATGTACGCCATCGCGCCCGGTTTTGCCGTGACGCCGTCGAAGTTCGATCTGGCCATCCAGCTGACGCGCATCACCTTTCCCTATCTGCTGTTCATCTCGTTGGTGAGCTTGCTGGGCGGTGTCTTGAACTCGTTAGGCCGCTTTGCGCCGATGGCGGCAGCTCCGATGCTGCTTAACGTGTGCCTGATCGGCGCGCTCTTCGTGCTCGCGCCGCTGACGGTCACCCCCGGTCATGCGCTGTCGTGGGGTGTCGCCGTAGCGGGCATCGGCGAGTTTCTGTGGCTGATCTGGGCTTGCCGGGCGGCCGGCGTCGAGCTGCGGCTGCCCCGTCCACGACTCAGCCCCGACATGAAGCTGCTCTTGAAGCGCATGTTGCCGGCGGCGGTCGGCGCCGGCGTGATCCAGCTCAACCTGCTTTTTTCGTCGATCCTGGCGTCGCTGCTGCCGGATGGCGCGGTCTCCTATCTCGCCTATGCCGACCGGGTGAACCAATTGCCGCTCGGCGTGATCGGAGCCGCGATTGGCACGGCGCTGCTGCCGCTGCTTGCAACACAGCTTCGCACCGGCGCCGACGCGGCCGCCATGGCCAGCCAGAATCGTGCGCTCGAGTTCGCTCTCCTGATGACGGTGCCGGCCGCCGCCGCGCTGGTGGCGCTCGCCGATCCCATCATCGTCGTGCTGTTCGAGCGGGGTGCCTTTGGGCCCAAGGAGGCGGCGGCCACGGGCATCGCGCTCGCTGCCTACGCCACGGGATTGCCCGCCTACGTGATGGTCAAGGTCTTCGCACCGGGATTCTTTGCCCGCGAGGACACGGCGACGCCGGTGCGCATCGCAATCTGGTCCGTGATCGCCAACGTGCTGCTCAACCTCGCGCTCATGCCGCTGCTGGGCCATGTCGGCCTCGCACTCGGCACCTCGATGGCGGCGTGGCTCAATGCCGGGCTGCTGGCGTGGGTCCTGCACCGGCGTGGTCTGCTGGTGTTCGACGCGCGGTTGCGTCAGCGCGTGCCGCGCCTGCTGGTGGCGACTGCGGCCATGCTGGCAGCGATCGTGCCGTCCGGACACGGTCTCGCCGGCTATCTGGCCGGTTCGACCGTGCACAGGATCGCGGCACTGGCGGCCCTGATCCTGCTCGGCCTGCTCGTGTTCGCTTTCGTCGCCCAGCTGGTTGGCGCGGCCCGGCTGGCCGAGCTGGGGCGCATGCTCAAGCGGTCGGAGCGGCCGGAACAGGCCTCGCCGCGCTAGCCGCCGCGGCGGTCGCATGAGGCGGCTTGACCCGCCGCGCGTCAGCAGCGATAACAGCCGGCCTCGCGGGTCCGACCCGCGAGCAATCGTCCCTCGATCCGTTCGGCTCCGACATGAACCGCATCTTCTCGGGCGTGCAGCCCACCGGCAACCTGCATCTTGGCAACTACCTCGGCGCCATTCGGAATTGGGTGCGATTGCAGCAGGAATTCGAATGCATCTACTGCGTCGTCGATCTGCATGCCATCACGATCGAGCAGGACCCGCAGGCATTGCGCGCGGCGACACGGGAGGTCGCGGCGGGTCTGATCGCGGCGGGAATCGATCCGAAGAAGCACATCGTGTTCAATCAGAGCCAGGTCGCGGCACATGCCGAGCTCGCCTGGATCTTCAGCTGCGTCGCGCGGCTCGGCTGGCTCAATCGCATGACGCAATTCAAAGAAAAGGCGGGCAAGAACCGCGAGAACGCCAGCGTCGGCCTCTATGCCTATCCGGTGCTGATGGCCGCCGACATCCTCGTCCACAAGGCCACTCACGTGCCCGTCGGCGAGGACCAGAAGCAACACCTCGAACTGACGCGCGATATCGCCAAGGCCTTCAACAGCCAGTTCGGCGTCGAATTCTTTCCGCTGCCGGAGCCGCAGATCTTCGGCGAGGCGGCGCGCGTCATGAGCCTGCGCGACGGCACCAAGAAGATGAGCAAGTCGGATGCCTCGGACTATTCGCGCATCAACATGACCGATGATGCCGACGCCATCGCGCAGAAGATCCGCAAGGCCAAGACCGATCCCGAACCGTTGCCGACGGAAGTGGCAGGGTTGGAAAAGCGCCCGGAGGCGGCCAACCTCGTCGATATCTATGCCGCCCTGTCGGGCAGGACGAACGCCGACGTCCTCGGTGAATTCGGCGGCGCGCAATTCTCGACGTTCAAGCAGTCGTTGGCCGACCTGGCGGTCCATGTATTGGGTCCGATCGGCGCGGAAATGAAGCGGCTGACCACCGATCCGAGCTTCGTCGACGCCGCGTTGCGCGACGGTGCCGAGCGTGCGCGGGCGATCGCGACGCCGATCCTGCGCGAGGTGCACGACATCGTGGGTTTCCTTCGCCCGTGATCTGAGGCCGCCGGCCAAAACGAGCGGAAGTTCTGTGCGCGCATTGGCGCGGGCCATAGGCTAAGATGGCGGCGGCGGGGGGCAGGAGGATCGCAACGTGGTCCACGTCTACCTGCCGATCGCCGGTGTATCGGTCGATGTCGTCTTGATCCTGGTGGTCGGCGCCGGCGTCGGGTTCCTGTCCGGCGTGTTCGGCGTGGGCGGCGGATTCCTGTCGACGCCGCTTCTCATCTTCCTCGGCGTGCCCAGCGACGTCGCCGTCGCCACCCAAGCCGATCAGCTGGTGGGCTCGTCGGTGTCCGGCGTCCTCGCCCATTGGCAGCGCGGCAATGTCGATCTGCGCATGGGCTCCGTGCTGCTGGTCGGCGGACTTGCCGGGTCGGCTCTCGGCGTCGCGGCGTTCTCTTTGTTGCGCCAATGGGGTCACTTCGACCTGGTCGTGGCGATCCTTTACGTCATCTTTCTTGGCCTGATCGCCGGCATGATGCTGACCGAAAGCCTGTCGACCATCCTCCGGCGTACCCGTGCCGTGGCTGCGCGCAGCAGACTGCATACGCATTCCTGGCTCCACGGTCTGCCGTTGCGCATGCGCTTTCCGCGCTCGCGGCTCTACATCAGCGCGATCTTGCCGCTCGGCCTCGGTTTCGTAGTCGGCGTCCTGGTCGCGATCATGGGCGTCGGCGGCGGCTTCATCATGGTGCCGGCCATGATCTATCTGCTCGGCATGCCGAGCCGGATGGTCGCTGGAACGTCGCTGTTTCAAATCATCTTCGTGACCGCGGCGACCACGTGGATGCAGGCCATCACCACGCAGACCGTAGACATCTACCTGTCCGTCCTGCTGCTGGTGGGCGGTGTCGTCGGTGCGCAGTTTGGTGCGCGGTATGCCCACCGGCTGCGGCCGGAGTACGGCCGTCTCGGTCTCGCCATCGTGGTGCTGCTGGTGTGCGCCAAGGTGGCGATCGACCTGGGCGTGTCGCCAAACGATGTCTATTCGATCGAGACGGATTCGCCATGACATTCCGACAATTAGCGGCTTGCAATCCCTGACTTTATTTGGGGTTGATATGGCGCTCGCGCTGGCCCATTTATGAGGCGGGCCGGCCGGGTGTGGCCGACCCCCTGCATGAGGTGATGCCATGTTTATTCAGACCGAGCAGACGCCCAATCCAGCAACGCTGAAATTCCTGCCGGGCCGCACGGTCATGGAAGCGGGAACCGCCGATTTTCCCAATGTGACGACCGCCGCCAAATCGCCGCTCGCTGAGCGCTTGTTCCAGGTCGAGGGCGTGACCGGCGTGTTCTTCGGCGGTGACTTCATCACCGTCACCAAGGGCATCGACAAAGAATGGCACCTGCTGAAGCCGGCCATCCTCGGCGTCATCATGGAGCACTTCACCGCCGGTCGTCCGATCATCCTGCCGTCCGAGCCGTCCGCTGCGGCGAGCGAGGGCGAAGACAGCGAGATCGTGCAGACCATCAAGGAGCTGCTCGATACGCGCGTGCGCCCCGCGGTTGCCCAGGACGGCGGCGATATCATATTCCGCGGTTTCGAGAATGGCGTGGTCTTCCTGCACATGCAGGGCTCGTGTTCGGGCTGTCCGAGTTCGACCGCGACTCTCAAGATGGGTATCGAGAACATGCTGAAGCACTATGTCCCCGAGGTGACCGAAGTTCAGGCGGTCACCTGAACTCGCCGATACCCATCAACGGCAGAACCGGGGCGCTCACAGGCGCCCCGTTCGTTATCGACGTCCGGGCTCGCGTTCTAGAGCGGGTTGAAATCAGGTTGAATCGGAAAGGGGATTCCCAAACTTTTCCGGATGTGATTCACCATGATGGCTGGAGTGGAGGCCAGCATGGATGGGCAAACCTTACTCGATTGACCTGCGCGA